>DATIYW010000161.1:0-5199 GCA_035517415.1 Thermoanaerobaculaceae bacterium
CACGTTCATCGCCTCCGAGCGCCCGATCGCCGGGCTGCGACCCCCGAATGTGGCTGCGTCCTAGAATCGTGGCATGCGCGAAGGCCAGGCACGGGGCGGCGGGGGCGGGGACGTCCACGCGACCGCGCTGCGAATGCTGGCGCGGCGCGCGCTCTCGGCCGCCGAGGTGAAGCAGCGCCTCACCCGCAAGGGTTTCGGGGCGGTCGAGGTCGCCGCCGAGCTGACGCGACTGCGGCGGCTCGGCCTGCTCGAGGACGCGCAGCTCGCCCGCATGGTGGTGCACGACCAGACCCGGCGCGGCTTCGGCCGGCGCAGCGCCGGCGCGGCGCTGCGGGGCCGGCGCGTCGGCGCGGAGGAGTCGGAGTCGGCGATCGCGGAGCTGGGGAGCGAGGAGTCGGCGGCGGCGCTGGCGGTCGCGATGGGCAAGGCGGTGCGGCGCTACGCGGAGTTCCGTCGGCTTCCCGCGGTCCGGCGGAAAATGGTACGGTATCTGCTCGCACGCGGCTTCGCCATGGCCGAGGTGCTGGACGCCGTCGAGCGCGCCGCGGGAGAGCCAGATGACGCCGAAGACCAAGAAGAAACCGACCACGCCGGAGATCCGCCGGACCTTCCTTGACTACTTCGCCGCGCGCGGCCACCGCGTGGTGCCGTCCTCCTCGCTGATCCCCGCCGGCGACGCGACGCTGCTGTTCGCCAACGCCGGCATGAACCAGTTCAAGGACGTGTTCGTCGGCCGCGAGCAGCGCGACTACACCCGCGCCGCGTCGTGCCAGAAGTGCGTGCGCGCCGGCGGCAAGCACAACGACCTCGACAACGTCGGCTACACCGCGCGCCACCACACGTTCTTCGAGATGCTCGGCAACTTCTCGTTCGGCGACTACTTCAAGGCCGACGCGATCGCCTTCGCCTGGGAGCTGCTGACCAAGGTCTACGCCCTCCCGGTCGAGCGCCTCTGGTTCACCGTCTACACCGACGACGACGAGGCCGCCCGGCTGTGGGAGGAGGTCGGCGCCGCCCCCGACCGCATCCTCCGCTTCGGCGAGAAGGACAACTTCTGGGCGATGGGCGAGACCGGTCCGTGCGGGCCGTGCAGCGAGATCCACTACTTCCAGGGCGCCGACCTCGCCGGCAACAAGGCCGAGCTGGTGAACGGGCCGGGCGACGAGACGGTCGAGATCTGGAACCTCGTGTTCATGCAGTTCGAGCGCGACGCCGCCGGCCACCTCCACCCGCTGCCGCGCCCCTGCGTCGACACCGGCGCCGGCCTGGAGCGGATGGCGAAGGTGATGCAGGGCGTGGAGTCGACGTTCGACACCGACGGCTTCACCCCGATCATCGCCCGCGTCGTCGAGCTGGCGCAGCGCCCCTACCACGCCGCGAGCGAGGACGGGCCCGCCTTCCGCGTCATCGCCGACCACGTGCGGGCGGCGACGTTCCTGCTCTGCGACGGCGTGCTCCCCTCCAACGAGGGCCGCGGTTACGTGCTGCGCCGCATCATCCGGCGCGCGCTGCGCTACGGCCGCGCGCTCGGCTTCGACGGCGTGTTCCTCGCCGACGTCGCGCCGACCGTGGTTGCGATCATGCGCGACGCCTACCCCGACCTGGTCGCGCGCTGGCCGGTGGTCGAGCCGCTGCTGCGCGCCGAGGAGGAGAAGTTCTCCCGCACGCTCAACGTCGGCACCGACCTGGTCGGGCGCGAGCTCGAGCGCCTCAAGCGCTCGGGCGGCACGACGCTGCCGGGCGAGACCGCGTTCTACTTCTACGAGACGCACGGCCTGCCGCTCGACATCCTCGACGAGTTCGCCGCCGAGGAGGGGCTCAAGGTCGACCGCGCCGGCTTCGAGGCGCGATTGGAGGCGGTGCGGGCGCGCGGCCAGGAGAGCTGGAAGGGCGACCTGCTCGCGAAGTTCCGCGAGGAGTACGAGACGCTCTCCGGCCGGGGCGTCGCGACCGAGTTCACCGGCTACCAGGAGTTCGCCCTCTCCGGCGCCAAGGTCGTCGCGCTGCTCGGGCCAAAGGGCGAGCTCGACATGCTCTCCGGCGAGGGCGAGGTGGTGCTCGACCGGACGCCGTTCTACGCCGAGTCCGGCGGGCAGATCGGCGACCAGGGCACGCTCTCGTGGGAGGGCGGCCGCGCCACGGTGCACGACACGCAGCGCCCGCTGGCGGGGCTGGTGGTGCACCGCGTGACGGTCGAGCAGGGCGTGCTCGCGCGCGGCGCCGCGGTGCGCGCCGAGGTCCACCGCGGCCGCCGCCTCGACACGCAGGCCAACCACACCGCGACCCACCTCCTCCACGCCGCGCTCCACCGCGTGCTCGGGCCGAGCGCGCAGCAGGCCGGCTCGCTGGTCGAGCCGGAGCGCCTGCGCTTCGACTTCTCGTGGGCGCAGCCGCTGCTGCCGGAGCAGCTCGAGGCGATCGAGACGCTGGTCAACCAGAACGTGCGCGCCAACTACGAAGTGGGGACGCGCCTGATGAAGATCGAGGAGGCGCGCGCCGCGGGCGCGATGGCGCTGTTCGGCGAGAAGTACGGCGAGGTGGTGCGGGTGGTGTCGGTCGCCGACGGGGCGGTGTCGCGCGAGCTGTGCGGCGGCTGCCACGTCCGGCGCACGGGCGACATCGGCGCGTTCAAGGTGGTGTCGGAGCGCGGCATCGCCGCCGGCGTGCGCCGCATCGAGGCGGTGAGCGGGCGGGGCGCGATCGAGCTGTTCCAGAACTACCACCGCTGGCTGCGCCTCGCGGCGGGGCAGGCCAACGTGCCGTTCGACGGGCTGCCGTCGCACCTCGAGGCGACCGAGAAGCGGATCCGCACCCTCGAGCAGGAGGCCAAGTCGCTCAAGCTCAAGCTCGCGGCGGGCGGCGGCGGCGAGGTCGAGGTGCAGCAGGTGCGCGGCGTCAAGCTCCTCGTCCGCGAGGCGCCGGAGATGGCGACGCCCGAGCTGCGCACCCTGGCGGACGCGCTCCGTGGTAAATTGGGTACCGGAGTCGTCGTGCTGGGGATGGCCAGCGGCGACGATGCAACGCTGCTGGTGGCCGTGACCGAGGACCTGGGCGCGCGGCTGAGCGCGGGCGAGATCGTCAAACGCCTGGCGCCGGTCGTCGACGGGCGGGGCGGCGGGCGGGCGACGATCGCGCAGGCGGGCGGCAAGTCGCCGGCGAAGCTCGGCGAGGCGCTGCGGCTGGCGCCCAAGGTCGTGGAGGAGTTGCTGGGTTGAGGCGCGCGATCGTGATCGTGGCCGTGCTCGTGGCCGTGCCGCTGTGGGCGGGCGACCGCTCGGCGGGCGTGTTCATCTTCACCGCCCCCGACGGCACCCGCCGCGTGATCAACGTCCCCGCAGCCGGCGGCGCGCCGAGCCCGGTGCCGGACGGCCAGGCCGAGCGCCGTAACCAGCTCTGGCCGGCGGTGCAGGAGGCGGCGAAGAAGCACGGCCTCGACCCGCAGCTCGTCGATCTCGTCATCCGCATGGAGTCCGGCTACAACCCGCGCGCGGTCAGCGCCAGGGGCGCGCGCGGCGTGATGCAGCTGATGCCCGAGACCGCGCAGCTGTACGGCGTCCGCAACATCTTCGACCCGCTCGAGAACCTCCGCGCCGGCGTCCACTACCTGCGCGACCTGCTGCAGCGCTTCAACTCCGACCTGACGCTGGCGCTCGCCGCCTACAACGCCGGGCCGGAAGCGGTGACCAAGCACGGCGGCGTGCCGCCGTTCGACGAGACGCGCAGCTACGTCCGCTCGATCCTCGGCGCCTACCAGGGCGGCGGCGCCCCGGCGCACCTCGCCGGCGGCTTCGGCAAGGCGGTCGTAGGCCGGCCGGTCGAGCTGGTCGCAGAGGCGGGCAAGGCCGTGATCGCCAACGTCCACCACGCGGGCGAGGCGGCGGTCGAGCGGCCGCTCGCGCTCCGGTAAGGCGGTCGAAAGCCAAAGGTCGAAAGGCAAGAGTGGGAGGCCCCCCGCGAGGCCTCCAGGTGGTTCGTGTCTTCGACTTCCGGCCTCCGACCTTCGAACGGGTGGGTGGGGGAGCCGTCAACTGGTAGTATTCCGGCCCTGGAGGTTCGATGCGCATTCTCTCGGGCGTGCAGCCGTCCGGCAAGCTCCACATCGGCAACTACTTCGGCGCGATCCGCCAGTTCGTCGAGCTGCAGAACCAGGCCGGCAACGAGGGGTTCTACTTCGTCGCCGACCTGCACGCGATGACAACGATCAAGGACGGCGCGGAGCTGCGCGAGAACTCGTTCCGCGTCGCCGCCGACTACATCGCGCTCGGGCTCGACCCCGACCGCTCGGTGCTCTACCGCCAGTCGGACATCCCGGAGGTCGGCGAGCTGGCATGGATGCTCTCCACCGTCACGCCGATGGGCCTGCTGCAGCGCGGCCACTCCTACAAGGACAAGGTGGCGAAGGGGATCTCGCCCAACCACGGGCTCTTCGCCTACCCCGTCCTGATGGCCGCCGACATCCTCATCGTCCACGCCGACAAGGTGCCGGTGGGCAAGGACCAGAAGCAGCACCTCGAGATGACGCGCGACATCGCCGCCGCGTTCAACCAGACCTACGGCGGGCAGCTGCTCAAGGTGCCGGCGGAGCTGATCCTGCCGGAGGTCGCGGTGGTGCCCGGCATCGACGGGCAGAAGATGTCCAAGTCCTACGGCAACACGCTCGAGATCTTCGCCCCGGAGGGCGAGCTCAAGAAGCGCGTCATGTCGATCGTCACCGACTCGACGCCGGTCGCGGAGCCGAAGCCGACGCGCGGCAACTCGCTCTACGCCCTGCTCAAGCTCTTCACGCCCGCCGCCGAGTGGCCGGCCGCGAAGCGCATGTTCACCGAGGGCGGCACCGGCTACGGCGAGGTCAAGAAGCGCCTGCTCGCCCTCATCCTCGACACCTTCCGCGAGGCGCGCATCCGGCGCGAGGAGCTCGAGCGCGACCCGGCGTTCGTCCACGCCACGCTGCAGCGCGGCGCCGAGCGCGCCCGCGCGGTGGTCGGCGGGGTGATGGCGGCGTGCCGCCGCGCCTGCGGTCTCGGGTGGGCCTGAGCCCCGTGGCCCGCGGCGCGTGGCCCGTCGCCCGCTGAGGACGAATCAAGGGCGTCGATCTGGTCGCGCCCGAGGGCCGTTTGCTGCGGGTTCGTTGCGGCGCATTACGGGCCACTGACCACTGGCCACGTCGTTGTCGTTCCCCGGGGGCTATTCAGAACGACT
>DATIYW010000162.1:0-12690 GCA_035517415.1 Thermoanaerobaculaceae bacterium
GCTGATCGCGCTGTCGGTGGCGGTGGCGGTGGGCGGGATCCTGCTCGCGCGGCGGTTCTACTTCGGCCCCGAGGCGGGGGTGCGGCCCCAGCGCCTGGCCGAGAGCTTCCCCGGCCTCTACGCCGCCGTCGCCAACAAGTACTGGGTCGACGAGGCGTACGACGCGACCGCGGTGGCCGGCACGATGGCGCTGGCGCGCGGCTGTTGGGATTTCGACGCCCGCGTGGTGGACGGCGCGGTCAACGGCGCGCGCCACCTCACGGTCGGCACGTCGTTCCTCTCGGGCTTCTTCGACCTCAACGTCGTCGACGGGGCGGTGAACCTGCTGGCGCGCTTCTACGGCTGGATGAGCGGCGTGCTGCGGCGGGCGCAGTGGGGCGTGGTGCAGGGCTACGCACTGGTGATGGCGGTGGGGTTCGTGCTGATGGTCGCCGCAGCCTTGTGGCTCGGCCGTTGAGGGGGATGCGATGGGTTTTGCCACCAACCTGCTGAACGTGATCTGCTTCGTGCCGCTGCTCGGCGCCCTGGTCATCATCTTCCTGCTCAAGAGCGACCAGGCCAAGGCGATCAAGACCGTCGCCACCGTCGTGGCCGGGCTCGACTTCGCTCTCTCCGTCCCGCTCTGGTTCGTCTACGACCCGGCTGGCCCGGCGTTCCAGCTCACCTACGCGCGGGAGTGGATCCCGTCGGTGGGCGCGAAGTACTTCGTCGGCGTCGACGGGATCTCGGTGCTGCTGATCCTGCTCACGACGCTGCTCGGCTTCATCTCGGTGTACTCCTCGTTCACCGCGATCACCCACCGCCAGAAGGAGTACTACGTCTTCCTGCTCCTACTGCAGACCGGCATGCTCGGGGTGTTCATCTCCCTCGACTTCATCCTCTTCTACGTGTTCTGGGAGGTCATGCTGGTGCCGATGTACTTCCTCATCGGGGTCTGGGGCGGGCCGCGGAAGCTCTACGCCGCGATCAAGTTCTTCCTCTACACCCTGGTCGGCTCGGTGCTGATGCTGGTCGGCATCCTCGCCCTCTACTTCTACAACTCGTCGGGGCTGAAGGCGATCGGTCTGCCGGGCCTGGGCAACGCGCCGACCTTCGACGTGACGCAACTGTACAAGATCGCGCCGCAGATCCCGGCCGGACTGCAGTTCTGGATCTTCCTCGCGTTCTTCGTCGGCTTCGCGATCAAGGTGCCGATGTTCCCGTTCCACACCTGGCTCCCCGACGCCCACGTCGAGGCGCCGACGGCGGGGTCGGTGATCCTGGCGGGCGTCCTGCTGAAGATGGGGACGTACGGCTTCATCCGCTTCTCGCTGCCGCTGCTGCCCGACGCGACGCGCAAGGCGGTGCCGTGGGTGGTCGCGCTGGCGATCGTCGGCATCGTCTACGGCGCGCTGGTGGCGATGGCGCAGAAGGACATGAAGAAGCTGGTGGCGTACTCGTCGGTGTCGCACCTCGGCTTCTGCATGCTCGGCATGTTCGCGTTGAACCCGCACGGGCTGTCGGGCTCGGTGCTGCAGATGATCAACCACGGCCTCTCGACCGGCGGGCTGTTCCTGCTCGTCGGCATCATCTACGAGCGCCGCCACACTCGCATGATCGCGGACTACGGAGGCCTCGCCAAGGTCATGCCGATCTACGCCATGCTGTTCATGGTCATCACCATGGCCTCGATCGGCCTGCCCACGCTCAACGGCTTCATCGGCGAGTTCACGATCCTGATCGGCGCCTTCACCGTGTCCACCGCCTGGGCGGTGCTGGCCGCGACCGGGATCGTGCTGAGCGCGGGCTACATGCTGTGGATGTACCAGCGGGCGTTCTTCGGCGAGATCACCCACGAGGAGAACAAGACGCTCAAGGACGTCGGGCTGCGCGAGCAGTGGACGCTGATCCCGCTGATCGTGATGTGCTTCTGGATCGGGCTCTACCCCAAGCCGTTCTTCCGCATCATGGAGCCGTCGGTGAAGCGCATCGTCGAGGTGGTGGACCCGGGTTACCTCAACCGCGGCGTCGCCCAACTCCCGGGCGCGGCGGGCGCGCCGACGCACGCCGCGGAGCGTTGAGGCCACCGCGATGCGCGCCGACCTCGTCGCCCTGCTGCCCGAGCTGGTCCTCGCCGCGCTCGCGATGGTCGTGCTCCTCGCCGGCCTGGCGACGGGCAAGCGCCAGCACCGCGTCCTCGGCGCCGCGGCGATGTTCTCCCTCGCCGCCACCGCGCTGGCGCTGTGGTTCGCCGCCGGCGCGGTCGACCCCGCGGTCCGCTACTTCGCGGGGATGTTCGCACTCGACCCGTTCGCGATCTTCTTCAAGTCGCTGTTCCTGATCTCCTCGGCGCTCGCGATCCTGCTCTCGCTCGACTACCTCGAGCGCAACGACTACCGGCCGGGCGAGTACCACGCGCTGGTGCTGTTCGCCACCGTCGGCATGATGACGATGGCCTCGGGCACAAACCTGGCCGCGATCTACGTCGGCCTCGAGCTGATGGCGATGTCGACCTACGTGCTCGCCGGCTACTTCCGCCGCGAGGTCAAGTCGCACGAGGCGGCGGCGAAGTACTTCGTGCTCGGCGCGCTCTCCTCCGGGATCCTGATCTACGGCCTGTCGCTGATCTACGGCACCACCGGCACGCTCGACCTCGTCGCGCTCGCCGCCGCGGTCCACTCGGGGCACGCGCCGACCGCCGCGCTGGTCGGCGTCGCGTTGCTCGCCTGCGGCTTCCTGTTCAAGGTCGCCGCGGTGCCCTTCCACGTCTGGACGCCCGACGTCTACGAGGGCGCGCCCACGCCGATCACGGCGTTCCTCTCGGTGGGACCGAAGGCGGCGGGGTTCGCGATCTTCCTGCGCGTGTTCCTCGGCGGGCTCGGCCCGATCGACGGCCAGTGGCGCGTCATGGTCGGCGCCGCCGCGGCACTCACCATGGTGTGGGGCAACATCGCCGCGCTGACGCAGAAGAACGTGAAGCGGCTGCTCGCCTACTCGTCGATCGCACACGCCGGGTACGCGCTGGTCGGCCTGGTCGCCGGCGGCGCGGCGGGCGTGCAGAGCGTGCTGTTCTACATGCTCGTCTACACCGTGACCAACCTCGGCGCGTTCGGCTTCGTGGTGATGCTGGAGTCGCGCGGCTACGCCGGCGAGACGGTGCAGGACTACGCCGGCCTCGCGCGCAAGCACCCGCTCGCCGCGTTCGGCATGCTGCTGTTCATGCTCTCGCTGGGCGGGATCCCGCCCACCGCGGGGTTCATGGGCAAACTCTACCTGTTCGCCGCGGCGGTCAACGCCGGCTACATCTGGCTGGTGGTGGTCGCGGTGCTGATGTCGGCGGTGTCGCTCTACTACTATTTCAGCATCGTGCTGCAGATGTACCTGCGCGACGGGGCGGAGGCGGAGCCCGCGGCGCTGGTGGCCGCGCCGTGGACCGAGCGCGTGATCTGGGCGTGCGGCCTCGCGGTGCTGGTGGTCGGCATCCTGCCGGCGCCGTTCCTCGACGCGGCGCGGGTTTCGGTGGGGGTGTTCCTCTCGCCGTGAGCGACGAGCGGCGCAAGCGCACCGCGGCCTCACTCCGGCGCATCGCCGACGCGTCCTCGCTCGGCCTCGCCTTCCCGATCGCGATCCTCCTCGGCTACGTGTTCGGGCGGTTCCTCGACCGCACCTTCTCGACCGAGCCGTGGTTCACCGTGATCTTCACCGCGCTGGGGGTGGCCGGCGGCTTCCTCAACGCGCTGCGCACCGCGATCCGCATCGGCCGCGAGGAGGACCAGGCCGCGGACTCGGAACGCGACGAGAAGCCATGACCCCGCCTCGCTCCCTCCCGGGTCCCGTGACCTGTGGCTTGAGCCCTGGGACCTCCGATCCATGCTGATGCGGCGCGCGCTGGCGGCGGGGACCGTCGTCACGGCGGGCGCAGCGTCGGTCGTGACCTGGGCGGGCAAGCCGTGGAGCGCGGTCGCCTTGACCATGACGGCGGCGGTCGCTATGATCAACGGGCTCTGGCTGGAAGGGTTGTTGGCGACGGTCTTGCAGCCGGGCAGGCCCCGCGTGACGCGGGGCGCCGTGTCGGTGCTGGCCGCGCGCTACGGGCTGTGGGGCCTGCTGTTCGTGGCGCTCTACGCGCTGCGCGCTCGCATCGAGTTGTGGGCGGTGGCGGTGGGCATCGGCTGTTTCCTCGTCGCCCTGGCGGCGGCGGGGCTGAAGAGCGACGCGGGCGTTCGGGGGGAGGAGAAGCCCTAGGTGCACCACGAATCGTCGATCCTGTTCCATCCGCTCAACGCGCTGCTGGTGGCGCTCCTCGGCGCGCCGTCCGTGGCGTGGCAGAAGGCGATGGGGCTGGAGGGCGAGGCCGGGGTGTGGCTCCCCGATCACGTCGTGATGGCGTTGCTGGTGGTGGTGATCGTCGCGGTGCTGCTGGTCTGGGTGCGGCGGACGCTCTCGCTCGACCACCCCTCGACGGCGCAGCAGCTCCTCGAGCTGCTCCTCTCCGGCCTGCGCAACCTCACCGAGGACGTGATCGGCCACGGCCGGGGCCGGGACTTCCTCCCGTTCATCGCCAGCCTCGCGTTCTTCATCTTCATCGGCAACGTGTTCGGGCTGATCTTCTTCCTCCAGCCGCCCACCGCGAACACCAACACGACGTTCGCGCTGTCGATCACGGCGTTCCTCTTCTACAACATCGTCGGCATCCGCCGACAGGGGCCGATCGCCTACGCCAAGCACTTCGCGGGCCCGGTGTGGTGGCTGTTCCCGCTAATGGTGCCGCTCGAGATCATCTCGCACCTCGCGCGCGTGCTGTCGCTGGCGCTGCGCCTGTTCGGCAACATCTTCGCCGAGCACACCGCGACTGGGATCTTCCTCGTCATCCTGCCGTTCTTCGTGCCGGCGATGATGGGGCTCGGCACGCTCGGCGCGACGATCCAGACGTTCATCTTCATCATGCTCACCTCGGTTTACATCTCCGGGGCGACCGCAGAGGAGCACTGAGGCACGACGAAGATCGCAAAGGAGGAGATGCGATGAAGAAGCAGGTTCTCGCGGTTCTGGTGGCGTTGGTGGTGGTGGCGATGGCGGCGCCGGCGTTCGCCCAGGAGACGGGCGGGGCCGCGCCGGTGGCGCGCGACATCTGGAAGTTCGTCGCTGCGGCGATCGTGCTCGGGGTCGCGGCGTTCGCCGGCGCGTTCGGCCAGGGGAAGGCGGTCGCGGCCGCCTGCACCAGCATGGGCCGCAACCCCGGCGCGGCCGGTCCGGTCCGCATCACCATGATCATCGGCGTCGCGTTCATCGAGTCGCTGGTGATCTACGCCCTGCTGATCGCGTTCATCATCCTCGGCAAGTAGTGCCGGCCCGCATCCCGGCGGCGTGACAGCGGTCACCTGAGCGCGCCGTCCGGTGCCGCCCGCAGCCGGGCGGCGACGCGGTTGATTCGAGGTCGTGGATGCCGCCAGGACGCCGGCCGGACCGGCGGTCCTGGCGGTTTACTCTTTCCATCCAAACGAGCTAGCAACCGAGTTCGGAGGTCGAAGCGGGATCGCCGCGGAGCGCCCGCTCGGACGGCCTGCGATCGCGTCCATGTTTTGTCCAGGTATTGACATTGCAACTCCGACTCAATTAATATTGTCGGTCGAGTGGAGGCGAGTATGAGCAACCTGGGGTCCTGGGACTTCAAAGGTGGCGAGCTTCCCTTCCGAGACCAGCTGTACAAGACGGCGCTCCGACTGACGCGCAGCTCCGAGGACGCGGAGGACCTGCTGCAGGAGACGTACCTCAAGGCGTTCCGCCACTACGCGTCGTTCCAGCCCGGCACCAACCTCAAGGCGTGGCTGTTCAAGATCCTCAAGAACACGTTCATCAACGAGTACCGCCGGCGCAAGCAGCTCCCGGCGCAGGTCGACTTCGCCGAGCTCGAGGAGACGTTCGAATCGGCGCTGGTGAGCAACGACTCGGGCGCGACCCGCACCCCCGAGGACGAGTTGATGGAGGCGTCGCTCGACAGCGAGGTACGGCGCGCGCTTGTCGCGCTGCCCCACAACTACAAGGTGGTGGTGCTGCTCGCCGACATCGAGGGCTACGCCTACAAGGAGATCGCCGACATCCTCGCGATTCCGGTCGGCACCGTGATGTCGCGCCTGTACCGCGGCCGCCGCATGCTGGAGCGCGCGCTGCTGTCGTTCGGCGTGCGCTACAACTACCTGCACCACCGTCCGCACCGCCTGCGCTCCGAGAACATCGACGTCGACCGCTACTTCGGCGAAGGCGCGGCGGCGGCGGTCGGCTCGCAGCTGCAGCACTGAGCCGGAAGGTGCGCCCGCTTACGGCGGGCGGCGCGGGCGTTTGCTAGCATGACCGCGTGTTGTTGCCGGTCTGCCCCCTGCTCGTCGCCCTGGCGCTGACCGGGCCGGGCGAGGACCTGCACACCTCCACCGGCGCGCGCTTCTCGCTGCCCGAGTTCGTCGCGCGCGGCCCGGTCGTGCTGGTGTTCTGGAACTCCTGGCTGCCGCAGGCGGCGGCGTTTGCCAAGCTCGTCCCCGAGATCGAGGGCGCCGCCGCGAGGAACGGCTGGCCCGCGGCGGTCGTGGTGTTCCAGGAGGGCAGCGCGGCGCCGGCCGGCGGCGGCGCGCCGGCCGAGGACAAGCTCGTCCGCGTGATCGACACGCACGGCGAGCTGGTGCGGTACTTCCAGGTGACCAAGGCCCCGGCCGTCCTGCTGGTGGAGCGCGACGGGTCGGTGCGGGCGCGCTGCGGCCCGGCCGCGGCCGACGTGCGGGCGCTGCTCGCAGGGCTGGCGAAGCGGTGAGGCGCTCGGACGCGGCGTTCGCGGCCGTCGCGGCCGCGCTGCTTGGGTTCGCGGCCTGGCTGGCGGCCGCACGCGTCGCCCAGGAACCGCTGATGCTGCACCGGCTGACCGTGTCGCCGTTCGCGCTCGCGAGCTCGACCGCGCGCGGCGCGCTCCGCGGCGGCGAGACGCTGGCGGCCCTCGCCGAGCGCCTCGGCGTGCCGCGCCCGCAGGTGCCGGAGTGGCTGGCGGCGGCGGGGGCGAGGCTCTCGCTGCGCAGCCTGCCGGTCGGGCTTGCGGCCGAGGTGGAGACCGTGTTCCCCGGCGAGGTGCGCGCCCTGCGCCTGACGCCGGACTGGCGCTCGACCGTCGTCCTCACCCGCGACGGCGGCGCGGTCCGCGCCAGCACCGAGGCGCGGCCGGTGGAGCGCGCGCTGGTCGTCGTCGGCGGCACCGTGCGGTCAAGCCTGTTCGACGCGGTCGCAGCGGCCGGCGAGCAGGAGGACCTCGCCGTCAGCCTCGCCGACCTGTTCGCCTGGGACGTCGATTTCCACCGCGAGGTGCGCGAGGGCGACACCTTCGCGGTGCTGGTCGAGAAGGTCTCGAGCGGCGGGCGGACGGTGGCGTACGGGCCGCTGCTGGCGGCGAGCTACACCAACCGCGGGCGGCGCGTCGCCGCGGTCGGCTACGCGACCGGGGGCGCCAAGGCCAGTTACTACGACGAGCGGGGGCGGCCGCTGCGCAAGCGCTTCCTCCGCGCGCCGCTCAAGTTCTCGCGCCTCACCTCGCGCTTCTCGCTCTCGCGTCTCCACCCGATCCTCGGCGTGCGGCTGCCGCACTGGGGCGTCGACTACGCGGCGCCGGTCGGCACCCCGGTGATGGCGACGGCGGACGGCGTCGTTGCGTTCACCGGCTGGCGCGGCGGCGGCGGCAACGCGGTCGAGCTGCGGCACGCCGACGGCTACGTCACCGGCTACCTCCACCTCTCGCGCATCGCCGCCGGGATCGCGCCGGGCGTCCGCGTGCGCCAGGGCGAGGTGATCGGCTTCGTCGGCGCGACCGGCCTCGCGACCGGGCCGCACCTCGACTACCGCGTCACGCAGAACGGCCGGCACCTCAACCCGATGGGGCTCGGCCACGAGCCCGGCGCACCGCTGCCGGCGGCGGAGCTCGAGCGCTTCTCGCAGTGGGCCGGGAGGCTGCTGCCGCTGCTCGCGGCGCCGGGTCCGCTCGCCCCGCCGTCGCTCGCCGCGCTGCAGGACGCCGCGCCCGTGCCGCTCCATGGCTGAGCGGCCGCGGGCCGCGGCCCGCGCGGCCGACCCGGACGCGCGCGCCTTCGAGGTGAGCGCGCCGGTCCGCGCCGACCTCGCCGGCGGCACGCTCGACCTCTGGCCCCTCAACTGCCTCCACCCCGGCTCGATCACGGTCAACGTCGCGCTGCGGCGGGGCATCCGGCTGCGGGTGACCGCCGGCGCGGCGCCGCGCGGCCGCATCCGGCACCTCGCGCCCGGCCGCGCGCCGGTCGAGCTGTCGCGCCGCGACGCGCGCCGCCGTCTCGTCGCCGCCGTCGGCTTCCACTTCGTCCCCGACGGCGGCTTCGCGGTGGAGGTGCTGGAGCAACCCCCGCTCGGGTCGGGCCTCGGCGGGTCTTCGGCGCTGGCAGTGGCGCTCGCGCGCGGCTGCCTCGCGCTGGGCGGACGCCGGCTCGCCACCGGGCGGATCGTGCCGGTGCTCCGCGACCTCGAGGCGCGCGTGTTGGGCGTCCCGACCGGCGTGCAGGACTACCTGCCGGCGCTGCTCGGCGGCGCACTCGCGATCCATCTCGAGCCCGGCGGCGAGCGGGTCGAGCGCCTCCCTCTCGACGCGAGCTGGATCGCGGCGCGGCTCCTGGTGGTGTACTCCGGCGTCGCGCACGCCTCTGGGATGGTCAACTGGGACGTGTATCGGTCGCGCGTGGATGGCGAGCGGCGGGTCGCGCGCGCTCTCGACGCGATCGCGGCCGCGGCGCGTGCCTGCCGCGCGGCGCTGCTGGCCGGGAACGAGCGCGCGGTCGGCGCGGCGATCGCCGCGGAGTGGCGCGCGCGCCGGGCGCTCGCCCCGGCGGTCAGCACGCCGGCGGTCGACGCGATCCTCGCGGCCGGCCTTGCGGCGGGCGCCGACGCGGCCAAGGCGTGCGGCGCCGGCGGGGGCGGGAGCGTGCTGTTCTGGACCCGTCCCGACCGCCGCGTCGCGGTCCGCGCCGCGGTGCTCGCCGCCGCGCCGCGCCGGGCCGCCGAGGTTGGCGGCGGACCCGCGTCGGCTGGCGCCCGCGTCACCCGGACGGGGAGCCGGCGCCACGGCGCTGCCGGGGCGGGCGAGACGCGCTAGGATTGCGTCGCTCCGGCCGGCTCGGCCGGCGCCAGGAGGACGAGCGTCATGGCTGAACCCCGCGTCGTGCGCGCCCCCCGCGGCACGCAGCTTTCCTGCAAGGGATGGGGCCAGGAAGCGGCCCTGCGCATGCTGATGAACAACCTCGACCCGGAGGTCGCGGAGCGCCCGCAGGACCTCGTGGTCTACGGCGGCAGCGGCAAGGCGGCGCGCAACTGGGCGTGCTTCGAGGCGATCGTCGACGCGCTGCGGGAGCTGGACAACGACGAGACGCTGCTGGTCGCGTCCGGCAAGCCGGTGGGCGTGTTCCGCACCCACGCCGACGCGCCGCGGGTGCTGATCGCCAACTCGAACCTGGTCGCGCACTGGGCCACCGGCGACGAGTTCCGCCGCCTCGAGGGGCTCGGCCTGACGATGTACGGCCAGATGACCGCCGGCTCGTGGATCTACATCGGCACCCAGGGGATCCTGCAGGGCACCTACGAGTGCTTCGCCGCCGCGGCGCGCAAGCACTTCGGCGGCAGCCTCAAGCACCGCCTGGTGGTGACCGCCGGCCTCGGCGGGATGGGCGGCGCGCAGCCGCTCGCCGCGACCATGAACGAGGCGACGTTCCTCGCCGCCGAGGTGGACGAGGCGCGCATCGACAAGCGCCTGGCGACCGCGTACCTCGACGAGAAGTTCGCCGACCTCGACGCGGCGATCGACCGGGCGCTCGCGCTCAAGGCGGCGGGGACGGCGCGCTCGGTGGCGGTGGTCGCCAACGCCGCCGACCTCCTCGCGCGGCTGATCGAGCGCGGCATCGTGCCGGACGTGCTCACCGACCAGACCTCCGCCCACGACGAGCTCAACGGCTACGTCCCCAACCGCCTCGCGTACGCCGACGCGCTCGCCCTGCGCCGCTCGGACCCGGCGCGCTACAAGGCCGAGTCGTACCGGACGATGGCCGAGCACATGCGGGCGATGCTCGAGCTGCAGCGGCGCGGCGCGGTCACCTTCGACTACGGCAACAACCTGCGCGGTCAGGCGATCAAGGCGGGCGTCGAGGACGCCTTCGAGGTGGTCGGCTTCGTCCCGCTCTACATCCGGCCGCTGTTCTGCACCGGCAAGGGCCCGTTCCGCTGGGCGGCGCTGTCCGGCGACCCGAAGGACATCGCCCGCACCGACCGCGCCATCCTCGAGACCTTCCCGGACGACGCGCCGCTCGGCCGCTGGATCCGCATGGCCGCGCAGCGCGTCCACTTCCAGGGGCTGCCGTCGCGCATCTGCTGGCTCGGCTACGGCGAGCGCGCCCGCTTCGGCCTGATCCTCAACCGGCTGGTCGCCAGCGGGGAGATCTCGGCGCCGATCGTGATCGGCCGCGACCACCTCGACGCGGGCTCGGTGGCGTCGCCCAACCGCGAGACCGAGGGCATGCGCGACGGCTCCGACGCGATCGCCGACTGGCCCCTGCTCAACGCCATGCTCAACACCGCGGCGGGCGCGACCTGGGTGTCGATCCACCACGGCGGCGGCGTCGGCATCGGCTACTCGCAGCACGCCGGCATGGTGGTGGTCGCCGACGGCACGCCGGAGGCGGCGCGGCGCCTCGAGCGCGTGCTCACCACCGATCCCGGGACCGGCGTGATGCGGCACGTGGACGCCGGGTACGAGGAGGCGATCGACTGCGCGCGCCAGACCCAACTGCGCATCCCGATGCTGCCCGCGCCGGCCCGCTCCCGCTGAGCCGGGCCGGGATCGCGGCGGCGATCGTCGCCGGCGCCGCCGCCGGCCCCTGGCCGGACCTCGCGCCGCTCTCGCTCCTCTGGCGCGCCCCGCTCGCCTTGGCCGCACTGGCGGTGGCGTGGCCTCACCTGCCCCGCCGCGCCCCGTGGATCGCGCTGGCGGCTCTCGGCGCGCTGGCGCTCGACGCGTTCCTGCCCGTGGCGCGTCCCGCCGAGGACGTGGCGGCCCGGGTCGCGGCGCGGGTGCTGGAGGTGCAGCAGCGCCTCGCGACCGAGGCCGAGGCGCCGCACCTGCGCAGCTTCCTCTACCCGGGCGGGCGCGAGGCCGAGCCGGAGGCGCCGTTCCCCCTCGTCGAGCAGATCTGGGGCGCGCTGCCGGCCCGCGTCGACTCGCTCGTGCTGGTCGACGACCACGGGCTCCCGGTCGCGTGGACCGGGCCGTCGGCGCGCCTCCCGGTGCGTCTGCGCCCGCTCGGCGACCGCATCGCGATCGCCGAGCCGGGGGTCGGGTCGATCTGGGTGTGGTGCCGCGAGCCGGTGTTCGAGGGCGGCCGGCCGCTCGGCGCGCTGCTCGCCGGCGTGGCGATCTCGGAGGCGGGGAGCCGGAGCGTGATGGGGGTCTGGTCGGGGCGGGGCGCGCTCACGGCGGCGGTGCTGGAGGGGGGAAGGCCGCTGCTGCGCGCGGTGCACTCCGGCTCGATCGGCCTCGAGCTGCGCCCCGACACGATCGTCGCCTGGAGCGCGCCGGGACTGGCGATCCTCGCCGTGCTCGCGGTGCTGGCCGCGGGTCGGCGCTGGTTCCCGCTCCTGGCCGGCGCCGCGCTGGTCGTGCTGCCGGCCCTGGACTGGCTCGACCGCGCCTGGTGGCTGGTGGCGGGCGTCGCCGCGGCGGCCTGGCTCGTCGGCCGGATGCCGCGCGGCTGGACCGGCAAGGCGGCGGGATCGCTGCTCGCTGGCGCGGTCGGGTTCGAGCTGCCGCGCCTGCTGGAGCTCGCCGCCCTGGTCCCGGTGCCGGCGCGCCTGCTCTGGCCGGGGGCGCTGCGCTGGGCGCTCGCCGCCGCACTCGCCGTGCTGCTGCGGAGCGTCGCGGCGAAGCGGCGCCTGCCGCCCTGGCCGCTGCGCCTCGCCGCCTGGCTGCCGTTCCTCTTCGTGCTCTACCGGCCGAGCCCGCTCGGGCTCGGCGCCGCGCTGGTGGTGGTGACGTTCCTCGGGCTGCCGCGGCGCAGCCTGTTCTGGTCCGCGGTGGTCGCGGCCGGCCTGCTGGTGTGCGGCGAGGACGTCGCGCGCCGCCAGGAGCTGACCTCGACCACGGAAGCGACGCTGACGGCCCTGGCGGGAGTCGAGGGGCCGGCCCACTCGCTGCTCGCCTCGCTGCCCGAGCAGGCGCTCGACCGCACCGTGGCGCTCGAGCCCGACGAGCGCCTGGTCGTGCTCGGCCGGCTCGCGACCTGGCTGAACCTCGGTCGCAGCCTGCCCGGCACGACGCTGGCGCTCGCCGACCCGAGCGGCAACCCCGCCGGCGTGTGGGGCGAGGCCGAGCTCCCGACCGAGGAGCCGCCGCGGGAGCTGGCGACGCGCTCCCTCCGCAACCGGTGGCAGATCGCGATCCTCGCCCCGCCGCCGCCCTACGACCTGCTCGCCGGGTTGGCGGCGGCCGGCATCGAGGTGCCGGTGGCGGTGTTCGACCGTTCCGGCGCGCCGACCAGCCGCGGCGCGATGTTCCGCCCGCTCTCGCCGTTCGTGGTGGGCAAGGCGCTGGCGGAGGGGCGCGGCTGGGGGCGGGTCGGGGTCGGCGAGCGCGAGTTCACCGCCTACCTGCGGGCGCGCGGCGACCTCGTCCTG
>DATIYW010000163.1:0-2056 GCA_035517415.1 Thermoanaerobaculaceae bacterium
TGTGCAAGTACTGTCACGGACACACCCTCAGGGTTCGGCTACATCTCACTTACACAACTAGGCTGAGCGGCGACGACGATGGCCCCTATAGCTATAGGCCGACGCCGCCTGGGCAGGCCGACCAGTGCGCGCAGAAGCGCTCCGAGCACTTCCAGCTGGTCGGGTCCGCGAACCCCCAGGGCCTGTCCGGGCCGAAGCGGCGGTAGTAGGCGTCGATTTCCGCCGCGGCGAGCCCGATCCGCGCGAGGCTGGCGCGCAGCTGCCCGCGTGTTCGCCGGGTGGTGATCAGCGCGGCGCTCATCTGCTTGCGCTGGCGGCCGGGCTTGGCGAGCTGAGCAAACGCGAACTCCCCGGCGGGTCTGCTCTCGAGCCACCGGCCAGCGAGATAGAGGCTGGCCTGCGGGTCGCGGTCGGCGGTCGGCTGGCCGATCAGGCTGCCTTTGACCTTGTAGTCGATGACGCGGTCGATCGGCTCGCCGGCCGGATTTTGGCCGCGGGTCTCGAGGTCCAGGTAGCACACGATTGTCCACTCCGTCAGTCCCGGCGCGAGTGTGAACTCGAGCCGGCGTTGCACGGCGAGCGGCTCGCCGAGCTTCGGGACGAGTTGCTCGAAGGTCAGCTTGAGTGCCTGCAGCCCGAGCTCGAACGCGGCGTGCTGATGGATGTCCTGCCAGTCGACGCCGAGCTTCTCCTCTTCTTCGGCCTGGAGTTCGGTGTGCCATAGGTCGCGGTAGGCGTCCTTGACCTGCTCGGGGTCGAGTCGCTCGTGGAGCTCGAGGATTCTCTTGTAGTAGAGGGTGAGCGCGTCGTCGACGCGCGAGCCGAGAAACATCGCCCCCGAGGCCGGTTCCTTGCGTTGTTGCAGATACCTGAGGCGCCAGGCCTCGGGGCAGGCCAGCCACAGGCTATAGCTGGAGTGCGATAGGTGTCGGATCGGCTCTCCATCCTGGCGGGGCGGGAGGCGGCGTGGGACCGCGATGCGCGCGGCGAGGGCGGCCGCCGTGGTGGCGCCCTGCGCCGGGGCGTCGGCGGGGGCTAGGGCGAGGTCGGTCATCTCGCTCTCCTTTCGGTTTCGGGAGGACAGGGGGTTCAGTCGGCCCGCGCCGAGGACGGCGGCGCGGCTTGGCCGGCTGCGTGCTGGGCGAGCCTGTCGGGGTCGGTCTCGCAGGGCGAGAGTCCGTAGCTGTCCGGGTGGCGGTAGCGGACGTTCGCGAGAGCGAGCGCGCGGGCCCAGAACGACTGGCGCCAGTCCTCGCCGTGGCGGCGCGGGTAGTCGCCAATGTGCTCCGCGGGCGAGTCGGCCCGGTAGCCGGCTTGGGCGAGCACCTCGACTGCGTCGGTGACCTGTTCGATCTGTGCGTCCTGGAGCTGCTGGCCGGGCTGGTAGGCGGGGAGGGTGGCGTGGGCGATGAGCGCGAGGAGGTCGGGCGGGTAGCCGGCTGCCGCCGCTTGGGCGGCGAGCCGGCTGCGCGCGTCGGTGCTCATGCGGCGGCGGGTCCGAGGCCGCCGAAGTCCACGCTCACGACACCCTTGCCGTTGCCCTCGGCGTCCGCGGTCGGGGCGGCGGCCGGGTCGGCGCTGAGAGCTTCGCTGGGTGGCTGGTGTGCTTCGGCGGCTTCGCCCTGGCCCATGCCGATCTCGGGCTCGCCGTGGGCGAGGATCGCGCCGAGGTCGCGTGTGACCGCGGGCGTGTTCATGCGCGCCTCGTAGCCCTGTCTGAGCCATTGCTCGGTCGCACCGGAGATCGTGAGCAGGTCGGACTTTCCCTGGCCGCGGCGGATCGCCTGGACCTGCCGGTCGCCGGGGCCGATCGGGAGCACGACCGGGGCGAGCGCGGTGTACAGGTAGGCGCCGATGCCGGCGGCGACGCCGGCGCGCTTGCGCGCATCCGAGTACAGCGCCTTCAAGCCGGCGAACGAGCCGGCGTCCATCTCGCCGACGTCCTCGTACACGGCCTCAACATCGGGGCCGCCGGGCTCCGTGGGTAGGCTGATGATGAGTCGGCAGGCGAGGTACAGCCTGCACGGCGCCCGGCCGTGGTCGCCGTTGGGGGTGA
>DATIYW010000164.1:0-19313 GCA_035517415.1 Thermoanaerobaculaceae bacterium
GTTGACCTGCATGCCGTCGGGCCACTGCACGAACACGCCGTTGCTGACCACGATGTCGTTGCTGAACATCGTCGTCGGCCCGAGCGAGAGGGCCGAGTCCGGGGTGCCGTCGGCGCCGTAGCTCGTGACCGTGTACTCGAGCCCCTCGGCCGCGTAGTGGAACGGGTTGCTCCAGCCGTCGATCAGTGGCATGTTGCGCATGTAGGTGGGGGCGAGATAGGGCAGGAGGTCGCTGGAGATGCCGGCCGCCACCTTCGGCACGAAGCCGTAGTCGACGCCGTAGGAGGAGACCGCGGTGGCCACCGAGCGCATGTCCGCCACCGTCCGCTTCTGCCGCGCCCGCTCGATCGCGGAGCGCAGCGCGGGGATCGCGATCGCCGCGATGATGCCGATGATCGCGACCACGATCAGCAGCTCGACGAGGGTGAACCCACGGCTCGCGGGGCGCTTCATGCGTCTGGACTCATGCAAGCGGCATGCCGCAACCGCCGCGCGGCCCGTGGCGGCGATTGACGTCGCGCGTTCGCGCCCGGGGCCGCCGGCGCCGTGCCGCGGCGCTCGTCGTCGGCGGGCACGGCGCGCCCGGCGTACACTCGCCCTGTGAACCGGCGCAGCGGCGTCGCGGTCGGCATCCTCCTCCTCGCCTGGCTCGCGATCTACGCGCCGATCCTCCTCGCCGGCAAGATGTTGCCCGCGCGCGACGTGGCCGCGACGCAGGTCCCGTGGCGGGCGGTCTGGGCGGACCAGGTGCGGGCCCGCGTACCCCCGCTCTGGGACCCGTACTCCAACGGTGGGAGGCCGCTGCTCGCCAACCCGAACGCGATGGCGGCGTACCCCGGCACCGCGCTGTTCCTGCTCGCCTCGCCCGAGACCGCGGCCGCCTGGCACCTCGCGCTCCACCACCTGCTGCTGTTGCTCGGCTGCTACCGGCTGGCGCGGCGCGGCGGCGCGCCGGAGGGGCCGGCCGCGGTCGGAGCGGCGGCGGCGGCGACCTCCGGCCTCGCCTGGTCGGCGCTGACGTTCCTCAACTTCCAGGCCTCGCTGACGTGGGCGGTGTGGGCGGCCGGGAGTGCGCTTCCGGCGCCGACCGACCGCGCGGCGGCGGTGCGGCGCGGGCTCGCCGGCGGCGCGCTGCTCGGGCTCGCGTTCCTCGGCGGCGAACCGGTCACCGCCGCGATCGGGGCGCTGGTGTGGGCGGTGCTCGCCGCGGCGCGCTGGCGCCGGCTCGCGGTGTTGGGCCTGCCGGCGGCGGCGCTCGCCGCCGCCGGCATCGCCGCGCCGGTGCTGCTACCGCTGCTCGCGACCTATCCGGACACGGCCCGCGCCCACCTCGGCCTGGCGCCCGGGGCGCTCTCCGCCGACGCGCTCGCGCCGCGCCGCTACCTCGAGCTGCTCTGCCCGACCCTGCTCGGGCCTCCGCTCGCCGACGCCCGCGGCGGTTTCTGGGCCGCGCCGTCGTTCCCCTGGCAGCGCTACGACCCGTTGATCTTCCTCGGCGCCTCGGCCCTCGTCGCCCTGCCGTTCGCGCGCGGCGGAGGGCGCGGGCTGCGGGCGTGGTGGGCGATCGCGGGCGGTGGGATCGCGGCGGCGCTGCTCCTCGGCCTCGCCCCGGTTTCCGCCGCCGCGGAGCAGGTCGGCCTGCTCGGCGCCGCGCGCTACACGATCAAGCTGATGGTGCTGCCGGTCATCGCGCTCGCACCGCTGGTCGCGGCAGGCTGGGAGCGGTTGCAGCAGCGCTGGCGCGAGGCGGGGAGGCGCTGGGTCCTCGGCCTCTGCGCCGCCCTCGTGCTCGCATTGCCGCTGGCTCTCGCGGCAAACCGGCTGCTGCGCCCTCTGCTCGCCGCCGCCTACCCCGCCTCTGCGGCGACGCTCGCCGGGGTGCCGGCGGCGACGCTGCGCCGCGACGCACTCCGCGACTGGCTCGCGCTCGCGCTGCTTCCCGGCGCGGCCGCGGTCGCCGGACCCGGAGCCGAGATCGCCACCGCGACGGTGCTTGCCGGCAATTGGCTCGGCGGCCGCGACGTCCTCCTGGCGGACGGCGCGGACGTCTGGCGGACGCCGCCGGCGCTGGTCGCGGTGCTGCCGCCGCACGCTACGGTGGCGTCGTTCGCGGCGGAGGGCACGCCCGCGGCCTGGCCCGACGCGGCCGGCCTGCGCCCGTTCTGGGCCGCCCGCGCCGCGCTGGTTCCCGAGTACGGCACGCGCTGGGGGATCGCCTACGTCCTCTCGCGCGGCCCGGACGGCCTCGAGCCGTACCGTGCCGAACTGCTCGCCGCCGAGGCCGCCCACCTCGCGCTGGCCGAGCGCGCCGCGCTCGCGCAGTCGCTCGGGGCGCAGGCGGTGATCGCGGGAAAGCCGGTGGGGGGCTGGCCGGCGCAGCACGTCGACGGGGTGTGGTCGAGTCTGGCGCCGCATCCCGCCCCGCGCGCCTACCTGGCGCGGCGCGAGCTGCCCGCCGAGGGACCGGTCGCGGCCGCGCGGCTGCTCGCTGCGCCGGGCTTCCGCCCGGGCGAAGACGCGGTGGTCGATGGCGGAGGCGGCGCGCAGGAACTGGCCGGGGGCGCGCTCACCGAGGTGCCTTCGCCGCCGCACCACCGGCGCTTCGAGACGAGCGCCGAAGGCCCCGGCCTGCTCGTGGTCCAGCAGAGCTACCTGCACTGCTGGCGTGCCGCGGTCGACGGCCGGCCGGCGCGCGTCGAGCCGGTCAACGGCGCCGCCCTCGGCGTCAGGGTTCCGGCCGGGCGCCACGTCGTCGAGCTGTTCCTCGACCCGACCCCCTACCGCCTCGGCGCGCTCGGACCGCTCGCGGTGCTGCTCGCGGCGGCGCTCACGTGGCGGGCGGGCGCATCGCGGGGCCGCGCGGCACCCACGCGTGGCGCGGCGCGTACGACCCCGGCCAGCCCACCGGCGCCGCCACGGTGAAGGCGAGCGCCTCGCAGGCGTAGTCGTAGGCGAGCCCGGCCTTGCTGTGCACCGCCGCGTCGACGAGGTAGCGGCCGGGAGCCAGCTCGAGCGCCGGGAACTCGACCACGACCTCGCCGCTGCCGTCGAGTCGCTCCGACGTCCAGCCGTCGAGCTCGGTGTTGGTGCCGAAGA
Source organism: Thermoanaerobaculaceae bacterium (assembly GCA_035517415.1). Lineage (GTDB taxonomy): Bacteria > Acidobacteriota > Thermoanaerobaculia > Thermoanaerobaculales > Thermoanaerobaculaceae > DATIYW01. The sequence continues at coordinate 3,097 of DATIYW010000164.1, forward strand.
CGTGGACGCCGTCCTCGCGACTGATCGCGATCCCGAAGACGAAGTCGGTCTTCGCAGCCTTGGCGGTGTAGGCGAGGCGGATCCCCGCCGCCTCGCCGGAGGAGAGCAGCCGCACCGGGCGCCCGCCGCGGTCCACCAGCTCGACCGCGTCGAGCGTGACGTCGCCGTTGCCCCAGCGGCGCGGGGTGCCGACCTGCGCCTCGCCCACGCTCTCCTCGCTCGCCACGTCGGAGCGGTAGCGCGCCACCACCGCGCCCGCCGTGCCGAGCAGCACCGGACTGCCGCCGCGCAGGTAGAGCGCCCGGTCGGCGAGCTGCTCGACCAGGCCGAGGTCGTGGCTGACGAGCAGGATCGCGGTCCCCTGGCGCTGCAGCTGGGCGATGCGGTCGAGGCAGCGGTGGGCGAACGCCTCGTCGCCGACGGCGAGGATCTCGTCGACGACGAGCACGTCGGGCTCGACCGCGACGGCGACGGCGAAGCCGAGGCGCACGTACATCCCCGAGGAGTAGGTCTTGACCGGTTGGTCGATGAACGCGCCGATGCCGGAGAACTCGACGATCCCCGGCAGCCGGCGCAGGACCTCGGCCTTCGACAGGCCGAGCATCATGCCGTTGACGAGCGCGTTGTCGCGGCCGGAGATCTCCGGGTGGAAGCCGGCGCCCAATTCGATCAGCGCCGTCACCCGCCCGCGCACGTCGACCGTCCCGCTGCTGGGGCGGAGGATGCCCGCGACGAGCTTGAGCAGCGTCGACTTCCCGGAACCGTTGGGTCCGATCACGCCCACCGTCTCGCCCGGAGCGACTTCGAACGAGACGTCCTTGAGCGCCTCGAACCCCCCCTCCTCGCGGTTCAGCCGCCACAGCTCGCCGCCGAGCAGCGCGCCCTTGAGCGAGTGGAGCCGCCCGCGCCGGGTCAGCAGCGGGTAGCGCTTCGTCACCTCCTCGAGGCGGACGCTCGCCGGCGCGCTCATACCGTCTCCGCGATCGTCTCGCGCAGCCGGCCGAACACGAATGCCCCGAACCACCAGAACACGACTGCGACGAGCGTTGCCCACAGCCACGTCCCGAGCGGCGGCACCTGGCCGAGGAGGACGACGCCGCGGTAGATCTCGACCAGCGGCGCGACCGGGTTCGCCATCACCGAGCGGCGCAGGATTCCGGCCGGGACCTGGCTCACGGTGTAGATGATGGGCGTGAGGAAGAAGAACAGGTTGAGCAGGTTGTGGAGGAGGTCCTTGAGGTCCTTGAAGTGGACGGCAAGGCCGGCCACCGCCAGCGACAGCCCCGCCACCGGCACCGTCCAGAGCAGCAGCGCCACCGGCAGCAGCGCCACGGTCCACGGGAAGCGCAACTCGCCGAGCCCGGCCGCGACCGCGATCGCGATCAGCAGCACCGGGAGCGCGAGCAGGTGGTGGATGAGGTGCGACAGCACCGTCACCGCCGGGAACACCTCGGGCGGACAGACGACCTTCTTGAGCAGCGGGCCGTTGTCGGCGAGCACGACCGCCGAGTCGAGCAGCGCGCCCGAGGCGAACATCCACGGCAGCAGCCCGGCGAACAGGAACAGCGGGTACGGAACGGTGGTCGCCCCCCGCGCCGGGATCACGAAGGTGAACACGATCGTGTAGACCGCGAGCAGCAGCAGCGGGTTGAGCAGCGACCACAGGTAGCCGAGGAAGGTGCCGCGGTAGCGGGCCTTGAGGTCGCGCATCACGAGCACCGCCAGCAGCGCTCTCTGCCGGTACAGGGAGGTGATCATCGCCGCCGATTCTACGCGCCCGCGCTCGCCGCTGCCGCGCCGGGGACGAGTCTCAGCGCTCCGGCGGCGGCTCGACCTCCTCGACCCGGCCGTGCCGGACCCAGTGGTCGCGCAGCGCATGGCGGGTATCGCCGTCCTCGTCGAAGCCGAGCGGCCCGGTGACGCCGCGAAGCCCGCGGAGAGCGCGCAGCCGCGCGGCGAGGTCGGCGCCACCGCGGCCGCCAGGAGCGGCGAGCGCGGCGACCGCGACCAGCGCCGCGTCGTAGCCGTGCGCGGCGTAGATGTCCGGCGGCAGGTTGTAGACGCGCTGGTAGTCGCGGACGAAGGCGCGCGCCGGGCCTTGCGCGGACTCGAGGTCGAGCCCCGCGAGCGGGAGGTAGACGCCCTCGGCGAGCGTCCCGGCGCGCTGCAGGATCGGCGAGGCGTTGATCGCCGAAGTCGCGCACACCGTGCCGCGGAAGCCGAGCGTGCGCACCGCGCGCAGCCCGGCGAGGAACGCCTCGCCGTAGCCGCAGAGGTAGATGCCGTCCGGCGGCGAGTCGGCGAGCGCCCGCCGCAGCGCCGCCTGCCACCCCGTCTCGTCGAGTTGGACCGAGCCCGCGACGCGGGCGCCGAGACTGGTCAGCTCGCGGATGAAGACGGGCAGCAGCCCGCGCGTGTAGGCGGTGTCCTCGCGCACGATCAGCACCGTCCGGCAGCGGCGCTCGCGCGCGAGCAGCTCGGCCGCCTTGACCCCCTCGAGCTCGTCCGAGGGGTAGACGCGGAAGAACAGCCGCGAGCGCCGGGTGAGGTCGGGGGCTGACGCCGAGGGCGAGAGCAGCGGGCGGCGCTGGCGGTCCGCGACCGGGATCATCGCCGCCGCCTCCGCCGAGGTCGCGCCGCCGATCACGAGCAGCGCCCCCGCGTCGTAGAGCGCGTCGGCCGCGGCGGCGGCGCGCGCCGGGTCCGAGCCCGAGTCGCGGTAGCTCACCTCGAGCGCGGGCGGGCCCGCCTGCACGCGATCGAACGCGAGGCGCACGCCGCTCTTGATCGAGGCGCCGTAGACCGCCGCGTCGCCGGTCTCGGGGAGCACCACGCCGACGCGCAGCGCCGGGTTGCAGGCGGAGGCGAGGGCGAGCGCGAGCGCGAGCGCAACGGTGCGGCTCACGGCCCCGCTCCACACCGGCGCGACGGTGCCGGGAACGACCCAGAGCGCGCCATGCCCCGAGGGTAGAAACAATGCCCGCCAGCGTCAATCGCGGTGCACCAGCCGGCGCCGCAGGCGGCTAGAGCAGCTCGTCGCGCCCGCTGCGCTGGAGGCGCTCGACCAGCTCCTTGACGCGCTGCGCCTGGTCCTTGGGGACGACCAGGACGGCGTCGCCGGTGGCCACGACCACGAGGTCGCGCACGCCGATCGCCGCCACCAGGGGGCCGTCGGAGACCAGCACGCACCCCGGGCTGTCGAGTGCGGCGACGTCGCCCATCGTCGCCGCGCCGCCCGTCGCCGGCAGGTGCTCCTCGAGCGCCAGCCACGAGCCGACGTCCGACCAGGCGAACTCCGCGTCGAGCTCCCAGACGTCGGCGGCCTTCTCCATCACCCCGAAGTCGATCGAGGTGCGCGGCAGCGACGGGTAGTGGCGGCGCAGTGCCTCCTCCTCGCCGGCCGACTCGGCGTCGGCGATCAGGCGGTCGAGGCCGGCGGCCAGCTCCGGCATGTGGAGGCGGATCTGCGCCGCGATCGCGGCCGCCGTCCAGGCGAACATCCCGGCGTTCCAGCGGTAGTTGCCGGCCGCGACGAACTCCGCCGCGCGGGTGCGGTCGGGCTTCTCGACGAAACGCCGGACGCGGTGCACGGCAACGCCGCCGGCGGCGCCTTCCGCCGGCGCGAGCTCGAGGTAGCCGAATCCGGTCTCCGCCCGGGTCGGCCGGATCCCGAGCGTGACGAGCCCGCCGCGCGCCGTCGCGGTCGCCGCCGCGGCGGCGAGCGCGCGCCGTAGCGCCGCACCGTCGGGGATGAGGTGATCGGCCGGCACGACGACCATGACGGCGCCCGGCGCGCGCCGCGCCAGCCGCCACGCCGTCCAGCCGACGCAGGCCGCGGTGTCGCGGCCGGCCGGCTCCGCGAGCACGTTGGCGGCGGGCACGCCCGGCAGCTCGCGGCGCGCCGCCTCCGCTGTCGCCTGCGTCGTCACCACCAGGATCCGCTCCGCCGGCACCAGCGGCTCGAGCCGCTCGACCGCGGCGGCGAGCAGCGAGCGTCCCGCGGCGAAGCGCAGCAGCTGCTTCGGCCGCGCGCGGCGCGACAGCGGCCAGAAGCGCGTGCCGCTGCCACCCGCCATCACCACCGCCCAGAGCGGGTGCGCCTCAGCCGAGGATGTCATGCAGCCCTCGCAGGTCCCGCACCCGCAGGTAGCCGTTGGCGAACACGCCGGCGCGGTCGAGCAGCACCGCGCGCATGCCGGCGCTCTCCGCGCCGCGGTAGTCGTCGAGCGGCGAGTCGCCGACGTGCACGCACTGCGCCGGCGCCACGCCGAGGCGGGAGGCGGCGCGGGCGAAGATCGCCGGACCCGGCTTCTCCACCCGCTCGATGCCGGAGACCAGCAGCGCGGCGAAGTGGCGCCGGAGGTCGAGCCGCTCGAGCAGGTCGGGCAGGCGCGCGTCCCAGTTCGACACCACCGCCAGCGCGAGGCCGCGCGCCGCCAGTGCGGGCAGCACCTCGCCGACCTCGGGGAAGACGTGCCACAGCGCCGGGTCGGCGAACGCCTCGAACAGCTCGTCGAGCACCGGCTCCCATGGCGCCGGGTGGCCGAGGCGCGCGAGCACGCGGCGGAGGAACTCGCCCCACCATTCGCGCTCGCCGCCCTTGAGGTGGCTGTAGCGGTCGAGCCCTCGGGGGTGGAGTTGGGTCAACTCGCTCCACACCGCCGCGAACACCGGGGCGACGTCCTCCGCGCGCGCCGGCGCGCCCCAGCGCGAGAGCACGCGGGCGTACACCTCGGGCGCGGTCGGGCGCGACTCGATCAGCGTCCCGCCGACGTCGAACAGCACCGCGCGCGGGGAATCGCCCTGGATCACCGCAGGTTGCCTCCGTCAACGGCCTGACGCGCTATTCTACGCGCGACGGATCGCTCCGGAGGTTTGGTGCCCATGACATGTTCGCGCTGCGGGCAGACGACCGAGCCGATGCCCCAACCGCCGTTCCCCACCCCGCTCGGCGAGGAGATCCATCGCCACGTGTGCCGGGCATGCTGGCAGGAGTGGCTGCGCACGCAGGTGATGCTGATCAACGAGTACCGCCTCAACCTCGTCGACCCGCAGGCGCGCCGCCTGCTCGAGGAGCAGATGCGGGCGTTCCTCAAGCTGCCCGCCGCCGGGGGCGCATGACGCCGCTCGCCGACCTGGCGCGGGCGATGTTCGCCGCCGCGGTCGGCGCGGTCCAGCCCGCGGCGCTGGTCCGCCGGATCGGCTTCATCCCCGCCGGCATCGAGTACGGCGGCGAGCCGCTCGCTCCGAGCGGCCGCTTGGTCCTGGTCGCGATCGGCAAGGCCTCGCCCGGACTCGCCGCGGCGTTCCTCGCGCGCACTCAGCGCCGGCCCGACCTCACCTTCGTCCTCGCCCCGTACGGCGTGCCGACGCCGGCGGAGCTGCGCGCGCACACCCGCTTCGCCAGCCACCCGGTGCCCGACGCGAGCGGCGGCGCCGCGACCCGCGAGCTGCTCGCCCTGCTCGGCGGGCTCGAGCCGAGCGACGGCGTCGTCCTGCTCCTCTCCGGCGGCGGCTCGGCGCTGCTCGCCCAGCCGCTGGTCGGGCTCTCGCTCGACGACCTCGGCGCGCTCACCCGCGCGGTGCTCGCAGCCGGCGCGCCGATTCAGGAGCTCAACGCCGTGCGCAAGCACCTGCTCGCCGCGGCGGGCGGGCGGATGGCGCTGCGCTGCGCCGCGCCGATCGTCACGCTCGCGCTCTCCGACGTGCCGGGCGACGACCTCGCGACGATCGCCTCGGGCCCGACCGTCGCCGACCCGACCACCTTCGCCGACGCGCTCGACGTGCTCGAGCGCCACGGCTTGAGCGGCTCGTTCCCGCAGGTGGTCGCGCTGCTCGACGCGGGCCGCCGCGGCGAGCACGAGGAGACCGCCAAGCCCGGCGACCCGCGGCTGGCGCGCTCGCGCGCCTACGTCGTCGCGAGCAGCCGCGAGGCGCTCGACGCGGCCGCCGCGGTTGCGGCCGAGGCCGGAGCACGCGCGGTGCAGCTCGGCCGCACCGTGCGGGGCGAGGCGCGCGAGGTCGGCGCCGCGCTCGCCGCGCTGGCGCGCGCGCTCGCGCCCGGCGAGCCGATCGCGCTGCTCGCCGCGGGCGAGACCACGGTCACGGTGCGCGGCCGCGGCTGCGGCGGGCGCAACCTCGAGGTCGCCCTCGCCGCCGCGCTCGGCCTCGCCGACGTCCCGGAGCGCTGCGTGCTCGCCGGCGGGACCGACGGCGTCGACGGCCTCTCCCCCGCCGCCGGCGCGGTGGTGGACGGCGGCACGGTCGCGCGCGGGACGGCGGCGAGGGAGCGCGACGCGCTCGCGGCGCTCGACGACAACGACGCCTGGGGCTACTTCCACGGCGCGCCCGAGGCCATCGTCACCGGCCCCACTGGCACCAACGTCGCGGACCTGATGTTCGTGCTCGCCGCGGGCTCGCCGCCGCGCTTCCTCGCCGCCGAGGGGCGGCTGGGGCGGCCACTGCCCGCCGGGCCCTGAGCCGCGCCGTCCGCTACACTTCCGCCGATGATTCTCCACCCCGTCGAACGCGGCATGGTGGCGATCCCGCAGTCGGCTCATGCGTTCCTCGCCTACCAGGTCGCCGACCACTGGGGCAACCGGACCACCCCGCGCCCGTCGCCGCGCGCCGAGGTGCTCGCCGGTGTGATGCTCCACGACATCGGCTGGGACGGCCGTGAGGACCCGCCGCGCCTCGGGCCGAGCGGCCTGCCGATCGCGTTCGACACCCTTCCGGAGGCGGAGCGCGAGGCGCTCTGGACCGCCGCGGTCGAGCGTGCCGCGTTGCGCGGGCGCTACGTCGCCTACCTCGTCTCGCACCACGTCTCGATGCTCGCCACGCTCCACGCCCGCCAGGGTCACCCCGAGTTCCTCTCGCGCGAGGAGGCGCGGCGGGCGCGGCTGCGCGCCGAGCTCGCCGCCGACACGCGCTACGCCGCGGCGTTCCGCGGCCGCAACGACGAGGTCAATCGGGCGGTGGTGCGCCTGGCGGACGAGATCGGCGTGCAGCTCTCGCGCGGCGGCGGGGGCCGCCTCGCGCTCCACGCGCTGCCGCAGCGCGAGGGCGCGGTCACGGGATGGCTCGAGGCGGTCGGCGCGCGCGTCTACCGGCTGCGCCCCTGGCCGCTGATCGGGCGGCGGCTCGACCTCCACGCCGAGGGGCGGCTGCTTGCCGGCGCCAGGTTCGCGGACGAGACCGAGCTGCGCGCGGCCTGGGCGGCGGCGCCGCAGGTCCGGCTCTCCTGGACGCTGCTCGCGCCGGGCACCGCGCGCGATTGACAGCCCAGCCCCGTCAGTGTATTAAGGTTGCCCCCGCTGCCGGGGGACGAGTGCGCGCTCCGCAGTAGCTCAATGGTAGAGCATCCGGCTGTTAACCGGAGGGTTGGGGGTTCGAGCCCCTCCTGCGGAGCCAGTCCACGCGATCCAGCCCGACGCGGCCCGGCGCTCACACCGGTTTCACCCGGACCCCCGAAATGCAGGCCCGTCGCCGACGTGCAGGCGCGCCTCGCCGGTTCGGCGCCTGCGAACCGTGAACAATTGTCCACCCGAAGCGTATCCTCTGCGATGATCCCGGTTCGTCCGAACGCCGACGATGGCCGTGCCGGCGGCGCCGCCGCCGGTGCGGGATCCGCGGGCGCCGCGTGCGGGGCGCCCTGCGGGGTGCGAGGCGCGAACGCCGGACGGGGAGGAGAGTGACGATGCGGCGGCGCGTATGGCTCGTGCTCGGCGGGGCGGCGGTGGTGGTGGTCGGGGGCGGGGCGTTCCTCAACTACCAGAAGAAGCACGCCCCGACCGAGGTCTCGGTCGCCAAGGTGACGCTCGAGGACGTGGTCGCGAAGGTGACCGCCAACGGCAAGATCCAGGCGGAGAAGAAGGTCGACATGGCGGCGCTGGTCATGGGCCAGATCGTCAACCTGGCGGTGCGCGAGGGCGACCCGGTCAAGTCCGGCGACTTCCTCCTGCAGATCGACAAGACCCACGCGGCGGCCGAGGCGGCGGGCTCGGCGGCGGCGCTCTCCGCCAGCCAGAGCCAGCTCGACTCCGCCCGCGCCGCGCTCGAGCAGGCGCAGGGCGACTTCGCTCGCGCCGACGAGAACTTCCGCTCCGGCATCATCCCGGCGGCCGACTACCAGCACGCCGAGGCGGCGCTCCACACCGCGCGCGCGGCGTACCAGACCGCACAGCACCAGATCGAGCAGAGCCGGGCGGTGCTCAACGCGTCGCGCGACGACCTCTCCAAGACCACCGTCCGCTCGCCGATCGACGGCATCATCACCGCGCTGCGCATCAAGGCCGGAGAGGTGACGGTGGTGGGGACGATGAACAACCCCGGCACCCAGCTGATGACCATCTCGGACATGTCGACGGTGCAAGCGGTGCTGATGGTGGACGAGACCGACACGCCGGCGATCGCGCTCGGGCAGAAGGCGGTCCTGACGCTCGATTCCTACCCCGACCGCCGCTTCGACGGGGTCGCGACCGAGATCGGCAGCTCGCCGATCGCCAAGGACGACGTCGAGCTAGCCGGCCTGACCACCACCTCCGACGCGATCAACTTCAAGGTCCGGGTCAAGCTGCTCGACCCGCCGCCGAGCATCCGCCCGGGGTTCTCGGTGACCGCCGACATCATCACCGGCACCCGCTCGAAGGTGCCGGCCGTCCCGCTCGCCGCCGTCGTCGTGCGCGACTCGCCGAAGGGCGAGAAGGACGCCACGGGGCGGGTCAAGACCGAGCAGGGCGTCTACACGGTGGTCGGCGGCAAGGCGCGGTTCGTGCAGGTCACCACCGGCCTCTCCGGCGAGCTCCAGGTCGAGGTCACTGACGGCCTCAAAGCCGGTGTCGAGGTGGTCAGCGGCCCGTTCAAGACGCTGCGCACGATCAAGGACGGCGACCGCGTCAAGGCGATGAGCGAGGAGCGGCGCAAGGCGATGGAGGCCGCCGACGCGGCGACCTCGTCGTAAGCGATGGGCCCCGGCGAACTCCTCCGCACCGCTCTCGCCGCCCTCAAGCGCCACAAGCTGCGCTCCGGCTTGACGCTGCTCGGCGTCGTCATCGGCGTGATGACGGTGGTCGCGGTGGTGTCGATTATCGCCGGCCTCAACACCTACGTCGCCACCAAGCTGACCAACCTCAACCCCGACGTGCTGGTGTTCACGAAGTACGGCATCATCAGGAGCCGCGCCGAGTTCATCGCCGCCACGCGGCGCAAGGCGCTGACCATGCGCGAGACCCGGCTGGTGGCGCAGGAATGCCGCAGCTGCGCCGCGGTCGGGGCGCAGTCGGGCCAGATCGCCACCGTGCACGCCGGCAACCGCAAGTTGGCCGGCGTCCAGATCACCGGCTACACCGCGAACGTCGACTCGATGCTCAACCTCGACATCGCCGCGGGGCGCTTCTTCAGCTCGACCGAGGAGCAGCACGCCGCGGCGGTGGCGGTGATCGGCGCGGACCTCAAGGACCAGCTCTTCCCCACCCTCGATCCGATCGGCCGGACGATCCTGGTGCGCGGCTACCCGCTGCGCGTGATCGGCCTGCAGACCCGCCTCGGCCAGTTCCTCGGCCAGGCGCGGGACAGCGTCGTGTTCATGCCGATCACCGTGCTCCAGAAGGTGCTGACGAGCGACGACAGCGTCGCGATCATGGTCCGGCCCGCCGGCGGCATGGCGGCGGTCGACGCCACCCAGGACGAGGTGCGCAGCATCCTGCGCGCGGTGCGCAAGACCAGCTTCAGGAACGCGGACCCGTTCGGCATCGTCGGCTCGGAGGCGATCAAGAGCCTGTGGGCCTCGATCAGCCAGGGCGCGTTCGCCGTCATGATCCTGGTCTCGGGCATCTCCCTGGTGGTCGGCGCGATCGTGATCGCCAACATCATGTTCGTGTCGGTAGTCGAGCGCACCCGCGAGATCGGCCTGCGCAAGGCGCTCGGCGCGCGCTCGCGCGACATCCGCTGGCAGTTCCTGCTCGAGTCGGCGCTGCTCGCCGCGGCCGGCGGCGTGGTCGGGGTGGCGGCGGGTGCGCTGGTGGCGGTGGCGGTCAACGTCTACTTCCCGGCCGAGGTCAAGCTCCAGTTCGTCGTGCTCGGGCTGGCGGTGGCCACCATCACCGGGCTGCTCGCGGGCCTCGCCCCGGCGGCCGCGGCCGCGCGCAAGATGCCGATCGAGGCGCTGCGCTATGAGTGAGGGGAAAAGCCCCTTCGCCTCCATGTACCTCCGCCGCGGCTTCGCCGAGAGCGCCCGCATGGCGCTGAAGGCGATCCGCGCCCACAAGCTCCGCGCCAGCCTCACCGTGCTCGGCATCGTCGTCGGCGTAACCACGGTGATCGCGATGGTGGCGATCGTCTCGGGGTTCAACAACAACGTGATCGGCACGCTGCAGGCGTTCGGCGCCAGCCGCATCGAGTTCCAGAAGTACGAGGACCGCTTCGGCCCGGGCGGGCCCGCGTTCGACGAGGAGAAGCGCCGGCGCAACCTGACCGCCGCCGACGGCGACGCGATCCGCGAGCAGGTCCCCGAGGCTAAGACCGTCTCGATCCGGGTCAGCTACGACGGCGCGGTGATCCACGTCAAGCACGCGAACCTCGAGGCCAACCTCCCCTACGTGCTCGGCACCGACGAGAACTACCCGATCGCGATGGCCTACCCGGTCGCGCGCGGCCGCTTCTACACCGCGATCGAGGTGCAGCACAGCGCCCCGGTGATCGTCCTCGGCGCCGACGTCCGCGAGGCGATCTTCCCCGACGAGGACCCGATCGGGAAGGACGTCACGGTCAACGGCGCCCGCTACCGCGTCGTCGGCGTGCTCTACAAGAAGGGCGAGCAGTTCGGCTACTCGCCCGACAACAAGGTGCTGCTGCCGCTGCCGACGTTCGAGCGCCAGTTCTCCACCTTCGTCCGCGACAACGGCGTCATCATCGGCGTGCTGCCGCGGCGGCCTGAGGACCTGCAGCTCGTGATCGACAAGGCGACCGAGGTGCTCCGCCACCGCCGCAAGGTGCCGTTCAATAAGCCCAACGACTTCGCCGTCAACACCCCCGACCAGCTTATCGCGCAGTTCAAGGCGATCACCGGGGGCGTGACCGGCGCGATGGTGTTCATCGCCGTCATCTCGCTCGTGATCGGCGGCGTCGGGGTGATGAACATCATGCTCGTCTCGGTCACCGAGCGCACCCGCGAGATCGGCGTGCGCAAGGCGGTTGGGGCGCTGCGCCGCGACATCGTCGCCCAGTTCCTCACCGAGGCGGTGACGCTCTCGTCGCTCGGCGGCCTGCTCGGCGTCGCGCTCGGGATCGCGGTCGCCGCCGCGGTGCGCGCGGCGGTGCCGTCGCTGCCGACCGACGTGCCGCTGTGGTCGCCGCTGCTCGGGCTCGGCGTGTCGATGGGGGTGGGGATCTTCTTCGGCCTCTGGCCGGCGGTCAAGGCCTCGCGCCTCGACCCGGTCGAGGCGCTCCGCTACGAGTAGCCACGGCGGCCGGCGCCGCGACGCTCGCGCGCTCCGTGTCCGGAGCCGAGGGTCAGCGCGGCCGCAGCAGCGCGGAGCCAAGCGCGAGCAGGAAGGCTGCCAGCACGAGCACCGCCGGCGTGCTGGCGAGCGGGACCGCGACCGCGCTCAGGTTGGTCAGCCTGAACGCGACCGGCGGCAGCGTGCCGGCCGTCGCCGTCACGACGTACGGCCCCCCGACGACGCTGTCCGCGATGGCGCGGACCGACGCCCGTCCGGCCGCGTCCGTCGTCGCCTGGCCGCCCCCGACGAGGAACGCGCTCGGCCCGTCACTCGGGGCGCCGAACGTCACGGACGCGCCGCCGACCGGGTTGCCGAACGCGTCGGTCACGTTCACCTCGAGCGGCTGGGCGAACGGGAAGTTGGCGGGAGCGCTCTGCGGGGTCCCTCCGGTCGCGGCGATGCTCGCCGCGGCTCCGGCCGTGACGGTGAAGGCGCCGCTCACCGCCGGAGCCCGGCCCGGGTTCGAGGCAGCGAGCTGCTTCGCGCCGACGAGGTCGATCGACAGATCGCCGAACGTCGCCGCGCCCGAGCGATCGGTCACCCGCGTCCGCGTGCCGCCGAGGGTCCCGGTCCCGGACGCAAGCCAGACCATGACCGTGACGCCGGCCTGCGCCACCGCGGCGCCGTGGTCGTCCACCAACTGCACCACGACCGCCGGGGCGAGCGGCTGCCCGGCCGTCGCGCCGGACGGCGAGGCGGCGAACGCGAGCCGAGTCGCGGTGGAGGTGAACACCCAGGCCGCGCCGGTCTGCGAGTCGTCCCACGGGCCGCCGACGAGGATCGTGGTGCCGTCGGCGGAGATCGCTGCCAGGCCCTGTTCCACCAGCGGTCCGACGGCGCCGGTCCCGACGAGCTTGCCCCCCTGCTGGGCCCACTCACCGGCGCTGCGGGTGAACACCCAGCTGGCGCCCATGTTGCCGTCGTCGCCCTGTCCGCCGACGACGGCCGTGTTGCCGTCCGCCGAGAGCGCCACGGCGCCGCCCTGCCCCGAGGTACCGACCGCGTCCGAACCCACGAGCTTGCCGCCCTGCTGCGACCAGACGCCGTGCTCGCGCGTGAACACCCACGCGCCGCCCACGCTCCCATTGTCGCCGGGACCGCCGACGAGCGCCGTGTCGCCGTCAGCGGAGATCGCGACCGAGAAGCCCTGCAACGACGACGACCCGGCGCCCGAGCCGACCAGCTTGTCCCAGTGCGGCGACCACACGCCGCCGCTCCGGGTGAAGACCAGAGCGGCTCCGGCCATGAACCCCGCCGTACCGTCTGCGAAGGCGCCGACGATCGCAGTGTCGCCGTCGGCCGACAACGCCACGGAGCAGCCCTGGGCCCCCACCCCGCCGTCGTTCGCCACCAGCTTGGCACCCTGCTGCGCCCAGGTCGACCCGGTGCGCGCGAACACCCACGCCGCGCCCAGGTCGAACAGCTCCTGCGGCGCACCGAGGATGGCGGTGCCGCCGTCCGCGGAGAGCGCCACCGACCACCCCTGGGCCGGCTGGAAGGACTCGATGCCGGTGCCGACCAGCTTGCCGCCCTGCTGCACCCACGCGCCGCCGGCCCGGGTGAAGATCCACCCGGCGCCGACGTCGGAGTTGTCCGCCCAGTCGCCGACCAGGAGCGTGCCGGCGTTCGCGGAGATTCCCAGGGCCAAGCCGAGGTGGTGCGGCCCGTCGCCGCCGGACGGCACGAGAGCGCTGCCCTGCTGCGACCACACGCCGGTCGCCCGCTTGAACACCCGCACTGTGCCGGCGAACGCGTTCTCGCGCGGCGCACCCACGACGGCGGTGTTGCCGTCCGCCGAGAGCGCCACTGAGGCGCCCAGTCCCGGGACGCCGGCCGCGTCCGCAGCGACCAACTTGGGCCCCTGCTGAACGAATTGCGCCGCACTCGCGCGTGCGAGCAGCAGCGCCCCGATCCCGATGCACACCCGGCGAACCATCACGCTCTCCGCTCCGAGAACCTACCGACTTTCCACTCTCCATGATCGTCTCAAGACCCGATATGTCAAGACAAGTCAGATAATTGAGACGAGGACCAGGTGCAATTGGAGGTGAAACTCGGGACCCGACCGACGACCCCGGGGCCGGCCAATCGGCGTTCGCGCAGGTCAGCCGGCAAGCAACCGGAGGAGCAGGACGGCGGCGGCGCCCGCGGCGGCCCCGAGCAGGAGCAGGCCGATCCGCGCCGGCCACGGCGAGCCGGCCGCCAGGGGAGCCTGCGGCCGGCCGAGGATCTCGTCGAGCGCGAACGCGAGGTCGTAGGCGGCCTGGAAGCGCTCCGCCGGGTCCTTCGCCAGGCAGTGGAGCACGACGCGCGCGAGCGCAGGGGGCACGGTCCTTCCCTCGCCCTCGAGCGGCGGCGGCTCGGCGTTGAGGATCGCACCGAGCGTGTCGCCGATGCCGACCCGCCCGAACGGGCGGTGGCCGGTGAGCATCTCGTAGAGCACGCAGCCGAGGCCGAAGACGTCGGTGCGGGCGTCGGTGGGCTGGCCCAGCACCTGCTCGGGGGCCATGTAGACGGTGGTCCCGACCAGCGTCCCCTCCTCGGCGGGCGGACGCTCGCCGGAGGACGCGTCGCCGGCCCGCGCCTGGCGCGGGTCGCGGCGGGCGAGGCCGAAGTCGAGGATCTTCACGCCGCCGTCGGCGAGCAGGAAGATGTTCTCGGGCTTGAGGTCGCGGTGGACGATGCCGCGCGCGTGGGCGGCCGCGAGTCCCTTCGCGACCGCGACCGCGATCGCCGCGGCGGTGCGCCACGGCAGCGGCCGGTTGTCCATGCGGGCGCGCAGGTTGACGCCCTCGAGCAGCTCCATGACCGCGTAGCGGACCCCGCCCTCCTCGCCGAAATCGAAGATCGACAGGATGTTCGGGTGCGAGAGCGAGGCCAGCATGCGGGCCTCCTGCTCGAACCGGGTGTGCTCGACCGGGTCGTCGGCGAGCCCCTCCGCGATCACCTTGACCGCGACGTCGCGGCGGAGACGGTCGTCGCGCGCCCGGTAGACCTCGCCCATCCCGCCGGCGGCGAGCAGCCCCAAGATCTCGTATGCGCCGAGGCGCGACCCTTGCTCGAGCGCCATCCCGCCGTCCTCCACCGTCACATCACTGCCTCGACCTGCGCAGCATAGCCAACCCCGCGGCCGATGGCAGCCCGCGGGCCCCGCGCTCCGCTCCGCGCGCCCGCGACCGCGCTACGATGGCGGCTCCAGGAGGCGGGGCATGGCGGATCTGCGCGAGGCGGCGGCGGTGGTCACCGGCGGCAGCAAGGGGATCGGCCGCGCGATCGCGGCGGCGCTGCTCGATGGCGGCGCCGCGGTCACGATCGGCGCCCGCCACGAGGACGAGGTGCGCGCCGCCGCCGAGAGCCTCGCCGCCGGGAACCCGGGCCGCGTCCTCGGCGTGCGCTGCGACGTGCGCAGCGCCGCCGACTGCGAGCGCCTGGTCGCCGAGTCGGTCGCTCACTTCGGACGCCTCGACGTGCTGGTCAACAACGCCGGTGTCGGCATCTTCGCCCCGGTCGAGGAGACCAGCGAGGAGGTGTGGCGGCAGCAGCTCGGAACCAACCTCGACGGCGTGTTCTTCTGCTGCAAGGCGGCGCTGCCGCACCTCAAGCGGCGGGGCGGTTGGATCGTCAACATCGGCAGCCTGGCGGGGCGGAACGCGTTCGCCGGCGGGGCCGCCTACAACGCGACGAAGTTCGGGCTGCTCGGCTTCTCCGAGGCGCTGATGCTCGAGGTGCGCCACGCCGGCGTGCGCGTGACCTGCGTGATGCCGGGCAGCGTCGGCACCTCGTTCGGCGACGACCGCCACGCGGCGGCGGACTGGAAGCTGGCGCCCGAGGATGTCGCGCAGGCGGTGTGCGACCTGCTCGCGTTCCCGGAGCGCGCGCTGCCGAGCCGGATCGAGCTGCGCCCGACGCGGCCGCCGCGGAAGGGCTGAGCTCAGCGCATCCCCCGCGGCGCGAGGGGAGCGCGGTGCGCGCCGGCGGTGGAAGATGGCGCCGGGCGGCGAGGTTTACACCATATTGGCGTGGGCGAGGAGACGCGATGGACGAAACGGCGTTCAAGCATCAGCTCTACGACATCGACCCGGGCGAGACGCGGGAGTGGATCGAGTCGCTCGACTCCGTGTTCGAAACCGAGGGGCCGGAGCGCGCCCGCTTCCTGCTGCGCAAGATCCTCAAGCGCGCGCGCATGCAGCACCTCGGCATCGAGGTGGTCCAGACCCCCTACATCAACACCATCTCGCCCGAGCAGGAGCCCGAGTTCCCCGGCGACGAGGAGATGGAGAAGCGCATCCGCCGCATCGTGCGCTGGAACGCGATGGCGATGGTGACGCGGGCCAACCACCGCTACCCGGGGATCGGCGGCCACCTCTCCACCTACGCCTCGGCGGCGGCGCTCTACGAGGTCGGGTTCAACCACTTCTTCCGCGGCAAGGCGGACGGCGGCGGCGACCAGGTCTACTACCAGGGCCACGCGATCCCGGGGATCTACGCCCGCGCCTACCTCGAGGGCCGCCTCACCGAGAAGCACCTCGAGGCGTACCGCCGCGAGACCACCGGCCACGGTCTGCCGTCCTACCCGCACCCGCGCAACATGCCCGACTTCTGGGAGTTCCCCACCGTCTCGATGGGCCTCGGCCCGCTCAACGCGATCTACCAGGCGCGCTTCAACCGCTACCTCCACAACCGCGGGCTGAAGGACACCTCGCGCTCGCGCGTGTGGGG
>DATIYW010000165.1:0-4980 GCA_035517415.1 Thermoanaerobaculaceae bacterium
GAGATGATCAAGATCGAGCTCGGCAACGCGTGGCCGGCGGGCGAGACCCGCACCATGGAGGTCAAGGGCCGCGATCTCGTCGAGGGCATCCCGAAGACGCTGACGATCAACGACGAGGAGATCCGCGAGGCGCTCGCCGAGACGGTCAACACGATCGTCGACGCGGTGCGCACCGCGCTCGAGCGCACGCCGCCCGAGCTGTCCGCCGACATCATCGACAAGGGCATCGTCCTCGCCGGCGGCGGCTCGCTGCTGCACAACCTCGACCAGCGGCTGCGCGAGGAGACGAGCATCCCGGTGACGCACTGCGACGACCCCGTCTCCGCGGTCGTGCGGGGGACCGGCAAGATGCTCACCGACATGGCGCTTCTCAAGAAGATCGCCATCGATTGACGTGGTCCGGCCCCGCCTCCGCCCCGACCTCGCGCTCGTCCTCGTGTGCGCCGGGCTGTACGTCGGCGCCGCCGCCCAGGCGCGGATGCCGGGAGGCACGGCGCTGTCGCTGGCGGTGACGACGATCTCGGCGCCGCTGGTGGCGCTCGGCAACCTCGCCGGCGAGGCGTGGGAGGACCTCTGGCAGGGCCGCCGCGACCTGCGCGCGACGCTCGCCGAGCTCGAGCGCGTCCGCGCAGAGGCGGGCGAGCTGCGGCGCAGCAACCACTTGCTCTCGGCAGAGCTCGCCGCGCTGCGGCAGGGCTCGCGCCTGCTCGCCGCCTACCCCGCGCTCGCCGAGCATGCGACCCTGGCGCGCGTCGTCGCCCGCGACATCGTGCGCGCCCACACCATCCTGCTCGACCGCGGGCGCGCCGACGGCGTCCGCCTCGACTCCCCGGTGCTCGCCGAGTCCGGCCTGCTCGGGCGCGTCGAGCGCGTCCAGGAGCACGCCGCGCGGGTGCAGCTGCTCTCCCACCCGGCGGCGGCGGCGGCCGCGCGGGTGGTCGGCGTGCCGCCCGAGGGGCTGCTGGTCGGCGGCGACCAGCCGCGGCTGACCGGGCTGCCGCCCTACACGCAGGTCGCGGTGGACCTGCCGGTGGTGTCGACCGGGTCCGAGGGGATCTACCCCGCCGGACTGCTCTTCGGCACCACGCTCCAGAGCAAGCTCGAGGGGATCTTCACGATCGTGCCGGTGCGGCTCGCCGCGCAGCCGGCCGAGGTGATGGTGGTGCTGGTGCTGCCGCCGGCGGGCCGGAGCGCGCCGTGAAGCTCGCCGCCGCGTTCGTCGTCGCGCTGCTGCTCCAGCTCGGCCTCACCGCGAGCCACCTGTGGTGGGTGTTGCCGGCGTGCCAGCCGCTGCTCCTCGTCGTGGTCGCGACGGCGCGGCGGATGGGACCCACCGGCGTCGCCTGGTCGGGGCTCGCGGCCGGGCTGATCACCGACGTGATCGGCGAGCGTATCATCGGCCCGGGGGGAATCGCCGGCGCGATCGCGGGCGCGGTGGTCGCGGCCGTCGTGCGCCGGTTCGAGATGGAAGGACCGTTGTTCTGGATCGTCGGCTCGCTGCTCGCCGCGGCGTGCAGCGAGACCGCGTGGATCGCGGCGGTGGCGGCGCTCGGCGTGCGCCCCGACCACGCCTGGCGCGGCGCCCTCGCCACCGTGGCGATGACGGCCGCCGCCGGGCTCGTGGTCGCCACGGTCGAGCGGAGCTGGCGCGCGTGGCATTCACCCGCCCGCCGCCGCCGCCGGGTGCTGCGCCGGCTATGACCTTCGTCCGCGACGACCTGCGGCCGGTGCAGCGGCGCATGGCGCTCCTCGTGCTCGCGCTCGGCGCGTTGTTCGCCGCCCTGCTCGTCCGCCTCTGGCTGCTGCAGGTGGTGCAGGGCCCGCGCTGGCGCGCGGCGGCGGAGAACAACCGCCTGCGCCGCCTGCCGCTCGAGGCGCCGCGCGGCCTCGTCACCGACGTCCACGGCGAGGTGGTGCTCGACAACCGCCCGGCCTACCAGCTGCTGCTGTTCCCGGAGGAGATCACCGACGCGGCGCGCACCGAGGCGTTCCTCGCCGACATCGGGATCGCCTCGGCCGCGGAGGTGCGGGCGCGGGTCGAGAAGGCGCGGCGCACCTCGCACCTGCCCTCGGTGATCGCCGACAACCTCGCCTGGGGTCAGGTCGCGGCGGTCGCCGCCCACCGCGCCGAGCACCGCGAGCTCGACATCCACCCCGCCACGCGCCGCTCGCTGCCGGTCGGCCCGACCGCGGCGCACCTCGTCGGCCAGCTCGGCGAGGTCACGCCCGAGCAGCTCGAGCGCGAGCCCGGCCTGCGCCCCGGCCAGCTGGTCGGCCGCTCCGGCCTCGAGCGCGCCTACCAGCCGGTGCTCGGCGGCACCCCGGGCAACCTCGTCGTGGTGGTCGACGCGTTCGGCCGCCAGGTCTCGGCGCTCGACGAGGAGCCGCCGGTCCCCGGCCGCCCGCTGCGCATCACGCTCGACCTCTCGCTGCAGCGCGAGGCGGCCGAGGCGATGGCGGGTCAGGTCGGCGCGGTCGTCGGCATCGACCCGCGCGACGGCGCGGTGCGGATCCTCCTCTCGCAGCCCGCGTTCGACCCCGACCTGTTCGCCGGCCACCTCGAGCCGACGAAGTGGCAGGAGCTGGTCGCCGACCCGCTCAAGCCGCTCAACGACCGCGGCCTGCAGGCGCTCTACCCGCCCGGCTCGACGATCAAGCCGCTGTTCGCGGCCGGGGCGCTGCGCGACGGCGTGCGCACGCCCGAGTCGAGCGTCTACTGCACCGGCGCGGTGAACATCTACGGCCATCCGTACCGTTGCTGGGTCAAGGGCGGGCACGGACGGGTCAGCCTGGTCGAGGCGATCGAGTGCTCGTGCGACACGTTCTTCTACTACACCGCCCGCGATGCCGGGATCGACCGCCTCGCCAACTGGGCGCGGACGTTCGGCCTCGGCAGCGCGACCGGCATCGGCCTCGGCGCCGAGAGCAACGGGCTGGTGCCGGACGACGCCTGGAGCCGCAAGGTGCGCGGCCAGCCGTGGTACGGCGGCGAGACGATCTCGGTCGGCATCGGCCAGGGCCCGATCCTCGTCACGCCGATCCAGATGGCGATCGCCTACGCCTCGCTGGTCAACGGCGGCTACCTCGTCACGCCCCACTTCGTCGAGGGCGAGGACGCGCCGCGCCGCCCCACCGGCATTCCGCCCGACGTCCTCGCCATCGTCCGCCGCGGCATGGAGCACGTCGTCGCCGGCTCGCGCGGCACCGCGCACCGGCTCGCCGCGCTGCCGGTGGCGATCGGCGGCAAGACCGGCACCTCGCAGGTCGTGCGCAAGGTCGAGGGCGTGCACTGGCAGCAACTGCCGTGGGAGCAGCGCCACCACGCGCTCTTCATCGGCTACGCGCCGGCCGACGACCCCCGGCTCGTCGTCGCCGTGGTGGTCGAGCACGGCGGCGACGCCGCCTCGGTCGCGGCGCCGATCGCGGGGCGGATCTTCCTCCAGGCGTTCGGCCCCAAGACCGAGCAGGGCGCGGTCGTCACCGAGCTCCCCCCCAACTGGCAGACCGTGTCGCCGCCCCCGCCGGGGGAGATCGGCTTCGCGCCGCGCCGCGCCGGCGTGCCGCCGGCCACGGGCACGTCGCCCCACCAGAGCGCCCCGGCTCCGCCGGTCGCGCCGGCGCCCGCCCACCCGACGGTCGCGGAGCGCGCGGCGACGCCGGCGCGGGCCGCGGGCGCACCGGCGCAGCCGCCGGCGCGATGAGACGGTTCGACCTCTGGCTGCTGCTCGCCGTGGCAGGCATCGCGGCCTGCTCCTACCTGGCCCAGAACTCGACCGCGCGGGCGCTCGCCAACCCCGGGTTCGCCAACCGGCAGGTGGTGTGGCTGGCGGTCGGCGGCATGCTGATGCTGCTCTTCGCCCTCGCCGACTACCGCGTGCTGGTGCGGTTCTCGCCGCTGTTCTACGTCGCGACGCTGGTCGTGCTCGCGGCGCTGTTCGTCGTCACCCCGCTGCGCGCCGGCACGCAGCGCTGGCTCACGCTCGGCTCCTACACCATCCAGCCGTCGGAGTTCGCGCGCGTCGTCACGATCCTCGCCGTCGCCGCGCTCGCCGGCGAGCACCGCCAGGCGCAGCTCGACCTCAAGACCGTCGGGCGCCTGCTCGCGGTCGCCGCCGCGCCGGCGCTGCTCATCCTGCTCCAGCCCGACCTCGGCACCGCCATCACCTTGGGCCCGATCCTGCTCGCCGCGCTGTGGCTCGGCGGGCTGCCGTGGAAGGTGTGGGCCGGGCTCGTCGCCGCCGGCGTCGTGCTCGTCGGCGCGGCGTGGATGTGGGTGCTCAAGCCGTACCAGCGCGAGCGCATCGCGACGTTCATCGACCCCGAGCGCGCGCCGTACAGCTCCGGCTACCAGCAGCGCCAGTCGAAGATCGCAGTCGGCTCCGGCGAGGTGAGCGGCAAGGGGCTGCACTCCGGCACCCAGTCGCAGCTCCGCTTCCTGCCCGCCCAGCACACCGACTTCATCTTCGCGGTGTGGGCGGAGGAGACCGGCTTCTTCGGCTCGGCGCTGCTGCTCGCCGCGTACACCCTGGCGGTGGTGCGCGTCTTCGTCGTCGCGCTCTCGGCGCGCGACCGCACCGGAGCGGTGTTCGCCGGCTGCTACGGCCTCGTGCTCGCGACCCAGGTCCTGGTCAACATCGGCATGGTCACCGGCGTCGCGCCGACGACCGGGATCACGCTGCCGCTGCTGTCGTATGGGGGCTCGTCGATCCTGGCGACGTGCATTTCGCTGGGGATCGTTCAATCAATCTGGCGGCTCCGCTACGCCAACGTCTAGGAAGCGCGGCCGGCGCCGGACGTCTCGCGGCGTTGCGCTCGCGGTCTCGCATCCTCGTGTAGCCTCCGGCTACACTCCGGTCTGGCCGCCTCGCCTTCCTTGCATCCGGCCCAATCCGGGCGGCGCCGCTACACGCGCGACGCGGCGGCCCTGCTCTTCAGTCGTCATCCCCGCGGACGCGGGGATCCATGCGCCAGACTCGGGGC
>DATIYW010000166.1:0-3769 GCA_035517415.1 Thermoanaerobaculaceae bacterium
TGATCGTGGACGCCCCGAACGTCGACGAGAGCCCGCTCGCCGGCGAGCCCCCGGCGATCCACGCCGCGCGCATCGCCGGCGCCAAGGTCGCCGCGGTCGCGCCGCGGCACCCCGAGCTGCCCGTGCTGGGCGCCGACACCGTGGTGGCCGTCGGCGAGCGCATCCTCGGCAAGCCCCCCGACCGCGACGCTGCCCGGGCGATGCTCACCGAGCTGTCCGGCCGCACCCACGTCGTCGTCACGGCGCTCGCGCTGCGCCTGGGCAGTGTCCTCGCGCGCCACCTCGACCAGGCCCGGGTCACCTTCGTCCCGTTCGACCGCGAGCTGATCCGCTGGTACCTCGCGACCGGCGAGGGCGACGACAAGGCCGGCGCCTACGCCGTCCAGGGCCAGGGCGCCGTCCTCGTCGCGGCGGTCGAGGGCAACGTGCAGACGGTGGTCGGCCTGCCGCTCGCGCCCCTGCCCGCGCTCTTCGCTCGGGTCGGGCTGTCGCTGCACGGCGACGGCGACCGGCTCCGCCTCGACCGCAGGGAGTGAGCGCGGCGGGCTCTCGCCGTCCGGTGGACCCTCAGGCCGACGGGCGGCGGCCGTCCTGGCGCTCGATCGCAAGGAGCTGGCGCTTGAGCGGCGCCGCGTCCGCCCTGGACTCCGCGGCGCGGTTGCCGCTCACGATGCGGTGGCAAGGGACGAGGATCGGCACCGGGTTCGCCCGGCACGCCAGGCTCACGGCGCGCGCCGCCCGCGGCTTGCCGAGCTCCGCCGCGACCTCGCCGTAGGTGCAGGTCGCGCCGTACGGGATGCCGACCAGCCGGTCCCAGACCGCGCGCTGGAACGTGGTGCCCGCGACCACGACCGGCACGCTGAACTCCCGCCGCGTGCCGGCCAGGTACGCGAGGATCTCGTCCTTCGTCCGGCGCGCGCACGCGAGCGCCGCGCCGTCGCCCGCCTCGCGCGGCCTGCCCCGAGCGGCGAGTCGGACGCGCGTGACGCCCGATTCCGCGCACTCGACCTCGACGAGACCGAGCGGCGATCCGAAGCACACGGTCGCGGCGTAGCGTGCCATCCTGCCCCCTGCGAAGCGGTGATTCTAGCGCATCAGCCCCGGCCCGATGCAACCCCGCGGCCGCCGGGCCGCGCCGCGGTCGAAACCCGACGAAGCCGCTACGCCGGCTCGCGCCAGCGGTAGGCGGCGACCCAGAGCCATTGATCGTGACGGCACACCACCTCGACCCGGTCCGACGCGCCGAGGAACGCCCAGCGGACGGTGAGCGGGAGCAGCGGCAGCTTCGCGAGCGTCTGACGCTGCGCCTCCTGGAGCAGGTCGAGGCGCTTCCCCGCGTCGAACTCGCGGTCGGCGGCCTCGAGCAGCCGGTCGACCTCGGGGTCGGCGAAGTGCGAGTAGTTCTGCGCGCCGAGGCCAAGCGCGCTCGAGTGTGAGTGGACGCACGCGTTGAAGAAGTCGCTGGCGTCGCCGGTGCTGCACTGCCACGCGAGGTACGTCAAGTCGCTGCCCCCGCCCGGGGCGCGCTGCATCAGCTCAGTCCAGGGCAGCTCGCGCAGGCGCACGCGGATGCCGACCCGGCCGAGGTCCGACGCGATCGTCGGCATCACCGCCGTCTTGGTGTCGGCGTACTGGAGCTCGACCTCGAAGCCGTCTGCGTAGCCGGCCTCGCGGAGGAGGCGGCGGGCCTCGTCGGGGTCGAACGGCGGGACCGACGCCGCGGGGTCGTAGCCGGCCACCACCGGGTGGACGTACTGGGAGGCGACGACGGCGTAGCCGCGGTAGACCTCGCCGACCCACCCGCGGCGGTCGAGCGCGAGGAGAATGGCCCGCCGCACGCGCGGGTCGGCGAGCGCGGCCGCGGCCGGACTCCCCTTGCCCGAGGTGCGGACGGCCAGCAGCTGGACGGCGAGGCGCGGCTGCGGCTCCACCCGCAGGCGCGGCCAGTTCCGCAGTTCGCCGATCTGGTCCTCGGGGATCTGGCGGAGGACGTCGATCTCGCCGGCGACGAAGCGGCGGAAGAGGCGGTGGAGGTCCGAGTCGCAGACGAACTGCACGTCGCGGATCTCCGGCATGCCGTGCCAGCCCGCGAACGCCGTCGCCGTGACCGACTGGCCGTTGACCGCCCGCTCGACCCGGTAGGGACCGGTGCCGTTGGGCCGGGAGATCTCGCCGAGGCCCGCGTCGCGGCGCGGCACGACGAAGAGGAACGCGAGGCGGTTCAGCAGCGTCGGCCGCGGCCCGTCGGTCTCGACGAGGAGGTCGAGGTCGCCCTCCGCCACCATCCGTTCGATGCCCACGAGGTGGTGGCGGATTCCCGAACGGGGGTCGCGGCGGGCGCGCTCGAAGCTCGCGACCACGTCCGCGGCGGTGAGCGTCTCGCCGCCGTGGAATCGCACGCCGGGGCGCAGGTGGAAGCGCCAACGGTCGACCCCGAGCTGCTCCCAAGACTCGGCAAGCGCGGGCTCGAGCTTCATCTCCGGGGAGAAGCGCACCAGCCCGTCGTAGAAGTTCGAGAGCAGCGACCAGGTGTAGGCGTCGTTGTGGTGGTGCGGGTCGAGCGTCGCGAACGGGCTGTCGATGCCGACCGTGAGCGTGCGGCTGGCCGACTTGGCTCCACAGCCGGCCATCGCCACGAGCGCTCCGGCGGCGAGCGAGAGGGCCGCCGCGCGCGACGCCCAGCTCGTCCACAACAAAGCGCGTTTCGCCCCCATCGACGCTCCCGACCCCGGCGTTGATTATAGCCCTGGACTTGAGAGCGGTCAGGCGAGGCATCGCCCAGTTTGTAGCCTGGCGGTGAACCGCATTGACAAACCCGGAGGTCGGGCCTAAGTTCCCGTCGTGCGGCGGATTGCGGCGCTTCTCCTGATGCTCGTTGCGGCGGCGGTGGTGACGCCGTGCGCGCTCGCCGTCTGTGCTCCGGCGCAGACCGGCGGGTGCTGTGCCGGCGCATGCCGCTGCGGGAGGGCGCAAGGACCCGAGCGGCCGCGCCCCGCCACACCGCCGCTCCGAGGCGGAGACGAAGCGCTGGCGTTGCTCGCGCCCGCGCCGACCGCCTGCGCCGTCGCCCCCGGCACCACCATGCTGACGCCCGCGCCTGCGGGCGCTCCGGCGCGCGACTTCCAGACCGCCTATCTCGCCGCCTGCACCTTCCGCTGCTGACGACATCCCTAGGTTGAAGTGTGCCTGCGCCCGCCCGGGCGCGGGTCGGCACGGTCATGAGCCGGGAGGATGTCGTGAGGAGATTTTCAGTTTGGCTTGCGTTCTCTGCCGCGCTCGCGGCGGTCCCTATCGCGCCAGTGGCCGCCGCGCCATCGTCGCCGACGGCCTTGGATGCCGCGCCGCCGGTCGAGTCCGTGGTCGGGGCGGCGCTGGCGGGCTCCCCGTCGCTCGCTGCGATGCGCGCGCGGCTCGACGCGGCGCGCCGGATGGTCGCGCCTGCCGGCGCGCGCCCCGATCCGACGCTCGCCGTCGTCCTCCAGGACATGAGCTTCCCGAGATGGACCGTCGGCACCGACCCGATGTCCATGATCGGCCCGGAGCTGGAGCAGGAGCTGCCGGGCCCCGGCAAGCGGGCGGCCAGGCGCGACGCCGCGGGCGCCCAGGCCGAACTGCGGGCGGCCGAACTCAGCCAGCTCCGGCGCGAAGTGGCGTCCCAGGTGCGCACGCTCTACGCCCGCATCTTCGCCGCCGACCGCGAGCGGCAGTACCTCGGCGCCGCCCGCGAGATGCTCGACATGCTCGCCGCCACCGCCGCGAGCCGCTATTC
>DATIYW010000167.1:0-26377 GCA_035517415.1 Thermoanaerobaculaceae bacterium
TCGGTGCTCTCCGAGCGCCACGCCGGCGGCAACCTGCACGTTCTTGAGTCGCTCGAGGTCGAGTCGCCGCGCACCAAGGAGTTCATCGGCCGCCTGGCGAAGCTCGGCCTCACGGGCGAGAAGGTGCTGTTCGTCGACAGCTTCGACAACCTGAACCTGATGCTCGCCACGCGCAACCGGCCCGAGCTCGCAACCGCGGACGCGCTGCACGTCCACGTCTACCAGGTGCTCGGCGCCAAGCAGGTGGTGTTCTCGCGCCGTGCGCTGCAGCAGTTGGCGGAGGTGTTGACGTCATGAAAGACCCACGCCAGATCGTCCTGCGTCCGATCGTGACCGAGAAGACCGCCGACGCGAGGGAGAGCACCAACACGGTGTGCTTCCAGGTCGCGCGCGGCGCCAACAAGATCGAGGTCCGCCGCGCCGTCGAGGTCCTGTTCGGGGTCAAGGTGGTCGACGTGCGGGTGATGAACGTCCGCGGCAAGGAGCGCCGCTACGGCCGGTACACCGGCAAGCGGCCGGACTGGCGCAAGGCATACGTGCGCCTGGCCGCGGGCGAGAAGTCGATCGAGTTCTTCGACCAGGTGTAGGGGGAAGGCGCATGGCACTCAAATCGTTCAAGCCGACCTCT
This sequence comes from Thermoanaerobaculaceae bacterium, assembly GCA_035517415.1. GTDB lineage: Bacteria > Acidobacteriota > Thermoanaerobaculia > Thermoanaerobaculales > Thermoanaerobaculaceae > DATIYW01. Next base: position 629 of record DATIYW010000167.1, read on the forward strand.
CCGGGCGTGCGTTTCATGACGCGCCTCGACTTCGCCGAGATCACCAAGGATCGGCCGGAGAAGTCCCTCACCCGCGGCATCACCAAGAGCGGCGGGCGCAACAACGAGGGGCACGAGACGCTGCGCTTCCGTGGGGGAGGACACAAGCGGCGCTACCGCGAGATCGACTTCCGCCGCGACAAGCGGGGCATCCCGGCTCGGGTCGCCAGCATCGAGTACGATCCCAACCGCTCGGCGCGCATCGCCCTGCTGGTCTACGCCGACGGCGAGAAGCGCTACATCCTCGCTCCCGACGGCCTGCAGGCCGGAGCGACCCTGGTGGCGGCGGACAAGGCCGAAATCGCCGCCGGTAACGCGCTCCCCTTGAAGAGCATCCCGCTCGGTGCAATGGTCCACAACATCGAGCTGCAGCCGGGCCACGGCGGGCAGATGGCGCGCTCCGCGGGGACCGCGGCGCAGGTGATGGCGAAGGAGGGCAAGTACGTGACGCTCCGCCTGCCCTCCGGCGAGATGCGCCTGGTGCTGGCGAACTGCTGGGCCACGGTCGGGCAGGTCGGCAACGTCGACCACTCGAACGTGTCGATCGGCAAGGCCGGCCGCACCCGCTGGAGCGGGCGGCGCTCGCACGTCCGCGGCACGGCGATGAACCCGATCGACCACCCGCACGGCGGCGGCGAGGGCAAGACCAAGGGCGGCCGTCATCCCGTCAGCCCGTGGGGGCAGCCGACCAAGGGCTACAAGACGCGGCGGACGAAGCGCACCACCCGCTTCATCGTCAAGCGGCGGAAGTAGAGGAGGACCGGTATGGCTCGCTCGATTCACAAGGGACCGTTCGTGGACGACCACCTGATGAAGAAGGTCCAGCAGCTCAACGACACGCGCGAGCGCCGGGTGGTCAAGACCTGGTCGCGCCGCTCGACCATCGTCCCCGAGATGGTGGGACACACGATCGCGGTCCACAACGGACAGAAGTTCGTGCCGGTGTTCGTCACCGAGAACATGGTCGGCCACAAGCTGGGCGAGTTCGCCCTCACCCGCACCTTCCGCGGCCACTCCGGGACGCGCAAGGAAAAGGGCGCGGCGCACTAGGGGGATGGCGATGGACGCTGAAGCTCGACTCCGCTACTACAAGGGCTCGCCGCAGAAGGTGCGCCTGGTCGCGAACACGGTGCGCGGCCGGGGCGTGGCCAAGGCGCTGGCCGTGCTCAAGCTGACCAACAAGCGCTGCGCCCGCGACCTCGAGAGGCTGCTCCGCTCGGCGGTCGCCAACCTCGAGCAGAAGTCGCCGGGGATCGACTCCGGCAGGCTCGTGCTGAAGAGCATCCAGGTCGATAGCGCGCCGAGCCTCAAGCGGTTCCGCGCCGCGTCGATGGGGCGGGTGTTCCCGCGCATTCACCGGTTCTGCCACGTGACCGTCCGGGTCGCGGAGCGCGAGGAGTAGGAGGCGAACGTGGGTCAGAAGACGCACCCGTACGGGTTCCGACTGGGCTACAACAAGACCTGGCGCTCGCGCTGGTTCGCGGACGCCGGATACGCCAAGCTCCTTCACGAGGACCTGCGGCTGCGCAAGGCCTTGAAGGCGCGCCTCTCGCACGCGGGCGTGGCGGAGATCGACATCGAGCGCACCGCCAACAAGATCCGCGTCAACATCTTCTCCGCGCGGCCGGGCATCATCATCGGTCGCAAGGGCGCCGAGGTCGACAAGCTCGGCGCCGAGCTGCGCGCGGTCTACGGCCAGGACATCCACATCAACATCCAGGAGATCCAGCGGCCGGAGATCGAGGCGCAGCTGATCGCGGAGTCGATCGCGTCGCAGCTAGTCCGGCGCATCACGTTCCGCCGCGCGATGCGGCGGGCGATGGAGAACGCCTTGCGTTTTGGCGCCCAGGGCGTCAAAATCCGCTGCTCGGGTCGCCTCAACGGGGCCGAGATCGCCCGCTCCGAGTGGTACCAGGAGGGGCGGCTCCCGCTCCACACCCTCAAGGCCGATATCGAGTTCGGCTTCGCCGAAGCCTTCACCACGTACGGGGCGATCGGCGTGAAGGTGTGGATCTACAAGGGAGAACTGCACCGCAGCAAGGTTCACCGGCGGTCGCTCTAGGGGATGAGGTGTCGCCATGTTGATGCCGAAGAAGGTCAAGTTCCGTAAGCAGCAGCGCGGCCGTCGCCGTGGTCTCGCCATCCGTGGCGGGGACCTGGCGTTCGGCGACTACGGGCTGCAGGCGCTCGAGCCCGGCTGGGTCACGGCGCGGCAGATCGAGGCCGCCCGTATCGCCATGACCCGCCACGTCAAGCGCGGCGGCAAGATCTGGATCCGGGTGTTCCCGGACAAGCCGACCACCAAGAAGCCGGCCGAGACCCGCATGGGCAAGGGCAAGGGAGCGCCGGAGGAGTGGGTGTGCGTGGTCAAACCGGCGCGCATCCTCTACGAGATGGAAGGGGTCACCGAGGAGGTGGCGCGCGAGGCGATGGCGCTGGCGTCGCACAAGCTGCCGATCCGGACCCGCTTCGTGGCGCGGGGGCAAGTGCGATGAAAGCCAAGGAGCTGCGAGAGAAGTCGATCGAGGAGCTGCGCAACTCGCGGGGCGAGCTCGCCGAGCAGCTGTTCAAGCTGCGGTTCCAGAGCGCCACCGGCCAGATCGAGAACCCGAGCAAGATCCGGCAGGTGCGCAAGGACATCGCGCGGGTCGAGACGATCCTCGCCGAGCGCCTGAAGGAAGCGGAGTAGGCCATGGAGAGCACGACGAAGGTGCGGAAGACAACCAAGGTCGGCACGGTGGTGTCGGCCGCGATGGACAAGACGGTGGTGGTCAAGGTGGAGAACGTGGTGATGCACAAGCTCTACCACCGGTTCGTCCAGCGCTCGCGCAAGTTCATGGCCCACGACGAGAACTCGTCCTGCAAGGTCGGCGACAAGGTGCAGATCGTCGAGTGCCGGCCGCTCTCCCGGAGCAAGCGCTTCCGGGTGCTGCGCGTAATCGAGCGCGCTTCGTGAGGAGGCGGCCATGATCCAGATGCGAACGATGCTGACGGTCGCCGACAACTCCGGCGCCAAGAAGCTGCAGGCGATCCGCCAGCTCGGCGGCTCCAACGCCGGCCGCTACGCCCGGATCGGCGACGTGATCGTCTGCGCGGTCAAGGAGGCGGTCCCGGACTCGCAGGTAAAGAAGGGCACCGTGGTCCGCGCCGTGATCGTGCGGACGCGCGCCAGCCACCGGCGGCGCGACGGCTCGTACATCCGGTTCGACGACAACGCCGCGGTGCTGATCAACGCGCAGCGGGAGCCGGTCGGCACCCGCGTGTTCGGTCCGGTGGCGAGAGAGCTGCGCGAGCGGCGCTTCATGAAGATCGTCTCGCTCGCGCCGGAAGTCCTGTAGGAGGCGGCGATGGCGAAGCGGTTCAAGATCAAGAAGGGCGATCAGGTCCAGGTCATCGCCGGCAAGGACAAGGGCAAGAAGGGCAAGGTCCTGCGGGTCGACCGCAAGACCGAGCGGGTGGTGGTCGAGCACGTCAACATGCTCAAGCGCCACACCAAGCCGAACCCCGGCAGGGCGGTCACCGGCGGCATCGTCGAGCGCGAGGCGCCGATCGCGATCGCCAACGTGATGGTGGTCTCAGCTGACGGCGGGCAGCCGACGCGAATCGGCTACCGCATTCTCGAGGATGGGCGTAAGGTCCGGGCGGCCAAGGCCGACGGCGCGATTCTCGACCAGTAAAGCGAGGGTACGATGGCGCGCTTGAAGGAGAAGTACGACTCGGAAGTGATCCCGAAGCTCAAGAAGGAGTTCGGGATCACGAACCCCATGGCGGTGCCGCGCATCGTCAGGGTGGTGTGCAACATCGGTCTGGGCGAGGCGCCCCGCCAGCCCAAGCTGATGGACCAGGCGGTGGAGGAGCTGACGGCGATCGCCGCCCAGCGCCCGACCGTGCGCAAGGCCCGCAAGTCGATCGCGCAGTTCAAGCTGCGCGTCGGCATGCAGATCGGCTGCGCGGTCACGCTGCGGCGCGAGCGCATGTACGAGTTCCTCGACCGGCTGATCAACATCGCGCTCCCCCGGGTGCGCGACTTCCGCGGGCTCTCGCCCAAGGGTTTCGACGGGCGCGGCAACTACACCATGGGCATCCGCGACCACCTGATCTTCCCCGAGATCGACTACACCAAGGTGGAGACGCCCAAGGGAATGAACGTGACGGTGGTGACCTCGGCCCCCACCGACGACCAGGCCCGGTTCCTGCTCCAGGAGCTCGGCTTTCCGTTCGCGAAGAGTTAGGAGGGCGCTGTGGCCTCTAAGTGTCGGATTGCGAAATCGCTGCGGACGCCGAAGTTCCGCGTGCGGCACCGGAACCGCTGCAAGCAGTGCGGCCGGGCGCGCGCCTACATGCGCAAGTTCGAGCTGTGCCGCCTCTGCTTCCGCAAGCTCGCGCTCGAGGGCTACCTGCCCGGCGTGACCAAGGCGAGCTGGTAGGGGGTGCGCGATGACGATGACCGATCCCATCGCTGACTTCCTCACCCGCATCCGCAACGCCGCCCAGGTCGGCCGCGACCGCTGCGACGTGCCCGCCTCCCGGCTCAAGCTCGAGCTGGCGAAGATCCTCCAGGAGGAGGGCTTCATCCGCACCTTCAAGGTGCTCGAGGAGGGGCCGCAGGGGACGCTCCGCCTCTACCTGCGCTACTCCGCCGATGGCGAGCCGACCATCCGCGGCCTGCAGCGCGTGTCGCGCCCCGGCCTGCGCGTCTACCGCGGCGTCGAAGAGCTGCCGCGCGTGCGCGGCGGCATCGGCGTCGCGGTGATCTCGACTTCCAAGGGGCTCATGACCGACGCCAAGGCGCGCGAGCAGCGCCTCGGCGGCGAGGTCATGTGCCGGGTGTGGTGAGGGGGCGTTATGTCACGCATCGGCAAGAACCCCATTCCGATCCCGAAGGGCGTGCAGGTCAACGTCGGCAACGGGGTGGTGCAGGTGAAGGGGCCGAAGGGCGCGCTGCTGCAGCCGGTCCCGGCGTCGATCTCGGTGAGCCTCGAGGGTGAAACGGTGGTGGTCAAGCGCGGCTCCGACGAACGCGGCGACCGGGCGCTGCACGGCCTGATCCGGGCGCTGCTCGCGAACGCGGTCAGCGGCGTCACCGCCGGTTTCAAGCGCGAGCTGGACATCGTCGGCGTCGGCTTCAAGGCGGAGCTGAAGGGACCGCGCGAGGTCGCGCTGTCGCTCGGCTTCTCGCACACCGTCACCTACAAGGCGCCCGAGGGGATCACGATGACCTACGACGGCAAGGCCAACCGCCTCACCATCGAGGGCATCGACAAGCAGAAGGTCGGTCAGGTCGCCGCCGAGATCCGCGCCGTCCGCCCGCCCGACGTCTACAAGGGCAAGGGCGTGCGGTACTCGGACGAGACGGTGAAGCTCAAGGCCGGCAAGGCGGGAGCGTAGGGCCATGGCGCAACTCAAGGACAGAAAGCAGCGGCGGCATCGCATCCACCTGCGGATTCGCAAGCGCCTCGGCGGCACCGCCGAGTGCCCGCGCCTGGTGATCTTCCGCTCCCTCAGCCACGTGTACGCGCAGCTCGTCGACGACGTGAGCGGCACCACGCTCGCCGCGGCTTCGACGGTGGAGAAGGACGTCAGCGCCGGGCTCAAGCACTGCGGCAACCGCGCCGCGGGCAAGGCGGTCGGCAAGGCGATCGCGACGCGCGCCAAGGACAAGGGGATCACCGCAGTGGTGTTCGACCGCGCCGGCTTCCGCTACCACGGCGTGGTGAAGGATCTGGCGGACGCGGCCCGTGAAGCGGGCCTGAAGTTCTAGGGGCAGACGATGAGCGAGCGGGACACCCAATTCATCGATCACGTGGTCAACATCAACCGCGTCACCAAGGTGGTGAAGGGAGGCAAGAACTTCTCCTTCTCCGCCCTGGTGGTGGTCGGCGACGGCAACGGCAAGGTCGGATTCGGCAGCGGCAAGGCCCGCGAGGTGCCGCAGGCGATCCGCAAGGCCACCGAGGCGGCGCGCCGCGTCATGATCAGCGTGCGCCGCAGCGGGACGACGATCCCGCACGAGGTGGTCGGCCACTTCGGCGCCGGCCGCGTCCTGCTCCGGCCGGCCTCGCCCGGCACCGGCGTGATCGCCGGCGGCGCGGTGCGTGCGATCGCCGAGGCCGCGGGCATCCAGGACATCCTGACCAAGTCGCTCGGCACCACCAACCCGCACAACCTCGTGCGCGCCACCTTCGAGGCGCTCGAACAGCTCACCACGCGCGAGGAGGCGACCCAGCTCCGCCGCGCCGGCGGCGACGTCGAGCTGCCCGAGGAGGCCGAGGCGCCGAGCGGTCCGCTGCCGGAGGTCCAGGTATGACGACGCGCAAGAAGGCCGCCAAGGCGACGCTGCGGATCACCCAGGTCCACAGCATCATCGGCAACCAGGAGCGGGTGAAGCGGGTGGTGACGGACGGACTCGGCCTCGGCCGCATCGGCCGCTCGGTCGTGCTGCCGGACAACCCGTACACCCGCGGGATGATCGCGAAGGCCGCCCACATCGTGACGTTCGTCGAGGTGGCGGCGGAGGCGCACGCCGCCAAGCCGGAGCTCAATCCGCTCGAGGTGGTCGAGCAGCTCGCGGCTGGCGCGCCCGAGGCCAAGCCCAAGGCGCCGCGCAAGCGGGCGGCAGCGAAGAGCGAGGAGTAGGCCATGGATCTGCACAACCTGTCGCCCAAGTCGGGCTCGACCAAGGACCGCAAGCGGGTCGGCCGCGGCCCCGGATCGGGCAACGGCAAGACCGCGGGGCGCGGCCACAAGGGCGCGAAGTCGCGCACCGGCTACCGCAGCCGCCGCAACTTCGAGGGTGGCCAGATGCCGCTCGTCCGCCGGCTGCCCAAGCGCGGCTTCACCAACATCTTCCGCAAGGAGCTCGCGATCGTGAACGTCGGCCAGCTCGAGCGCTTCCCGGCCGGCGCCGAGGTCACGCCGGAGCTGCTGCTCGCCGAGGGCGTGATCTCGAAGCTCGGCGCGGGCTTGAAGGTCCTCGGTGACGGCAAGCTCTCGCGCAAGCTCGCGGTCAAGGCGCACAAGTTCTCCAAGAAGGCCCAGCAGATCATCGAGTCGGCGGGCGGCTCCTGCGAGGTCATCGGGCAATGATCGAGAGCCTGCGCAACATCTTCGCGATCCCGGACCTCCGCAAGCGGGTGATCTTCACGTTCCTGCTCCTGGCGGTGTACCGGCTCGGGGCGTTCATCCCGACCCCCGGCGTCGACCCCAGCGCGATCGCCGAGTTCACGAAGGCGGCGCAGGGGACGGTGCTCGGCTTCCTCAACCTGTTCTCCGGCGGGTCGCTCGGGCGCATGACGATCTTCGCGCTCGGCATCATGCCGTACATCTCCGCGTCGATCATCCTCCAGCTGCTGACCGTGGTGTGGCCGTACCTCGAGAAGCTCTCCAAGGAGGGCGAGCTCGGGCGGAAGAAGATCACCCAGTGGACGCGCTACGGCACGGTGGCGATCTCGCTGATCCAGTCGCTCGGCATCTCGTTCTTCCTCGAGAAGAGCTCGGCGCCGGGCGGCCTGCCGCTGGTGCCGCACCCGGGCTGGGGGTTCCGCCTGCTCGCCATCCTCACGCTCACCACCGGCACCGCGTTCGTGATGTGGCTGGGCGAGCAGATCACCGAGCGCGGCGTCGGCAACGGCATCTCGCTCATCATCTTCGCCGGCATCGTGGTCGGCCTGCCGCGCGCGCTGCTGACGACGTTCGAGGACATCCGCACCGGCAGCATGTCGATCATCACGGCGCTCGTGCTGATCGTGTTCGCGTGCGTCGTGGTCGGCGCGATCGTGCTGATGGAGCGGGCGCAGCGCCGCATCCCGGTGCAGTACGCCAAGCGCGTGGTGGGGCGGCGGATGTACGGCGGCCAGAGCACCTACCTGCCGCTCCGCCTCAACACCGGCGGCGTGATCCCGGTGATCTTCGCCGCCTCGATCCTGTCGTTCCCGCAGACGATCGGGCAGGCGGTGAACCACCCGATGATCAAGGCGATCGCTCGCGCCCTCTCCTACGGCGAGCCGCTTTATAACCTCGTCTACCTGGTCGGGATCATCTTCTTCTGCTACTTCTACACCTCGATCATCTTCAACCCGCAGGACACCGCGGAGAACATGCGCAAGTACGGCGGCTTCATCCCCGGCATCCGGCCGGGCCAGCGCACCGCCGACTTCATCGACATGACGCTCACGCGGATCACCCTGGTCGGGGCGATCTACCTCGCGCTGGTCGCGATCCTGCCCGAGATCCTGATCACCGGCTTGAAGGTCGCGACCATCCCGTGGGTCGGCGGCACGCTCGACGCGCTGCTGCCGCACTGGTTCACGGAGGGTCTTGGCGTCAAGTTCTACTTCGGCGGCACCTCGCTGCTGATCGTGGTCGGCGTGGCGATGGACACGGTGCAGCAGATCGAGGCGCAGATGGTGATGCGCCACTACGACGGGTTCATCAAGGGACGCCGCGTCCGCGGACGCAGGGGGTAGCGTGATGGTGACCCGGGCCCTCGACGTCGTCCTGCTCGGCCCTCCCGGTGCAGGCAAGGGCACGCAGGCCAAGCGCCTCGCGGCCGCGTTCGAGCTGCTGCACATCTCGACCGGCGACCTGCTGCGCGAGGAGGTCACGCGCGCGAGCGGTCTCGGCGAGCAGGCGCAGGGGTTCATGCGCCGCGGCGAGTTGGTCCCCGACGAGCTGGTAGGGAAGATGCTGGCGTGCCGGCTGCACTCGCAGCCCGCCGCGCTCGGCTGCGCCTACGACGGCTACCCGCGCACCACCGCCCAGGCGCAGCTGCTCGACGGCCTGCTTGCCGAGCTCAACCGCCGCGTCGACGTCGCGCTCTACCTCAACGTCAAGGACGAGGAGATCCTGCGCCGCATGACCGGGCGGCGGTCGTGCCCGTCGTGCGGGGCGGTCTACCACGTCGTCCACCAACCGCCCAAGGCCGAGGGGACATGCGACTCGTGCGGCGGCAAGCTGGTGCAGCGCGACGACGACCGCGAGGAAGTGGTGCGGGAGCGGCTGAGGGTCTACCGTGAGCACACCGCGCCGCTGCTCGCGCTCTATCGCGACCGCGGCATCCTGCGCGAGGTCGACGGCGCGGTCGGCGCCGACGAGGTGTTCAAGCGGCTGCGCGAGGCGATGGGCAAGGTCCGCCGATGATCGTGCTCAAGAGCCAGGCCGAGCTGGGGATCATGCACCGCGCCAACGCGCTGGTGCACGACACCCTGCGCCTGGTCGCCGCGAACGCCAAGCCCGGCGTCGCGACGCGCGAGCTCGACGAGATGGCCGAGGAGCACATCCGCTCCCGCGGCGGCATCCCGGCGTTCAAGGGCTACCGCGGCTATCCGGCGACGCTCTGCACCTCGATCAACGACGTGATCGTGCACGGCATCCCGTCCGCCAAGCAGCGGCTGCAGGCGGGCGACATCCTATCGATCGACTGCGGCGTGGTGCTCGAGGGGTTCGTCGGCGACGCGGCCATGACCGTGCCGATCGGCGCGATCGACGCGGAGGCGGAACGGCTGCTGCGCGTGACGCGCGAGTGCCTGCAGCTCGCGGTGGAGGTGATGCGGCCGAAGCGGCGGCTCACCGACGTCGGCGACACGATCCAGCGCCACGCGGAGTCCGCCGGCTACTCGGTCGTGCGCGACCTGGTCGGGCACGGCATCGGCCGCGCCATGCACGAGGACCCGCAGGTGTACAACTTCGGGCCGGCGGGGCGGGGCCCGGAGCTGCGCCCGGGGCTGGTGCTGGCGATCGAGCCGATGATCAACTCGGGCAAGCCCGGGGTGATCTTCGACGACGACGGCTGGACAGCGCGCACCGAAGACGGTAAGCTTTCCGCCCATTTTGAGTACTCGGTGGCCGTCACCGACGACGGCCCCTGGGTTCTCGGTGTGGACGAGAGGTAGGGAGAAGGTATGGCCAAGGAAGAGGCCGTCGAGGTGATGGCCACGGTGGTGGAGGCCCTACCGAACGCGGTGTTCCGCGTGGAGCTGGAGAACGGGCACGAGGTGCTCGCGCACATCTCGGGGAAGATGCGGAAGCACTTCATCCGCATCCTCCCCGGGGACAAGGTCCTGGTCGAGCTGTCGCCGTACGACCTGACGCGCGGACGCATCGTGTACAGGTACAAGTGATCCGGCGCTGCGGGCCGGATCGTCCCGAGTCCCGCCGGGGGCGGGGCGAGGGATCCCGGACGATCGGGAAGCAGTCGGGAACGGAGCCTGGAAGGGGTAGACGGTCATGAAGGTTCGGTCATCGGTCCGCAAGATCTGCAGCAAGTGCAAGATCGTGGTGCGGCGCGGGGTCGTGCGGGTGATCTGCGAGAACCCCAAGCACAAGCAGCGTCAGGGTTAGTGAGGAGGCAGCTGTGGCACGTATCGTGGGCGTCGATCTTCCGCAGCAGAAGCACATCGAGATCGGTCTGACATACATCTACGGCATCGGCCGCTCGCTCTCGCGCTCGATCCTCGCGAAGGCCAAGGTCGATCCGATGGTGCGGGTCAAGGACCTCTCCGAAGACGAGGTGCGCCGCCTCGGCCGCGTCATCCAGGACGACGTCAAGGTGGAGGGCGACCTGCGCAAGGAAGTCGCGATGAACATCAAGCGGCTGATGGAGATCGGCAGCTATCGCGGGATCCGGCACCGGCGCGGGCTGCCGGTGCGCGGCCAGCGCACCCACACCAACGCGCGCACCCGCAAGGGGCCGCGCCGCGGCACCGTCGCCAAGAAGAAGAAGGCCGGAAAGAAGTAGGCGAGGACGACAGACCATGGCGAAGGCAACCAAGGCTGCGAAGAAGGGCGGGCGCCGGCGCGAGCGCAAGAGCGTGCCGCACGGCGTCGCCCATATCCAGGCGACGTTCAACAACACCATCGTCACGATCACCGACCCGACCGGGGGCGCGGTCTGCTGGAGCTCGGCCGGACGCATCGGGTACAAGGGGTCGCGCAAGGGCACGCCCTACGCGGCGCAGCTCGCGGCGCGCAACGCCGCGGAGCAGGCGCAGGAGCACGGCGTGCGCACCGTGGACGTGGAGCTCAAGGGACCGGGAGCGGGCCGCGAGTCGGCGATCCGCGCCCTGGCGGCGTCGGGTCTCGAGATCAAGAGCATCAAGGACGTGACGCCGATCCCGCACAACGGCTGCCGGCCGCCGAAGCGGCGCCGGGTGTAGGTCGAGGAGGCTGCAGTGGCACGATATAGCGAGGCGGTCTGTCGGCTGTGCCGTCGCGAGGGCATGAAGCTGTTCCTCAAGGGCGAGCGCTGCTTCAAGGAGAAGTGCGCGGTGGAGCGCCGCTCCTACGCGCCGGGGCAGCACGGGAAGCGCCGCAACAAGATGCAGCCGTACGGCCTGCAGCTGCGCGAGAAGCAGAAGGTCCGCCGCGTCTACGGCGTGCTCGAGGCGCAGTTCCGCCGCTACTTCGCAGAGGCCTCGCGACAGCGCGGCGTGACCGGCGAGAACCTCCTGCGGCTGCTCGAGATGCGGCTCGACAACGTGGTCTACTCGCTGGGCTTCGCCTCGTCCCGCGCGCAGGCGCGGCAGCTGGTTCGGCACGGACACGTGCTGGTCAGCGGGCGGAAGGTGGACATCCCGTCGTTCCAGGTGAGGCCGGGGATGGAAGTCGGATTGAAGGAGAAGATGCGCGCGAACGCCTTCGTCGGCGAGGCGCTCGACACCGCGCAGGGGCGTGGTGTGCCGCCGTGGCTCGAGCTCGACGCCGAGAACGTCAAGGGCAAGGTGGTCTCGCTGCCGACGCGCGAGGACATCCGCCTGCCGATCCAGGAGCAGTTGATCGTCGAGCTCTACTCACGCTAGGAGGTCATCGATGAGAGGATTGGAGCTGCACCGGCCCCAGGCGGTGGTGATGGACGCCGAGCAGGCGAGCACCACCCACGGGGTCTTCACCGCGCAGCCGTTCGAGCGGGGATGGGGCGTCACCGTCGGCAACGCGCTGCGGCGCATCCTGCTCTCCTCGATCGAGGGGAGCGCGATCGCCGCCGTGCGGTTCGCCGGCGTGGACCACGAGTACGACTCGATTCCGGGCGTCATGGAGGACGTGACCGATCTGATCCTCAACCTCAAGCGGGTGCCGCTGCGCCTGACCGGCCCCGAGACCATCACCGCCACCCTGCAGGCGTCGAAGCCGGGCGCGCTCACGGCCGGCGCGATCAAGGGCGGCTCTGAGCTGGAGGTCGTCGACCCGACCGTCTACCTCGCGACGCTCGCGGAGGAGGGCTCGATCGACGCGGAGCTCGTGATCCGGCGCGGGCGCGGCTACGTGCCGGCCGACGACCAGGACGCGCGTACTCTCGGCGTCGGCTTCATCTACCTCGACGCGGCCTACTCGCCGGTGCGGCGGGCGAACTACCGCATCGAGCCGGCCCGCGTCGGGCAGGCGACGGACTACGAGAAGCTGGTGCTCGAGCTGTGGACGAACGGGACGATGGCCCCGGCGGCTGCGGTCGCCGAGGCCGCGCGGCTGCTCGCGGACCACCTGCCGATCTTCGGCGAGCTCGAGGTCAGCCTGGAGCCCGCGGTCGTGGACAAGCACGAGGGCGTCCTCGACCAGAGCATCGACGAGCTGGAGCTCGGCGGCAGGATCGCGAACATGCTGCGCAACGCCGGGATCGAGACGATCCGCGACCTCGTGGGGCGCGGCGAGGACGACCTCGCCAACCTCTCCGGATTCGGCAAGAAGGCGCTCTCCGAAGTGCGCGAGCGGCTCGAGGCGCTCGGCCTCGGCCTCGGGATGCGCTTCGACCTGCCGCGCTCGTAACGGAGGAGAACGATGCGACACATGAAATCGGGCCGCAAGCTGGGGCGGGTCTCCGAGCACCGCAAGGCGCTCTTCCGCAACCAGTTGCGGTCCTTGATCACGCACGAGAGGATCATCACCACGCTGCCGAAGGCGAAGGAGCTGCGGCCGATCGCGGAGAAGGTCGTGACGCTCGGTCGCCGCGCCGACTCCGTCCACGCCCGCCGGCTCGCCGAGCGCTGGCTCGCCGACCGCGACCTCGTCCGCCGGCTGTTCACCGAGATCGGACCGCGCTTCGTCAACCGGCCCGGCGGCTACACGCGCATCGTCAAGCTCGGACCGCGGCGCGGCGACGCCGCCGAGCTCGCGATCGTCGAGTTCGTCGACTTCAAGCTGCCCGAGGCGAAGACCTCGAAGGAAGGCGGCGAGAGCAAGAAGGACCGGAAGCGCAAGCGTCCGGCCGCTGCGAACGCCGACGCCGGCTCCGCCCCGAGCGCGTAGCGGCAAGAAGCGAGGTGTCTTCGAGCGCCCGGGCGACCGGGCGCTCGTGTTCTCGATGCGCGTGCCTGACGGGCCGCACACTGCGCGCCCCGGCGCGGCCGGCCCCCTTGTTCTTTTATGCCGAAGTGGTTATACTTACTTCGGGGAGGGCACGTGCAGCCTGCGTCGGATCACCTGCTCGAGAAGATCGCGGACCGCCTCAAGGCGATGGCCGATCCGATGCGCCTTCGCATCCTCCACGTGCTGCAGGGCGGCGAGCGCTGCGTCAACGACATCCTCGGCATCGTCGGCGGGAGCCAGGCGAACGTCTCCAAGCACCTCTCGATTCTGCGCCGCGTCGGCCTGGTGGAGTGCCGCCGCGAGGGCGTGAACGTCTATTACCGGATCGAGGACCCGGCCGTGTTCTCGATCTGCTCGACCGTGTGCGACTCGCTCGAGCGCCAGGTCAACGCCGAGAGGGACGGCATCGAGGCGGGCCGCGCGGCGATGGCGGCGGAAACGCCATGAGCGACTGGAGCGGCGCGATCGCGCTGTTCGGCGGCCTCGCGGCGTGGGCCCTGCTGCAGTACGTCGTCTTCCCGCGTCTCGGCGTGCCGACGTGAGCGGTGCCCGACCCGGCCGGGCGCCGGGCGAAGGCGGGTGGGGGCGGTGGCGGCTGCGGGGCGGGCGTCGAGTCGGAAGACGCGGACGCCAGGAGCGAGCCGCCGATCTCGCCGCGTTGAGGGGAGGGGCGATGGAGGCGTCGGATGCCAAGGACGAGAAGGCGGCGGCACGCTGCCCGCGATGCAGCGAGGCGCTGCGGCCGGTGCCCACCTGAGGCTCGCTGCTCTGGCGGTGCCGGAGCTGCGGCGCGATTTTCTCGACCGATGAGGTGTTCCCCGCCGGAGTTCCCACCAACGTGTGGGACGCGATGTGGACCGGGTGCGGAGGGTAGCGATGCCGCTGTACGAGTACTCGTGCCGCGATTGCGGGCGCCGCTTCGAGGTGCTGCAGCGCGTCGGCGCCGACGCCGCCGGGCTGGCGTGCCCCGCCTGCGGCGGCGCGCAGGTGACGAAGCAGCTCTCGACGTTCGCGAGCTCGGTCTCGTCGAGCGGCGGGGGCTCGATGCCGTGCGGCGCCCCGAACGCGTCGGCATGCGGGGGCGGCGGGTTCTCCTGAGCGTCGTGAGCGCGCCCGGCGGGCGCGCACGGCGAGGGGAACGCAGGAATGAGTTCGGCTGAGGTCGGCTGGGGCGCTGGATGCCCTCGGCGCTGCCGGCGGCGCACACCATGGGAGCGCGCGTCATGCACGAAACCACCGTCGCATTCGAGTCGAGGTCGCCGCTGGCGTTCCACGACGCCGTCGCCCGCGCGCGCGATGCGCTCGCCCGCGAGGGCTTCGGCGTCCTCACCGAGATCGACGTCAAGGCCACGCTCAAGGCGAAGCTCGGCGTCGAGCGCGAGCCCTACCTGATCCTCGGCGCCTGCCACCCCCCGTCCGCGCACGCCTCGCTGACGGCGGCCCCCGAGGTGGGCGTGCTGCTGCCGTGCAACGTCACGGTCTCGGTCGAGGGCGGCAACACCGTGGTGCGGGCGATGAACCCCGAAGGCGTGCTGGGGATCGTCGGCAAGCCGGAGCTGGCGCCGCTCGGGGCGCACGTCGGCGCCGCGCTGCGCCGCGTCCTGGCGGCGTGCGAGCGGGCCTGAGGCGTCGTCCCGGCGTGTCGCGCGGGGCCGGCGACCGCGTCGCGGTCCCGCCTCAGCCCTGCTCGGTGTGCTCGGGGACCGGCGTGTTGTAGTAGAACGTGATCGTGACGCCCTCGTGCGCCACGCCGACCAGGTCGTCGGGCAGCGGTGGGAGCGGGGACGCGTTGAGGATCGCGTCGCGGGCGGCGAAGTCCATCGGCGGATGCCCCGACTGCTTGAGGATCTCGACCCCGCTCACGCGGCCGTCGCGCTCGATGTAGAAGCGGATGCGCACGACCCCGGGCACGCCCATCTGCGCGACCTCCGGGATGTCCCAGTGGTAGCGGATCCGCCGCAGCATCTCCGCCGCGTACGGCCCCCAGTCGTACCACTCGGTGTCGAAGGAGAGCGGGCCGAGGTCGACTTGGCCGCCCTTGCGATTGGGGATTGCGCCGCCGAGCGTGCCCGGCGCGCCGTAGGCGGAGAGACCCCGGAGGCCGACGCCCGGCTGGTGGCCGCCGCCGCTGGTCGGCACCGCGAGCACGGCCGCCTCGCCCTTGTCCGCGACCCGGTCGACCGGCGGTGTCGGGTCGGCCTTCTGGCCCTCGCCGCGGTCGGCCCGGTTCGCGTCGGCCGTCTGGGTCTGTGCGCCCCGAGGCTGCGGGTTCCCGGCGCCGCGGTTGCCCGGCGGCTCCAGTCGGAGCTCGGGGGTGGTCCCCTTCGAGCCCGGCCGGTCGGCGGGGGCGCCCTCGCCGCCGTGCGCGCGGCGGTTGAGGTCTGACGCCGGCGCGCGGTCGCGGGCAGGCCGCTCGGCGCGCTGCTTGGGCATCTGCACCAGCTCGAAGAACGGCGTGTTGTCGGCCACCAGCTTGCGCCTGGCGGCGGCCTGCGAGGCGAGGATCGACTGCACCAGGCTGCCGGCCGGGAGCTGGGAGAGGATCAGGAGGTGGAGCGCGAGCGAGACGATCAGCGCGAGCTGGAGCGGGCGGTCGCGCATCCGGATCGGGTGCGGCGAGATGCGCTCGTTGAGGAGGAAGAGCTCGGCGGGGTCGGTCGAGAACGGCAGCGGCTCGTCGTCGTCGTCGGTCTCCGATCGCCGCTCCCGGCTACCACCGAACAGCGTGACGAGGCGAGCCGCGGACCGCCTGGGCGGTTCGAGATCGCGGTCCGGGTCCGGGTCGGGCGCGCCGAACATATCGTGAGCAATCTTACAAGACGCGTGCCAGCGCCGGGTCCGACGCCACGCCGGCGTGACGGGCGTTTCGTCCCCGCCGGGTGCCAGGATGTCGAGTCCGGTGCGATCGCGTCGCGCCGCCGACCGGGAGCGGATGCGGCGCCGCGCCAGGCGGGTGCGGGAACGCCGGCGCGCAGCGCGTGCCGCCCCGGTTGACGGCGCGCCGGGGCTTCCAGATAATCCGCGGAATGGGCGCGTGGAAGGGATTCGTCGCCACTCCGGCCGGCAAGTTCATCGTCCGGTACGTGATCGTGCTCAGCGTGGGCTTCTTCATCCTCGCCTTGCACCCCGTCAACGACAACGTCGTCAACCCTTACACGACTTTCGTCGCGCGCGAGTCGGCGGCGGCGCTGCGCCTGTTCGGCGAGCACGCCACGGTCACCGGGCAGATGCTCTCCTCGCCCCGCTTCTCGGTCGCGATCTACAACGGCTGCAACGGGCTCGAGGCGATCCTGATCTTCGTGTGCGGGGTCGTGGCGTTCCCCGCGACGTGGCGGCGCAGGCTGCTCGGGATCGTCGGGGGCTTCGTGGCGATCCAGGTGTTCAACGTCGTCCGGGTCGTTTCGCTGTTCTACACCGGGATCTACAGGCCGCAGTGGTTCAACGTCTCGCACGTCTTCATCTGGCAGTCGCTGGTCATCATCCTCGCCGTCGTGCTGTGGCTCGCCTGGGTGCACCGCTATGCCGTCGCCAGAGCGGACCGATAGCCTCCGCCGCTACCTCCGCCGGCTGCCGGTCGCGGCGATCGTCGCGGCGGTGGTCTGGGTAGCGGTCCGGGGCTTCTACAACCCCGCACTGTGCGCCGTGACGCAATTCGTCGCCCGCGTCTACGAGGTGCCGGCGGCGACGCTGATCATGTCGAAGGACTCGGACGCACTGGTCGGCCGTTCGGACCTCCGGGCGGACTCGGGCTGGCTGAAGGTGCCGCTGACCGAGATCAACTTCAACCTGGTGCCGTTCCTGGCGCTGGTGCTCGCCGTGCCTCGCCCCTTCGCCGGCGGTGCGTGGCGTCGCCTGCTGTGGGCGCTCGCGGCCCTCGTCGCCTCCCACGTGCTGGCGCTGCTCTGGGAGTCGAAGTGCTTCGCCGCGTTCTCGCTCGGCGCCTGGAGCCGGGCGACGTACTCGGACCTCGCCCGCAACGTGTACGGCGCGCTCCGCTACTTCTTCGAGATCCCGGTCACGTTCACGCTGCCGCTCCTGTTGTGGGTCTGGGTCTATCCGGAGCGCGTCTTCTCCCTCGTCGGCCTCGACCGCCTCAAGACCGCCTAGGCCGTCCCGGCGTCCCCCGGCGCGTGCTCCACGGGCTCGCGCGAAAGCGATTCGCGCAGCTCCGCCGGCAGCACCGCGGAGCGGCCGGTCATGCGATCCACGACCAGGTGGCGGGTCTCGCCCTCGGCCAGCAGCGCACCGCCGGGCCCCTCGACGCGGTACACGAACGTCACGCGGCGGCTGGCGGTCTCGCCGACGCGCACCCAGACGACGATCTCGTCGTCGTACCTCGCCGGCCGCCGGTACCGGCAGGTCAGCTCCGCGACCATGAGCAGGTAGCCGCGGCGCTCCCACTCGGAGTAGGGGAGGCCGACCGCGTGCGAGAGCGCGGTCCGTGCGACCTCGAACCACACCGGGTAGACCCCGTGGTGGACGACGCCCATCTGATCGGTCTCGGCGTAGCGCGCCCGCACGCGGACGGGGAAGAACTCGGCCGGCATGGGCGCATTCTAGCGGCCGGCGAATCGGGGCGGAGCGGTCGCGGCCGCCGCCCCGGTCGGCGCGTGGCGAGGCAGCGGTCGCGCCGGCGCGCGCGCGCGCGGGGCATGACGGCCGCGGGTTTGCTCCGACTTGAGAAAGGTCGTATCCTTGCACCGGAGCAGTTGCGGCAACTTCCGGGCAGGGTGAACTCGGCCGGAGGAGCGGCGGCCCGAGCCTTTGGGCACGCCGCGGCGGAACTGGCCGGGGGAGGGCCGGTCAGCATGGAACTCGTGCTGCTGGATGGCAGCGAGAGGCGGTTCGCCATCGAGGAGGGCGGCGAGCTGATGGTCGGAGTGGCCGCCCACTGTACGGTGCGCCTGAACGCCGTGGACGTCTCGCGTTCGCACGCCCTCATCTCCTGCCAGCACGGGAAGATCCTGCTCCTCGACCTGGGCAGCACCAACGGGACGTTCGTCAACGGCAGGCGGGTTCGCGAGGGGGAACTGAACGTCGGCGACACTGTCCGCTTCTCCTCCGTCATCGCCCAGGTGCTGCCTCCGTCGGACCGGCCCGAGGCCGGCAACGGAGCGGTGGCCAACGGCCCGCCGAGCGACCCCAAGTCGCCGACCAGCGATCACCCGCCGGCGCTGGTCGACGACAGCCTCGAGAAGCTGCTCGAGCGGTGGGGGGCGGGCGGCGACTCGGCGCTCGCGGGGTTCGTCGAGTGGCTCGTCGTCGAGCGCGGCATGGCGGGCGCCGCGGTCCTCGAGGAGGTCGGCGGCGAGGTCGGGGTGACGGCGGCGCACGGCGACGTCGGCCACGTGCTGGACGACCCGGGCTGCGTGGCGCTCGTGCGTGGCGAGCACGACGGCATCGACGCGATCGAGGAGAGCGAGCTCGTCCTCGGGCAGCGGCGGGTGGTTGCTGTTCGGGGGCCGTCCGGCCCGTGGCTCCTGCTGCTGCCGAACGAGGCGAACCCCGACAGCCGCGAGGTGGCGCTGCTCGTCCGCTTGCTCGGGGTGGGCAGGCGGATCGACCTCGGCGGCGCGCCCGCGCGCGGCTGAAGCGCGACGGGTCGAGACGAAACGGCGCGGTCGGCCGGCGACCGCGCTTCGCTTGTGGAGGGAGCCCGAAGCGTCCTGCCGCTACCCCTCGTCCTCCTCCTCGCCCTCGTCGAACCCGTCGTAGTCGTCGAGGTACTCGGCTTCCTCGTCCTGTTCCTCGTCGCTCGCCTCGTCCTCGTCGGTCTCCTGGTCCTGCTCGAAGTCCTCGGGGATGGAGAACGCGTCGGCGTCGGTGTTGCCGCACACCTCGCAGGTGGCCCGCCGGACCTCACCGTCCCGCCAGGTGAAGTCCTCCACCTCCGACTCGCACTCGAGACAGATGAGGTAGTCAGGTCGAGCCATCCACGCCTCCGTCGGCCGCGCCGGCGGTCCCGCCGCCTGCCGCAGCGGAGAATCTAACTGCCGCGGTACCGCGTTGCAAGGTCACGCCTCGAGCCTCCGCACCGCCACCCCCACCGCGCCCGGACCGACGTGCGCCGCGAGCACCGCGGTCAGGTTGACGATGGGCACATCAGTAACACCGGACCCCTGGCAGATTCTTTCCGCCAGGTACTCGGCGGCGCCGACCGCGCTGGCGTGGGCGATCACGACGCGGTGCGGCGTTCCGCCGGCGAAGCGCACGACCCGGCGCGCGAGGCCGCGGAGGGCGGCCGCAAAGCCGAGGTGGAAGCCGGCCCGCGCCGCCTTGCCGTCGCGGACGGTGAGCACCGGGACCACGCCGAGGTGGCGCGTGATCCACGCCAGACGCGGGCTCACGCGCCCGCCGCGCGCCGCCATCTCGAGCGACGGGAAGGTCGCGTAGAGCACCGTCTGCCGGCTGGCGCGCTCCGCGACCGCCGCCGCCTCCTCGAAGCCGGCGCCGGCCGCGATCGCCTCGCCCACCGCCTCGGCCACCAGGCCCAGCGCGACCGACACCTGTCCCGTGTCGATCACGCGGATGCGCTCGCGGTCGACCTGGGTCGCGGCCGCGACCGCGGCCTGGAAGGTCCCGGACAGACCGGCCGCGAGCTGCACCGCGATCACGGCGTCGTGGCTCGCGAGCAGCGTCTGGAAAGTGGCGCGGAACTCGCCGACCGCCGGCTGCGACGTCTTCGGCGCGACCGACGTTGCCTCCAGGTGCTGGTAGAACTGCGCCGGCGTGATGTCGACGCCGTCGACGAACGTCTCGTCGCCGAAGCTGATGGTGAGCGGCACGCGCACGAGGCCGAGGGCGTGGGCACTCGCCTCCGGCATGTCGCACGAGGAGTCGCTGACCAGCGCCACCCGCGCCTGGCGCGCGGCGAGCTGCTGCAGCACCATGTCGTCGATCTTGGTGCGCTCGACGGTGCCGCAGGCGGCGAGCGCCGAGAAGAGGCGCTGCGGCTCGTTGGTGTGGAGGTGGACGCGGAGCCGCGAGCCGCCGCCCGCCACCACCAGCGAGCCGCCGAGCGGCGCCACCTCGCGCGCGATCGCCTTGCGGTCGAGGCGGTCGCCGCGGAGCAGCCCCTCGGCGCAGTAGCGGTAAGTCAGGTCGAGATCCGCATGCGCCGCGGCGAACGGGGTCGGCTGCGCCAGCGAGAGCCCGGCGCGACGCCAGTCGGCGGCACGGCGGTCGCCGAAGAAGCTCGACACGCCCTCGAGGAAGTAGACGAAGCCCTGCGCGCCGGCGTCGACGACGCCGTTCTTCGCCAGCACCGCGAGCTGCCGCGGCGTGAACGCGAGCGCCTCGCGCGCGCGCTCGAGGCCGCCGCGCAAAAGCTCGCCGAAGTCGCGCACCTTGCTCGCGCGCTCCTCGAGCGCGGCCGCCCAGGCGCGCAGGACCGAGAGGATCGTTCCCTCGACCGGCTGGGCGAGCGCCTGCTGGGCCGCATCGGCGCCGCGGCGGACGGCGGCGACGAACTCGCGCGTGGTGACGTGCACGCGCGAGCCGATCGACTCGGCCAAGCCGTGGAGGAACTGCGCGAAGATCGCGCCAGAGTTGCCGCGCGCGCCGTCCAAGGCCGCGTCCGCGGCGGTCCTCGCGGTCTGCCCCACGGTGATGCCGCGCGGGGTGCTCAGCGCCGCGGCGGCCGCGCGCAGCGTCGAGGCGAGGTTCGCCCCGGTGTCCGCGTCGGGGACGGGGAACACGTTGATCCGGTTCAGCGTCTCCTGCTCGCGGACCACCGCGAGCGCGCCGGCCCGGAACGCCCGCGCGAGGCGCGGGCCGGTCAGGATCTGGACCATCGGGTGCCCCCTCGCCGCAGTGTAGCGCCGCGCCGGCGTTCCCCGCGACCGGCGCTACTCGTCGTCGCCCTCCTCGGCACCCTGGCTCATCTCCTCCATGTCGTCCTCGGTGGCGAACGCGGCGGGGTCGTCGTTGCCGCAGACCGGGCACACGACCTCGGTGGGCCTGCCGTCGCGCCACTCGAACACGTAGACCGGCGTCTCGCACTCGAGGCAGATCAGGTACTCGGGTTCCGCCACGCGCCCATCGTATCTCAAGCGCGGCGGGGCGTTGCCTGTTACCATCGCGATGCGCAAGCCGTCACCACAGCGGCGGTCCGGGTCGGATGCGGTCACCGCCGCCGGCGGGGGAGCGAGGCATGGAGACGATCCTGGTGACCGGGGGGGCGGGGTTCATCGGCTCCCACGTGTGCGAGGCGCTGCTGGCGCGCGGCGCCGCCGTGGTGTGCCTCGACGACTTCAACGACTACTACGACCCCGCGTTCAAGCGCGAGAACGTCGCCGCGCTCGCAGGCAACCCGCGGTGGCGCGTGGTCGAGGGGGACATCCGCGACGCCGAGCTTGTGAACGACGTGTACAGGCGTCACGGCGTCGCCGCCACCGTGCACCTCGCGGCGCGCGCCGGCGTCCGCCCCTCGATCCGCCAGCCGCGGCTCTACGAGGAGGTCAACTGCCTCGGCACGCTCAACCTCCTCGAGTCCGCCCGCCACGCCGGCGCCCGCACCTTCATCTTCGGCTCGACCTCGTCGGTGTACGGCATCAACTCCAAGGTCCCGTTCGCCGAGGACGACCCGATCAGCTGCCCGGTCTCGCCCTACGCCGCGACGAAGCGAGGCGCCGAGCTGATGGCGTACACCTACCACCATTTGTACGGGCTCGCCGTGACCTGCCTGCGCTTCTTCACCGTCTACGGACCGCGGCAGCGGCCGGAGATGGCGATCCACCTGTTCGCCGACCGGCTCGCCCGCGGCCGGCCGGTGCCGCGTTTCGGCGACGGCTCGACGGCGCGCGACTACACCTACGTGGACGACATCGTGGCGGGCGTCCTCGCCGCGCTCGACGCCGCGGCGCCGTTCGAGATCGTCAACCTGGGCGGCTCGCGCACCACCTCGCTCTCGCGCCTGATCGAGCTGGTCGGCGCGGCGCTCGGGGTCGAGCCGCGCGTCGAGGCGTTGCCGCTGCAGCCCGGTGACGTGCCGATCACCTACGCGGACGTGGCGAAGGCAAAGCGCCTGTGGGGCTGGGAGCCGCGCGTGCCGATCGAGGAAGGGATCGAGCGCTTTGTCGCCTGGTACCGCACCCACCGATTGTCGTAGCGCGACCGCCGCGGGACCACCGTCCCCGCGACGGCCCCGCGAGGCTGCGGCGAACGGACGGACAAGGGCACGGGCGCTTCGTTGGGGTCTGCTGCTCGCGCTGGCGCTCGTGGCGTCGCTGCTGGCGGGACACCTGCTTCCGTTCGTGCCGACCGGTCCCGACATCTACGTGCACCTGCTCTGGACGCAACAGGTCATGCACTGTCTCCACGCGGGCGCGCTGCCGGTGTGGCTCCCCGATCTCAACGCCGGGTTCGGCAGCCCGGGCATCCGTCTCTACAGCCCGCTCGGCACCTTCCTCGCCGGTGCGCTGGGCCTGGTCGCCGGCGACGCGGGCTCGGGCGTGCGCGCGCTGGCGTTGTTCGGGAGGCTGGCGCTCTTCGCGCTCCTCTGGCGGTCGCAGCGCTGGCAGGGGGCCGCCGAGTGGGCGCTTCTCGTCTTCGCACCGCTCGCCGTCCACGACGTGTTGGGGCGCAGCGCGTTCTCCGAGGTGTACGCCCTGCCGTTGATGTGGTGGCTGCTGGAGACCTCCCTGGCCGACCGCCTCGAGCCGGTGCGGGACGGGATCCTCGCCGCCGCGCTCTGGCTCGTCCACGCCCTCTCCGCGGTGATGACGGGGCTGCTGATGCTCGGTGCGGCCGCCCTGACGGGGACCGGGTCGGCGCTGCGGCGGCTCGCGCTCGCGGCGCTCGTGGCGGGCGGGTTGACGGCCTGGTACACGCTCCCACTCGTGGCGGAGTTCTCGGCGATCCCGAACCGCGCCGCGACCGTCGAGGGGGTGTTCAGCCCGGAGCGACACGTGCTCGCGTCCACCTCCGCGCCGAACTTGGAGGTCAACGGCTGGATGACGTGGTGCGCGGTGGCGCTGCTGGCCGCGGTCCTGATCGGGCGCTGGTGGCGGCGCGACCGGAACCGCACGGTGCTGATCGCCGGCTGCGTCGTGGTGGCCTCGCCGATGTTCGCCTGGTTCTGGCGCATCCACTCGCCGCTCCAACTGCTCCAGTTCCCCTGGCGCTGGCTGCTCCCGGCCGGGATCCTGGCCGCCGCGCCCGCCGCCGCGTCGCTGCGCCGACCGGCGGGCTGGACAGCCGCGGCCGTCCTGCTCGTCCCCCTGGCGTTCCACCCGCACGACCCGGTGGTGCGCGACCCGGGGCTGACGGCCGCGATGGACTGGACACAGCTCGGCGCCCGGGTGCACCGCGCGTTTGAAGGCAACCCCTGGATCGTGGACGCGGCGCAGAACCGCCCGCGCTCGTGGGCCTGGCTGGCGACGAACCTCGAGCGGTTCGGCGGGGAACGGGTGCTCGTGAGCCCAGCGAACTCGCTCCAGGTGGTGCGGTGGGACGTGCTCGATCGCGAGGTCGAGGTCGCCGCCGCCGAACCGGCGCGGGTCGAGTTCCGCCTGCTGGACTACCCGTACTGGGAGGTGCACGTCGACGGCCGGTTGGCCGCACCGGACTCGCCGCGGGGCGCCGTGGGCGTGCGTGTCCCGGCCGGCCAGCACCGCGTCGTGGTGAGCTGGGCAGGGGACCCGCTCGCGCGCGTCGGCCTCGGCGTCGCGGCCGCGACGGCGCTCGCGGTCCTGGGGATCACGAGAAGGGCGCGGATGCGAGGGGACGGCCGTGCGGCTTGACGCCGCGGCGCGCCGTGCCGCGGCGGCCATCGCGGTCGCCGCTGCCGGGCTCGTCCTGGGCGCCGCGCCGTTGGCGCTCGGTCCGCCCGGCGGCGACGACGCCTACTACCACGCGATGTACGCCCTCGAGCAGGCACGCTGTTGGCGCGGCGGGGTGCTGCTCCCGACCTGGTACCCGGACCTCAACGCCGGCCTCGGCGGTCCGGAGCCGCGCGCCCGGCCGCAGCTCTCGCTCGCGGTCCAGGGGGCCCTGGCGCTGGTCCTCGACGACGCGATCGCCGCGACCTCGGTGGCCACGGCGCTGATCCCGGTCATCGCCGGCCTGGTGATGCTCCGTGTCGCCAGGCGCCGGGGCGCCGAGCCGGGTCGCGCCGTCGCCTGCGGCATGATCTGGTCGGCTGCGCCGTACCTGCTCGTCACGCTCCACGTTCGCGCCGCGTTGCAGGAGGCGGTGGCCGTCGCGCTGTTGCCCTGGATCCTGGACTCGCTGCTGCCCCCGGCGCCCGAGTCGCGCCGAGCCATGCTGTGCGGAGGCGTCGCTCTTGCGGTGTTGCTCGCCACGCAACTCCTGGTGGCGTTCATGGCAGGCCTTGTCGTCGCCGCAGCGCACGTGGCGTCGCGCAGCCGTCGCGTCGGAGGTCTCGCGGCGAGCGCGGCGCTCGGGCTCGGTCTGGCGGCGTGGTCGTGGCTGCCCAACGTCCTGGGCCTCCGACGCCTGCAGGAGGAGGTCTTCTCCTCGGGGTGGTTCGACTGGAGACGTCGGTTCCTTTTCGCTCCCGACGACCCGGCGCCGGCGCTCAACCGCGAGATGGCGTGGGTCGCGCTTGCGTTGCTGGCCGCCGCGGTGGTCGTCCTCACGGAACGCGGGCGCCCGAGAGCCCTGGCCGCAGGGGCGATCCTCGCCGTCGTGATGGCAACGTCGCCGGCGCGCCCGCTGTGGGCCCTCCTGCCCGGATTCGCGCTGCTGCAGTTCCCGTGGCGGTGGCTCGGGGCCGCTTCCGCCCTCGTCGCACTGGCGGTGGCCTCCGCCGAGCGACGGCGCGCTCTCGCCGCAGGGTTGCTCATGGTCGTACCGGCGGTGATCGCCCTGACGAGTGGGCCGCGGCTCGGGCCGGGCGCGCCGCTGCGCCCCTCCGATCCGCCGGAGCGGTCGGCCGTCGCGGCGACCCGCTTCGGCGTCCCGCCGATCCTGCCGCCGTTCCCCGCGATGCTGCCGCACGGCGTGGACCTCGCGGCGGCGTTGGCCGCGGCTCCGGGCGCGCGGGAGGCGTTGCCGCCGCCGCGGCAGGCCGGTCCGCGGCGCTGGAGTTGGCAGGTCGTCCGGACAGCCACCGGCCCGACCGTGCTCCCGCTGCTCGTGGACGACGCGTGGCGAGTATCTGTCGACGGCAGGCCCGTGGCCTGGGCGCCGATCCACAGCCTGGTCGGCGTGCAGATCCCGGCCGGGGCGCATTCTCTGAGCGCGGTCCAGGCGTTGCTCCCCGAGGCTCGCGCCGGGCTGTGGACCAGCGCGGTCGCGGCGCTCGCCGCACTCTGGTTTTGGCGGCGGCTGCGTCGCCCGGCCGGCCACCGGCAGGAGGCGCCGCCGTGACCGGTCGGGACCTGCGTCCGTGGCTGGTGGCGGCCGGGCTGTGGCTCGTCCTCGCGCTTCACGCGTTCTGCGATCCGCACC
>DATIYW010000168.1:0-19903 GCA_035517415.1 Thermoanaerobaculaceae bacterium
GCGTTGTTGTCGAACTTGCCGCCGGCGTGCAGCTCGCACATGATCAGCTCGGCGGCGTTGCGGCCGGTCTCCTTGTGGATGTCGACCGGGATGCCGCGCCCGTTGTCCTCGACCGAGACCGAGTTGTCGGCGTGCACCCGCACGCCGATGCGGGTGGCGAACCCCGCCTGCGCCTCGTCGACCGCGTTGTCCACCACCTCCCAGACCATGTGGTGCAGGCCCGAGAGGTCGTCTGTGTCGCCGATGTACATTCCCGGCCGCTTGCGGACCGCCTCCCGGTTCTTCAGAACCTGGATGCTCTCCGCGGTGTAGCCCTGTCCGGTCAAGCGCTGCTCCTTTCGGATCCCGCCCCCTCGACGGCGCCGGCACGGACCCGCCAGACCGCCGCGCCGCCGGCTCGCGGCACGATCATCTCCTCGTGCGCGGAGGAGAGGACCGCCTGCCCGCCGGAGTCCAGGCGCGCGAGGATGCGCCGCAGCACCTCGGCGTCGAACTCGGCGTCGACGTCGTCGAACACCACCATCGGGGTTCGCCCCTTGACTTCCGCCAGCAACGCCACCGCCGCCAGCCTCAGCGCGGTGGCGAGCAGTTTCCCCTGTCCGGCCGAAAGAACCTCCCTCACCGCCACCCCTTGCGCCGCGAGCGCCAGGTCGTGGCGATGCGGCCCCACGCGCGTGTGGCCCAGCGCTCGGTCGCGCCGACGCGAGGAGGTCAAAGCGACGCGCAGGCTCGCGGCCGTGGTTGCGGCATCTGCGACCGCGACGCCGTCGGGACAATGATAGCGCAAAATCACTCTTCCTGCCGACCATCCGAGCGCCTCGAACTCGGCCGGTAGGAGCCGCTCGAGGCCGCGCAGCGCGGCGAGGCGGAGCTCGACGATGCGCGCCCCGACCGCCGCCAGGTCGTGCTCGAACGCCTCGAACTCGGCGTCCCGGCCGCCGGCGGCGAGCAGCGCGTTGCGCTGTGCCAGCGTGCGGCGGTAGCGCTGCAGCAGCGCGAGCGCCTCGGGGTGAAGGTGGAAGCACAGCCGGTCGAGGAAACGCCGCCGGTCCTCCGGCGGTCCCCAGACGAGGAGGCGGTCGTAGCCCGAGAGCGCGGCGACCGGGAACAGGTCGAGGTACTCGCCGGCGCCGAGCCGGCGCGCGCCGCGATGGAACGCCCGCGCCAGCGTCCGCCCCTGCCGCGCCTCCTGGCGCAACTCGACCGGCGCGCCGCCGCGCTCGATCACGCCGCCGAGCGCGAACGCACGCTCGCCGCGGCGCAGCCAGCCCGCGGCCGGGCCGGGCCGGAACGAGACGAGGTTGCCGAACACCGCGATCGCCTCGAGCAGGTTGGTCTTGCCCGCGCCGTTGGCACCGACGACGACGGTCAGGCCGGGCGGAACGGAGAGGTCGAGCGGCTCCAGGTTGCGGAAGCCGGCCACCGTGAATCGGCGCAGCGGCACGAGATCACAGCCGGATCGGCATGATGACGTAGAGGCACTCGCCGCGCTCCGGCGTCTCGCCCACCGGCGTCATCACGATCGGGCCGTCGGGGTCGCGCAGCTGCAGCTCCACCTCCTCGGCATCGACCGCGTTGAGGAAGTCGAGCAGGTAGTTCGCGTTGACGAACACCTTGAGGGGCTCGCCGGCGTAGCTGCAGGGCACCACCTCGGCCGCCTGGCCGAGGTCGAAGCCGACCGACGCGAGGGCGATCGAGTCGTGGTCGAACTGGATCTGCACGCCGTGCGTCCGCTCGCTCGCGAGCAGCGCGACGCGGCGCAGCGACGACGCCAGCTCGCCGCGCTGCGCCTTCACGCGGTGCGGGTTGTCGCGCACCAGCACGCGCTCGTACTGCGGGAAGCGGGCCTCGAGCACGCGCGAGAGGAGGATGCGGTTGCCGAGCCGGAACGCGAGGTGGTTCTCGCCGCGCGCGATGTAGAGCGGCACTCCCTCTTCCGCCACCAGGTGGCGGAGCTGGTTGAGCACCTTGCGGGGCAGCAGCTGCTGTTCGAACGGCGGCGTCGACGAGCTGTGCGGCACCTTCACCCAGGCGAGGCGGTGGCCGTCGGTCGCCACCATGCCGAGGCTGTCCGCCGACATGAGCAGGAGCGAGGCGTTGTACTGGAAGTGCCCCTCCTCGGAGGAGACGGCGAAAATCGAGCGGTCGATGAGCTGGCGGAGGGTCGCGAGGTCGACCGCGAACCCCTGTCCCTCGGGCACCTCGGGCAGGGTCGGGAAGTCGGCCGGGTCGAGGCTCGCGAGCTGGGAGGTGAACGTCCCGGAGCGGACCTCGATGCGGCCGTCGTGGCAGGAGAGGTCGAGGCTGTCGGTCGGCAGGGAGCGAACGAGGTCGAAGAACACCTTGCCGTGGATGGTGGTCCGCCCCTGCTCGCGGACCACGGCGGTGCAGCGCGAGAAGACGGTGACGTCGAGGTCGGTGGCGGCGAGGTTGAGGCGGTCGCCCTCGGTTTCGAGCAGGATGTTGGAGAGGATCGGGATCGTCGTGCGGCGCTCGACGACGCCCTGGATGAGCTGCAGCTCATCGAGAAGAACGCTCCGGTTGAGGGTCACATCCATAGGTGTGCTCTCCCGACGGCCTCTAAGAAACAGGGTGATTGTACAGGCATTCGCAGTCGCAGTCGAGGGTGTGGAGAAGCCTCGTCCAGGCGCTAGCGCCCTCGTTCGACGAGGGTTGGATGCGGGCCGGCTGTGCATGCCGGGGTGTGCAGGGTTGTGGAAATCGCGCCCGTCACGGCCGCCGCGGGGGGCTTTTCCACAGCGATCAGCGGAAGTGTTCGGTGAAGGTGGTGAGGGTGGCGTCGAGCGAGGGGTTGGTGCGCCGCTCCTCGGCGATGGTCTCGACCGAGTACATCACGGTCGAGTGGTGTTTCGCGAACAGCTTGCCGATCTCGGGATAGGAGAGGTTGAGCAGCTCGCGGATGAGGTAGATCGCGACCTGGCGCGGGAACGCGACCGAGCGGCGGTTGTCGCGCCCCTTGAGGTCGGCGACCTTGATGCCGTAGTGGTGGGCGACGAAGCGGATCACGTCCGCCGAGGTGACGTGGCGCTCATCGGGCAGCAGCGGCGTGAGGGCGCTGCGGGCGGTATCGAGCGTCGCCGGCTGGCCGGTCAGCGTGCAGTAGACGATCACGCGGTTGAGGTAACCCTCGAGCTCGCGGACGTTCTCGCGCACGCGGCGGGCGATGAACAGGACCACGTCGTCGGGCAGTTCGAGGCCCTCGGTGTGCGCCTTCTCGCGGATGATGGCGCACTTGGTCTCGAGGTCGGGCGGCTGAATGTCGGCCACCAGGCCCCAGACGAAGCGCGTGCGCAGGCGCTCCTCCAACCCCTGGATGCTCGCCGGCGAGGTGTCCGAGGTGACGACGATCTGGTGGCCGGCCTCATGGAGGGCGTTGAAGGTGTGGAAGAACTCCTCCTGGGTGCGCTCCTTGCCGGCGATGATGTGGACGTCGTCGAGCAGCAGCACGTGGATCGAGCGGTAGGCGTCGCGGAACTGCGCCATGCGCTGCAGGCGGATCGAGTTGATCAGCTCGTTGACGAAGTGCTCGGTGGGGACGTAGCGGACGCGGGCGCCGGGGTTGCGGGCGAGCACCTCGTGCCCGATCGCGTGCAGCAGGTGGGTCTTGCCGAGGCCGGAGCCGCCGTAGACGAAGAGCGGGTTGTAGGCGCGGCCGGGGTTCTCCGCGACCGACTGCGCCGCGGCGCGGGCGAACTGGTTGGACGGGCCCGGCACGAACGCGGCGAAGGTGTAGCGCGGGTTCAGCGGCGTGCCGCGCTCCGGGGTGGCCTCGCCTCGCGCCGCCTCGCCGCTGACTTCGAGCGTCACGGCGACCGCGCCCCCTGCCGCCTCCGACGCGCACTCCTCCAACTGCGGGAGGAAGTGGGCGCGGATGTGGTCTGCGTAGCTCCGCGACGGGACGGTGAGGGCAAGCCGACCGCGGCCGGCGCGCGCCGTCAGCGGGGCGAACCAGACCTCCCAGTCCTCGGTCGAAAGACGAGACCGTAGCGCGTTCCTCACCAGCGTCCAGAGATCGGGTGGGTTCATCGTTCGCCGTGCCCGGTGGGCGAGCGAAGCTTAACACAGGCGGAGGTTGACCCGGAGCCCGCCACCACGTAGACTCTCCTTTCCCCGCGGTTGGAAGCTCGGGGTTTCGAGGAGTGAGACGATGAAGCGGACATTCCAGCCCAACAACCGGCGCCGCAAGAAGACGCACGGCTTCAGGGCCCGCATGAGCACGCCCACCGGGCGGCGGGTGCTGGCGGCGCGCCGCCGCAAGGGGCGCAAGCGCCTGACGGTCTGAAGCCGGACGGGTGTCATCTGGACAGGCTGCGGCAGCGCGCGGAGTTCCAGCGCGTCTACACCCACGGGATGAAGGTCGTGGGGCGGTTCATGGTGGTCTTCGCGCTCGTCCGGCCGGAAGGCGGCTGTCGCCTCGGCATCACCGCGACGCGGAAGTTCGGCGGCGCGGTGGTGCGCAACCGGGCGCGGCGGCGGGTGCGCGCGCTGTTCCGCGGCGAGGCGGCGGTGCGGGACGGCCTGAGGGCCGACCTGGTCGTCAACGTGCGGCATGGCTGCGACGAGGTCGGCTGGGATCGGCTCAGGGAGGACTACCTCGAGTGCCTGGGACGGATTCGACACCGTCTGCGGCCGCCCGCGCCCTGACGCTGGTCCTGACCGCGTACAAGCGCTGGCTCTCGCCTTGGCTGCCGCCGGCCTGCCGCTTCGAGCCGACGTGCTCGGTCTACATGCTCGAGGCGATCCGGACGCACGGGGCGGGCAGGGGGCTGTGGCTGGGGTTGCGGCGGCTGTCGCGCTGCCACCCGTGGAACCCGGGCGGCTACGATCCGGTGCCGGCCCGCCGAGGGGGTCGCTGAATGGAGAAGCGCGTGCTGCTGGCGGCGGTGCTGTCCGGCATCGTCGTGATCGTGTGGTTCTCGCTGTTCGCGCCGCCGCGTCCGGCGGTCGCGCCTCCGGCGCCGACGAGCGCGGCCGCCACTGCGGTTCCGGCGCCGTCCGGCGCGGTGCCGAGCGAGGCGACCCCCGCGCCGGCCCCCGTGCCCAGCGCCCCCGCTCGGCCGGCCGCGCGCGGCTCCGACCCGGGCGTCGTCAGCGTGGAGGCGCCGGGGGTGAAGGCGGTGGTCAGCCCGGTCGGCGGCGTGCTGCGCTCGCTGCTCCTGGCCGGCTACCGCGACGAGGCCGGGGCGACGCTCGAGCTGGTGCACAAGGGCGGCGCGGCGCCGCTCGAGATGGGGACCGCGGGCGCCTGGAACGAGGACCTCTACCAGGTCGAGCGCATCGCCGGCGGGGTGCGGCTGAGCTGGAGCGACGGCAAGGGGAGCTGGGTCGAGAAGACGGTCCGCGCCGGCGAGGGGAAGTTCGCGCTCGAGGTCGAGGTGAAGGCCGGCGGCGCGGCGGCCCGCGGCGGCGTGGTGGTGGGGGGCGGGATCGAGCAGGGCGAGGGCGGCCAGCCTCGCGGGCGGATGGCCGGGTCCGACGCCGCGGTCCGCCTCAACGGCAAGCTCGAGCGGATCGGCGCGAGCAAGCTGGAGCGCGCGCAGGCGCTGCGCGGGGCGGTCGACTTCGCCGGCGTCGAGGACCAGTACTTCCTGCTCGCGCTCCTGCCGAGCTCGGGGATCGACGAGGTGCGCGTCTGGGCGATCGGCGAGAAGGCGACCGCCGCCCCGGCGGTGGCGGTGGTGGGGATCGACGGCGTGGTGCGCGGCACGCTCTACGCGGGCCCGAAGGAGCACCGCATCCTGTCCGGCTACGGGCGCGGCCTCGACGAGACCGTCTCGTTCGGCCTGTTCGGGTTCCTCTCCGTCGGCTTCCTCGCCGCGCTGCGCTGGATCTATGGCTGGGCGGGCAACTGGGGCGTCGCGATCATCGTCCTGACCGCCTGCATCCGCATCCTGCTCTTCCCCTTGAACCACAAGAGCGCGGTGGCGATGAAGCGCATGCAGGCGCTCCAGCCCAAGCTCAAGGCGATCCAGGACCGCTACCAGGAGCGCGCCAAGAAGGACCCTACCGTCCGCGCGCGGATGAACCAGGAAGTGATGCAGATGTACAAGCAGGAGGGGGTCAACCCGATGGGCGGGTGCCTGCCGATGCTGGTGCAGCTGCCGATCCTGTGGGCGCTCTACTCGCTGTTCGCCTACGCGATCGAGCTGCGGCAGGCGCCGTTCCTGCTCTGGATCCGCGACCTCTCGATCCCGGACACGATGTTCGTGCTGCCGCTCGGCTCGTTCAGCTTCCCGTTCCGGCCGCTCGCCCTGCTG
The DNA here is from genome assembly GCA_035517415.1 of Thermoanaerobaculaceae bacterium. Taxonomy (GTDB): domain Bacteria; phylum Acidobacteriota; class Thermoanaerobaculia; order Thermoanaerobaculales; family Thermoanaerobaculaceae; genus DATIYW01. The sequence continues at coordinate 6,279 of DATIYW010000168.1, forward strand.
ATGGGCGGCAGCATGTTCCTGCAACAGCGCCTCGCGCCGCAGGTCGGCGACCCGGCGCAGCGGCGGATGTTCATGATGATGCCGTTCATCTTCACCTTCATGTTCTACGGCTTCGCCAGCGGCCTCACGCTCTACTGGCTGGTGAACAACATCTTCACCATCGGCCAGCAGCTCCTCACCGAGCGGATGCTGGCGAAGGCGGCCGCGACCAAGTGAGCCGCCGCAGCTTTGGCGCCCGGCCCGACTGGGCCGCGCTGCTGGAGCCGGCGGGTGTCACGGGCGAGCTCGCGGCGCGGCTCGCCGTCTTCCTCGACCTGCTCACGACCTGGGGCGGCGCGGTCGACCTGGTCGGGCGGCTCGAGGCGGCCGATCTCGCCACCGACGTCGCGGACTCTCTCGCCGCGCTGCCGTGGCTGGACGCCGCCGCCCGGCTGCTCGACGTCGGCAGCGGCAACGGCTTCCCGGCCGTGCCGCTGCTGCTGGCGCGGCCCGCGCTGTACGGCGTGATGCTCGAGCCGCGCGAACGGCGTTGGGCGTTCCTCAAGGAGGCCGTGCGCGAGCTGGGGCTCGCCGCCGAGGTGCGCCGCGAGCGGCTCGACGCGCACCGGGGCGCCGGCTACGACGTCATGACGGTGCGCGGCGTCGCGCTCGGCGAGTGGCAGCCGGCGGTGGAGCGCGCGGTCCGCGACGACGGGGTGGTGCTGTGGTGGACGAGTGAGGCGAACGCCGCGGCGCTCGCCGCCATGGCCGGCGTGGATCGTGTGGTACATTCGCGGCTGCCGAACCCGGCAAGCGGTCACCTCGCGGTCTGGCGTCGGCGTTCCACGTGAAACATCGGGAGATGTGGTGAAGAATCAGCGGGTTATCGCCGTCGCGAACCAGAAGGGCGGGGTCGGCAAGACGACCACCGTGATGAACCTCGGGGCGGCGCTGGCGGCCTACGAGCAGCGCGTGCTGGCGCTCGACCTCGACCCGCAGTCGAACTGCACGTCGGGGCTCGGCTGGTCGGGTGCGGGGCCGACCTCCTACCAGGTGCTGGAGGGGATGGCGGCGCTGCGCGACGCGGCGGTGGCGACGCGCTTCCCGCGGCTCGACCTGATCCCGGCCGGCCGCGACCTGGTCGGCGCGGAGGTCGAGCTGCTCGGCGCGGACGACCGCGCGGAGCGGCTGCGCAAGGCGTTCGCGGCGTCGCCTCCGGAGCACGAGTGGGTGCTGATCGACTGCCCGCCCTCGCTCGGCATCCTCACCGTCAACGCGCTGGTGGCGGCGGAGGCAGTGCTGATCCCGGTCCAGTGCGAGTACTTTGCGCTCGAGGGGGTGAGCGAGCTGATGCGCACGCTCGAGCGGGTGCGCGCGGCGTGGAACCCGTCGCTCGAGGTGATCGGCGCGGTTCTGACGCTGTTCGACGACCGCCTCACCCTGGCGCGCCAGGTGGTCGACGAGGTGCGGCGCTTCTTCGGCGACGCGGTCTTTTCCACCATCATCCCGCGCAACGTGCGGCTCGCCGAGGCACCGTCGTTCGGGCGCACCATCCTCGAGTACGACCTGCGCAGCCGCGGCGCGCAGGCCTACCTCGAGCTGGCCGAAGAGCTGCTCGGCCGACGGAGGAGCGATGAAGCGTTCCGCGCTGGGTAAGGGCATGGCGGCGCTGATCCCGGAGGCGCCGACGGCGCGGCCCGGCGGGGTGGGCGAGCTCGCCGTCGCCGAGATCGCGCCGAACCCGCTCCAGCCCCGCCGCCACTTCACGTCGGCGAGCCTCGACGCGCTGGCGGCGTCGATCCGCCAGAACGGCGTGCTCCAGCCGGTGGTGGTGACGCGGGCCGCCGGGGGCGGCTACTACCTGATCGCGGGGGAGCGCCGCTGGCGCGCCGCCCGCCAGGCGGGCCTCGAGCGCATCCCGGCGGTGGTGCGGCAGGCGGTCGACGACGTGCAGCAGCTCTCGCTCGCGCTGATCGAGAACCTGCAGCGCGAGGACCTCACGCCGATCGAGGAGGCGCGCGCCTACCACCACCTCCGCAGCGAGGCGGGGCTCGGCCAGGAGGAGATCGCGCGCCGCGTCGGCAAGGACCGCTCGACGGTGGCGAACTCGCTGCGCCTGCTCCAGCTCCCGCTCGAGGTGCAGGAGGCGGTCGACGCCGGCGCGCTGTCGGCCGGGCACGCCCGCGCGCTCGCCGGGGTCGCGGAGGCGGAGCGGCAGAAGCAGGTCGCGGCGCGCTGCGCCCGCGAGGGCTGGAGCGTGCGCGAGCTCGAGCGGCGGCTGCGCCCGGTCACGCGCAAGGCAAGGCGGAGCGCGGACCCCGAGACGCGGGAGGCGGCCGAGCGGCTCTCCCTCGCCCTCGGCGTGCAGGTGGGGATCCGGCGGCGACGGCGCGGCGGCGAGATCCGCATCGCGTTCGGCAGCGAGGAGGAGCTGATCCGGCTGTTCCAGCTCCTCACCCGGGAGCGGCGATGAAGCGAGCGCAGACGACCCTCAACGGCTTTCTCGACCAGGGATGCACGATCAAGGGCGACGTGATGTTCTCCGACCTGCTCCGCGTCCACGGCCAGGTCACCGGCACCGTCGCGAGCGAGCACGAGCTGCTGGTGGGCGAGGGCGGCGTGGTCGAAGGCGAGGTGAGCGTCGGCCGGCTGGTCGTCGCCGGCACCGTACGCGGCACGGTGCGGGTCAAGGACCGGCTCGTCGTTCACGGAACCGGCCGAGTCTACGCCGAGGTTTTCGCTCCCACGCTCGTGGTCGACGAGGGCGGCGTGCTCGAAGGCGTCGTCCACATGGCGCGACCGGCCAAGCCCGCAGCGGTCGCCTCTTGACACGAGACGCAAATGCGTTTAGCGTGGTCGCCTGATGATATTGAGACGCGGACCAGGAGGCCACGATGAAGCGTGCCGAGAAGTTCTTCGTCCAGTACCTGCGTGACAACAACCTCAAGGTGACCAAGGAGCGGCTGATGCTGCTCGAGGAGCTGTTCAACTCGACCGGTCACCTCGACGCCGACTCGCTCCTGTTCCAGCTCCGCAACCAGGGCAAGCGGGTCTCGCGCGCGACGATCTACCGCACGCTCGATCTCCTGGTCCAGTGCGGCCTCGCGCGCAAGTCGCGCCTCGGCCGGGAACACTATGTCTACGAGCGCGTCACACCCGGCAAGCGGCACGACCATATGGTGTGCACCGGCTGCGGCCAGATCATCGAGTTCTACGACGCCGACCTCGACGACCGGCAGCGGCAGGTGTGCCTGGAGCACAACTTCCGCCCGAGCTTCTACAGCCTGCAGATCCAGGGGCTGTGCGCCGACTGCCAGCGGAGCGAGTAGCGCTCGAGTCCGCCGGCACTCCGGGGCGATCGCCCGGAGTCCATGTCAAGCATACTTGACGCGGCCTCACGAGCCGAACTAGCATGACGCCGCGCGGGGGGGCGCCCCCGTCCGGCCGATGAGCGAGGCACTCGATTTCGCGGCCCAGGTGCCGTCTCCCCCGCTGCTCCTGGTGGGCAATCCCAACGTTGGCAAGAGCGTCATCTTCGGCGCGCTGACGAAGCGCTACGTGACGGTGTCGAACTACCCGGGCACGACGGTCGAGATCACGCGCGGCCGCGGCGCCGCGCTCCCCGGCGCTCCCGAGATCCTCGACACGCCGGGGACGAACTCGCTGACGCCGCAGTCCGAGGACGAGCAGGTCACCCGCGACATCCTCCTTGCCGAGCCGAGCGCCGTGGTGCTGCAGGTCGGCGACACCAAGAACCTGAGACGGGTGCTCTACCTGACGGCGCAACTGGGGGAGCTGGGTCGCCGCCAGCTTCTCATCCTCAACCTCCAGGACGAGGCGCAGGACCTCGGCATCCGCGTCGAGAGCGCGGAGCTCGAGCGCCACCTCGGCGTGCCGGTCGTGCCGGCCACCGCCACGCGCGGTACCGGCCTCGACGCCATCCCGCGGCGGCTCGGCGAGGCGCGGCGGGCGCGGATCGACTGCCCGTACCCGGCGGCGGTCGAGCGGGCCGCGCTCGAGGTCGCCGCGCTCCTCCCGCCGGCACTGGAGAGCGCCCGCCGCGGCATCGCCCTCATGCTGCTCTCCGCCGACCGCTCGCTCGCGGGGTGGGCGCAGGTCCACCTCGGCGCGCCGGCGCGCCGCCAGGTCGAGGAGCTGCGCGCGGAGCTCGACCGCTCGCTCGGCTGCAGCGCCGCGACGGCGATCGCGCGCGCCCGCCACCGCGCGGTGGCGGAGCTGCTCCGCCTCGTCTTCCACGTCAAGCGCGCCCCGGCGGGGTCGCTGCGCGAGCGCCTCGGCGTGCTGGCGATGCACCCGGTGTGGGGCGTGCCGGTGCTGCTCGTGGTGCTCGGTGTCGCCTACGAGTTCGTCGGCGTGTTCGGGGCCGGCACGCTCGTCAAGCTGGTCGAGGACGGCCTCTTCGGCAAGCTCATCAACCCCGGCGCGACCGCGCTCGCCGCGAAGCTGCTGCCGTGGGCGTGGCTGCGCGACCTGTTCGTCGGCCCGTACGGCGTGGTGACGATGGCGCTGACCTACGCGATCGCGATCGTCCTGCCGGTGGTCGGCACCTTCTTCGTGTTCTTCGGCGTGCTCGAGGACTCCGGCTACCTGCCGCGCCTGGCGGTGATGGTCAACCGCGTGTTCCGCGCGATGGGGCTCAACGGCAAGGCGGTGCTGCCGATGATCCTCGGCCTCGGCTGCGACACGATGGCGACGCTCACGACGCGGATCCTGCCGACGCGCAAGGAGCGCGCGCTCGTCACGCTGCTGCTCGCGCTCGGCGTGCCGTGCTCGGCGCAGTTGGGCGTGATCCTGGCGATGCTCGGCGCGATGGCGCCGCTCGGCACCGTGGTCTGGGCCGGGGTGGTGGCGGGGACGATCTTCGGCGTCGGCTGGGCCGCCGCCAAGCTGATGCCCGGGCGCACGTCCGACTTCCTCCTCGAGGTGCCGCCGGTGCGGGTGCCGAGCCTGGTCAACATCCTGATCAAGACCGCGGCGCGCACCGAGTGGTACTTGAAGGAGGCCGTGCCGCTGTTCGTGCTCGGCACGCTGCTACTGTTCGTCCTCGACAGGTCGGGCGCGCTGCCGCGCCTGGAGCGCTGGTCGGAGCCGCTGGTGGTAGGCGGGCTCGGGCTTCCGGCCAAGGCCGCCGACTCCTTCCTGGTCGGCTTCCTGCGCCGCGACTACGGCGCGGCCGGGTTCTTCGCCCTGCAGCGCGGAGGGGCGCTCGACGGCGTCCAGTCGCTGGTGGCGCTGACGGTGATCACGCTGTTCGTGCCGTGCATCGCGAACTTCTTCGTGATGATCAAGGAGCGCGGGTGGAAGACCGCGGTCGCGATGGTGGCGTTCATCGTGCCGTTCGCGTTCGCGGTCGGGATCGCGCTCAACTGGGCGCTGCGCGCGTTCGGGGCGGTGCTGTGAGCGAGCCCGCGGCCGAGGTCCGCTGCCCGCTGTGCGGGGGCCGCTTCCCGGGCAAGGAGGCGTGCGCGAGCGGCTGCCCACTGGCGGGCGCCTGCCGCACCCTGTGCTGCCCGCACTGCCACTACCGCTTCGTCGAGGACTCGCTGGTCGCCGGGTGGCTGCGGCGCCTGCTGCCGCAGAGGCGCGCGTGAACGGCGTGTCGCTGTTGCGGGCGAACGGCGCCGGGGCGGCGCGCGAGGAGGTCCTCGAGGAGCTGTGGACGGCGCAGGAGGCCGGCCAGCCGCTCACCGAGGACGCGCTCGCAGCCGGCATCCACGCCGGCCCGGGCGAGGGGTGGCGGGCGGTGTCGGCGGAGCTGATCGCCGGGGGGCTGGTGCAGCGCGCCGGCGGCGGGCTCCGCCTCACCGCGACGGGCGAGGCGGAGGCGCGCGAGGTGGTGCGCCGGCACCGGCTCGCCGAGGTGCTCTTCTACCAGGTGTTCGAGCTGCCGATGGACGCGACCGAGAACGAAGCGTGCAGGCTCGAGCACGTCCTCTCGCCGCAGGCCACCGCGGCGGTGTGCTCCTTCCTCGGCCACCCCCCGGTCTGCCCGCACGGCCGGGCGATCCCACCCGGGGAGTGCTGCGCGGCGCTCTCTCGCCGCGTGCCGTCGCTGATCTGCCGCCTCTTCGACCTCACCCCGGGCGAGCGGGGGCGGGTCGTGCTCGTCGCGCCCCGCCACCGCGACCGCCTCGACCAGCTCACCGACCTCGGCGTGACGCCCGGCGCGGTGCTCACCCTGCGCCAGCGCAAGCCGTCGCTGGTGGTGGAAGTGGACCGCACGCTGCTCGCGCTCGAGGACGAGATCGCCCAGGGGATCTACCTGCGCCCGCTGGTGGAGTGGTGAGGCGATGAGCGGCCGCCCCCCGCTCTGGCGCGCGTTCGAATCGAACGAGATCACCCACTCCGGCGCCCACTACCTGCTCGCCATCGCCGCCTGCGCCGAATCGGGGACCGCGCCGCGCGCCGCCGACGTCGCCCGCCGCCTCGGCGTCACCCGCGCCGCCGCCTCGCTGCAGCTGCGCAAGCTCCACGAGCACGGCCTGGTCGAGATCGACGGCCAGCAGCGTCTCCGCCTCTCCGCCGCGGCGGTCGACCTGGTTGCGCGGGTGGCGAGCAAGCGCGAGGTCCTGCTCGTGCTGCTGCGCGACGTCCTCGGCGTGCGCCGCGCCACCGCCGAGGTCGACGCCTGCAAGGTCGAGCACCTCCTGTCGGAGGAGAGCGGCGCGGCGCTGGTGCGCCTGATCCGCTTCCTGCGCTCCGGCGTGCCCGAAGCGCAGGCGTGCCTGGAGTCGTTCCGCCACACCACCGCGGCGTGCCCGCCGGGCGAGCGCTGCGAGCTCTGCACGCAGTCGTGCCTGCTCGCGGCGGGCGCCGCGAACTAGCGCAGCGTCGTCACTCCGCCGCGAACTCGAGCCGGGCGAAGCGGCGCTTGCCGACCTGGACGAGGTAGCTGCGCCCGGCGGTCGCGTCGAGCGTCGCGAACGGGTCGGAGACCACCGCGCCGTCGACCCGCACGCCGCCCTGCTGCACGAGGCGGCGCGCCTCCGAGTTGCTCGGCGCGAGCGCGGTGCCGACGAGCAGCTTCACTAGCGACGCTGGCGCGGCGCTCGCGGGCACGGCGACGCGCGGCACCTCCTCGGGCGTCTCGCGGCGCTGGTGCAGGCTGCGGAACGCGGCCTCCGCGCGCGCCGCGTCGTCGGCGCCGTTGAAGTCGGCGGTGATGGTGCGGGCGAGCTCGAACTTGACGTCCATCGGGTGGCGCTCGCCGCCGGCGACCCGGCGCTGCAGCGCGGCGACCTCCGCCGGCGTGCGGTCGGTCAGCAGCGTCCAGTAGCGCCACATCAGCGCGTCGGAGACCGACATCAGCTTGCCGAACATGTCCTCGGGCGCGTCCTCGACCGCGACGTAGTTGCCGAGCGACTTCGACATCTTCTCGTTGCCGTCGAGGCCCTCGAGCAGCGGCAGGGTCATCGCGATCTGCGCCGGGAGGCCCAGTTTGCCCATCAGGTCGCGGCCCACCAGCAGGTTGAAGAGCTGGTCGGTGCCGCCGAGCTCGACGTCGGCCTTGAGCGCCACCGAGTCGTACGCCTGCGCCACCGGGTAGAGCAGCTCGTGGAGCGAGATCGGCTCGCCGGCGGCGAGGCGCTTGGAGAAGTCGTCGCGCTCGAGCATCTGCGCCAGGGTCACCTTCGCGGTGAGGCGGATCCACTCTTCGCTCGTGAGCGCGCCGAGCCAGCGCGAGTTGAAGTCGACGACCGTGGCGTCGCGGTCGAGGAGTCTGAAGATCTGCCGCTTGTAGGTCTCGGCGTTGGCCGCGATCTGCTCGCGGGTGAGCTGCGGGCGGGTCGACTTCTTCCCGGTCGGGTCGCCGATCAGCCCGGTAAAGTCGCCGATCAGGAACACGACGCGGTGGCCGAGCTGCTGGAAGTGGCGCATCTTGCGGATCACCACGGTGTGGCCGAGGTGGAGGTCGGGCGCCGAGGGGTCGAAGCCGACCTTGACCGTGAGCGGCTTGCCCGCCTTCGCCGCGGCGACCAGGCGTGCCTCGAGGTCGTCGGCCCGCACCACGTCGACGCACCCCTTGAGCAGCAGCTCCATCTGTTCGCGAACCGGGCGCCTCGCCTGTGCCATCGCCGCTCCTCGCCTCAACCCCTGCCGGGCCGGGGCGCCGATTCTCGCACATCGCCTCCGCCGGATGGCGCCGTCCCGGCCCCCGCCCGGCGCGGCGCCGCCGGCGGGCGGACCTCGCCGGCGGCAGCTTTGCAGCGCGCCGCAGTCTCAGTTGCTCGGGGGCTATCATAGCCACCATGCGCCTCAACCCGCTGTCGTTCCGGGTCGTCGTCCTCTCCTGGCTGGTGGCGCTCGCGGTGTGGCCGCTGACCTGGGTCGGGCTCGCCGCCGCGCAGGGCGTCGGCGCGCTGATCGCGGGCGGCGGCTGGATCGGCATCGCGGTCCCGCTCGGCGCCCACCCGCTCGGCCTCGTCAACGAGCCGACGGTGGCATTCGCGAGCAGCCGGGCGGCGCTCTGGCTGTACTGGCTGGCGCCCGCGCTCGCCGCGCTGGCGGTGAGCGCCGCCGCGCCGCCGCTGGCGCCGGCGCCGCCGGGCTGGCTCGGCGAGCTGGCGGTGTTCCACGCCGCCGCGGCGGCCGCCGTGCTCGGTCTCGGCTGGGCGCCACCGCTCGGCGCCGCGGACGGCCCGGCCGCCGGGCTGCTGCGGTTCTGGGGCTGGCGCCCCGGCGTGCTCGAGGCGGTCGCGGCCGGCGCCGGCGCGGTGACGATCCAGCTCGCGGTGGCGCGCCTCGCCGGTCACCTGTGGTCGGAGCCGGGCGGGCCGCGCCGTTCGCGCCGCCTGCTGGTGACGATCGTCCACGGCTTCGCGCCGGTGGTCGGCTGGGCGGCGGCGGTGATCGCGACGGGCTGGGCGGTGACGCCGCGCGCGCTCGTCACCGCCGGCGCGGTCATGCTCGGCGCCCTCGCCGGCGCCTGGCACTGGACGCCGCGCTCGCCGCTGCACCGCAACGGTCCGCCGGGCTGGGCAGCCTATGCCGGGACGGCGGTGCTGGGGATCGGCATCGCGCTGTTCGTGCTCTGGGCGGGATCTCCGGCGCGCGGCTCGGGTAGGGCGCTGCTGTGGGGGAAGGAAGGCCTGACGAGCAACGTCCGCGCCGCGATGGAGACGATTCGCCTCACGCCGCCCCACGCCCCGAGAACACCGCCGGCACGGTGAGGGCGAGGATCTTGGCGTCGAGCCACAGCGACCAGTTGTCGATGTAGGCGAGGTCGAGCTCCATCCAAGTGTTGAAGTCGAGCTCGGTGCGGCCGGAGATCTGCCACAGGCAGGTGATGCCGGGCTTCATCGCCAGCCGGCGGCGCTGCCACGGCTCGTAGCGCTCGACCTCCTCGGGGATCGGCGGGCGCGGGCCCACCAGCGACATGTCGCTGCGCAGCACGTTGACGAGCTGCGGCAGCTCGTCGAGCGAGGAGCGGCGCAGCCAGCGGCCGAGGCGCGTCACGCGCGGGTCGCCGGGCGCCTTGAACACCGGCCCGTCCATCACGTTGAGGTGCGCCACCTCCGCCTGCATCCGCTCGGCGCCCTCGACCATGGTGCGGAACTTGAGCAGGACGAAGCGCCGCCCGTGCAGTCCGCAGCGCACCTGGCGGTAGAGCACCGGCCCGCGCGAGCTCAGGCGCACCGCCAGCGCGATGGCGAGCCAGAGCGGCGCGGCGACGGCGAGCGCGAGCGCGGCGACGGCGAGGTCGAGCAGGCGCTTGACGAACAGCGCCAGCGGCGCGGTCGGCATGGTGGCGAACGTCACCAGCGGCACGCCGTTGAGCGCCTCGACCTCGAGGTGCGGCTGGAGGTGGGGGAACGGCCGCAGCGCGACCCGCACCCGGACGCCGAGCTCCTGGCAGGCGAGCAGCGCCGACTCGAGCTCGCCGAGCTGGCGGGTGGGGACCGCGAGCACCACCTCGTCGACCACCTCGTGCGTGAGGAGGTCGGCGAGCCGGTCAACGGCGCAGACGACCGGGAACCCCGCCACCTCGGTGCGCCCGAGTCCGTCCGGGTCGACCAGCCCGCGCAGGCGCAACCCCCAGGCGCGGTGCTCGTCGACCTGGCGGGCGAGCGAGACGGCGTCGTCGCCGCAGCCGACGATCACGACGCGGCGCTCCGGCGCCTCGGCCAGCCGCCGCCCCCACGCCGTGCGCCGCTCCGCCACCCGCGCGCTCGCCAGCACCACGCCGTTGATCACGCCGAAGAGGAGGAGGAACGGCCGCGAGATGAACTCGAGGCGCCAGAGGTAGCCGGCAGCGGCGACGATCACGACCGCGAGCGCGGCGACCTGCAGCTCCTTCGCCGCCTCCCGCCGCAGCGAGAGCACGTGTCCGGGGCTCGCGAGGCGGGTGGCGGCGAGCAGCAGCATCCACAGCGGCAGCACCACCGCGAGCAGCGGCAGGTAGCTCGCGACCGGGTAGAGCCCGCGCGGGAACACGCCCGGCAGGATCGCGGGGAGCACGTGCGAGCGCAGCTGGTGGGCGAGGAGGAAGCTCGCCGCGGTGAGCAGCGCGTCGACCACCAGGCGGCGGTAGGCGATCAGCCGCGCCGGCTCGCGGAGCACAGTCCCTCCAGCAGGCGCTCGTAGGCGCCCGCGACGTCGTCCCAGCGGTAGCGCTCCATCACCCGCGTCCGCGCCGCCCGCCCGAGCTGGTCGTACGCGCCGGGCCGGGCGACGAAGGCGGCGAGCGCCGCGGTGAGGTCGGGCGCGCCGCCGAAGCGGAATGGTACCCCGGCGTCGCGCACCACCTCGCGGTTGGCGAGGTTGTCGAGGAAGAACACGGTCTTGCCGGCCCCCATCGCCTCGACCAGCGCCGGGTGCGTGCCGCCGACCTCGGTCGCCTGGACGTACGCCGCGGCGCCGAACAGGAGCTGCCGGTAGCCCTCGCCGTAGAGCGGGCCGGTGAGCACGACGCGGCGGTCCGCCGCCGCCAGCTCGCCGACGCGGCGGACCAGCCGGTGCGCGTAGGGCGCCCCGCCGACGAGGACGAGCGGCAGATCGCCCGGCACCGCGCGGTAGGCCGCCACGACGCGGTCGGGGTTGTTCTCGGGCTCGAAGCGCGAGACGTAGAGCAGGTAGCCGCCGGCGGTCAGGCCGAACCGGCGCAGCCAGTCGTCGCCCGCGGGGACCGGCAGGTCGCCGCCGTACGGGATCATCGCCGAATCGCGCCGCCACGCCCGCCGGTAGTAGCGCTGGATCACGGCCGCGTCGGTCACCACCGCGTCGGCCCAGCGCGCCGCGAGCGCCTCGCACGCGCGGTAGTAGGTCCGCCCCAGGGCGCCCCACTTGCGGCGCTTGCGCTCGAGGCCGTCGACGTTGAGCGCGACCGGCAGGCGCCGGGCGTGGAGCAGCGGCAGCAGCGGCACGTTGGCCGCGTTGCAGAGCAGCACCACGTCGATCCTGGAGCGACGCACGTCGAGGCAGGAGAGGAGCGTGTGGGAGAGCGTCTCGGCGCTCTTGGCGCGCAGCGCCGGCAGCACCCGCACCTCGGCGCCGCGGTGGCGCGCGACCCCGGGCGCCGCCGCGTGCTTCCTCGTGTACACCACCACCTGGTGGCCGCGGCTCACCAGCCGCGCCGAGAGCTCCTCGGCGAACGTCTCGAAGCCGCCGTAGCGGGCGGGGATGCCGCGCGTGCCGAGGATCGCGACGCGCATCAGCCCTCCCACCTCCGCGCCCGCAGCAGCGGCAGGAACCAGCGCGCGACCTCCCAGCCGGAGGCACGGGAGCGCGCCGCGTTGGCCTGGCCACGCGCCCGCTGCTGGCGGCGCCGCGCCCACGCCTCCGCGAGGCCGGGAAGCGACGAGCGCTCCACCGTCACGCACGCCGCCCCGACCGCGAGGTCGCGCAGCAGCCACCACGGGAAGCACGCCAGCCGCCAGCGCCAGTCGGCGTTGGCCCAGCGCAGCAGGAAGCGGTTGCGCACCGAGTGGCGGTTGATCTCGGGCGTCCCCCGCCGCCGCACCTCCGGCCGCAGCCCGCGCTCGTGCCAGGCGCGCGCGGCGGGCCAGAACAGGCAGCGCCAACCCCGCCGCTGCAGCCGCCAGGCGAGGTCGGCGTCCTCGCGGTAGGCGAAGAAGCTCTCGTCGAACGCTTCTCCGGCGGGGTACGCCACGTCCGCGAGCGCCTCGCGCCGGTACAGCGCGGCCGCGCCGGAGGCGCCGAACACCCACCCCGGCCGCTCCCACGCGGCACGAACGGGCTTGCCGGCGCCGCGGTCGAGGTGCCGGCCGCCGGCGGTCACCTTCATCCCCGCGGAGTCGACGCGTTCGGCCGGCTGCAGCGACGGTCCCTCGGCGCGCAGCAGCAGGCCGGTCGCGGCGCCGACGCGCTCCCGCCCGCTCGCGGCCGCGACGAGCGCGGCGAGGTATCCCGCGTCGAGGCGGCAGTCGGGGTTGAGCGAGAGCACCCACGGTGCGCGCGTGCGGCGGATCGCCTCGTTCGCGGCGGCGGCGAAGCCGCGGTTGTCGGCCAGGCGCACCACCTCGATCGGCAGGCTGCCGGCGAGCTCCGCGGCGATCGCAGCGGAGCCGTCGCCGGAGGCGTTGTCGCCGACCCCGACGCGCTCGAGCGCGGGCCGCTGCTCCGCCAGCGAGGCGAGCGTCGCACGCAGCGTCCGCGCGTGGTTGAACGTGACGACGAACGCGTCCGCCCCGCTCATCGCTCCACCACCAGCCGGTCGAGCACGGCGCTGCCGCCCTGCGGCGCCGCCAGCGTGAGATCGAGCGTGTGGTGAGACGAGGCGGTGCCGGGGGGCGGCAGCACGACGCTGCCGCGGGAGTTCGCGGGGATTCCAACATCCCGCTCCTCGGCGGCGTCCCAGGCGACACGCAGCGCGACACCGCGGCGCGCCGCGCCCTCGAGCCAGCCTTCGAGCCGCACCCGCGCCCCGGGCGGCAGGTGGAGGGGAACGCGCACGCCCTCGCCGTCTCCGACGCGCCAGCCGTTCGGGTAGGTGGAGCGCGCGAACGTCCCCTCGGGCGGCTCGATCGTGCCGCCATGCCGCTGCACCTGTGGGTCCTCGATCTCAACCACGGCGTCATACCGCTGCGTGAGCACGACGACGACCGCGGCGAGCGCGGCGAGCCACGCCGCGGTGGTAGCCCTGGCGAGCGCGCGGCTCCTCGCCGGACGGCCGCGCAGCGCGAGCACGGCCAGGCCGACCGCCGCCCCCACGCCGAGCGGCACCCAGAGCGTGGCCGGGCATGGCCTCAGGAAGGACGGGCAGAGGTGGCGCGCGTCGGCGCCGAAGCGGCGCGCGAGACAGTCGGCCAGCCACCAGCCGCCGTCGCCGCTGTTGATCGAGAACTGCGGCCGCGACACCAGCGTCCACCACACCAGCAGGCTCGGCGGCAGGAGGACGATTCCGCTCCGGCGCCACGACCGCGGCACGGCGAGGAGCGCCGCACCGCACAGCGCGAACGCCGGCAGCAGCGGCACCAGGTAGCGCGCCGGCGGCGAGCCGCCGCCGTACCACTCGCCGGAGTTGAGCAGGGCGAGCACGGTCGCGAGCGCGCCGACGAGCATCGCCTTCTCGCCCGCGCCGGCGCGCCGCCACCGCCCCGCGGTGCCGGCGAGGGCGAGCAGCGCGAACGGCGCCGAGAAGAGCAGCCCTCCGGCAGGGTCGAAGA
>DATIYW010000169.1:0-7302 GCA_035517415.1 Thermoanaerobaculaceae bacterium
AATGACCTGGATCTGGTTCATCGTGATCGGCGCGGTGGCCGGGTGGCTGGCCGGCCACCTCACCCGCGGTCGCGGCTTCGGCCTGCTCGGCGACTTCATCCTCGGGGTGGTCGGCGCGCTCGTCGGCGGCTTCCTCTTCCGCCTCGTCGGTCTCGCCGCCTACGGGCTGATCGGCTCGCTGATCACGGCGACCGTCGGCGCGGTCGTCCTGCTCGCGCTCGTGCGGCTGGTCAAGTCGGCCTGAGGACGGGCGGCATCCGGCGGTGGCGCCGGCTACTGCGGGTAGAAGATCAGCGCGGTCAGCACGCCGCCGACCAGCAGCGAGAGCCACGCGTTGGAGACGAAGTAACCGTAGACCATCAGCGCCCCGCCGAGCAGCATCGGCCGCGCCTCCCCGCTGCGTTTGCCGTAGCGGAAGGCGGCGAATCCGACCAGGCTGAAGAGCACGACGACGCAGATGTTGGCCAGCGACATGGTCGCATTCTACGCGCCGCGGGAGCCCGATCCGCGGCCGGCGGCAGCCCGGCGCGGTGGCGGCGTGAGCCAGCGCACCAGGCCGGCGGTTGTGTTCTACCATTCTGGCCAGGACGGATCGCGGCAATCGCAACGAGGAGAATCGCCGGCGCGCGGTGTTCGCGCGACCGGCGCGGGGGCGGAGGGAGGCGGCCATGACCACGATCACGACCACCTGCGCGGGCTGCGGGCGGCCGCTGGCCGTGCCGGAGCGTTACCAGGGGCGCGACCTCAAGTGCCCGTCGTGCGGGCGCTCGTTCCGCGTCGACGCGGCGCCGCCCTCCCCGGCGATCGCGCCGATCGAGCCCGCGGCGGCGCCGGCCGCTCCGGTGCCGCGCGCCCCTGCGGCGCCGATCTCGCCGGCGGCGACGCCGGCCGCGCCGGCGCCCGCCCCCGAGCCGTTCGGCGAGGTGTCGGCGCAGGCCAGCGAGGCGCCCCCGGCGGAACCGATCGCCACCGCCCCGGTGTTCTGGCGCGTCCGGCGGATCGGCGTCCTCTCCACCGGGCTGATGGCCGCCGCGATCTACGCGGTGCTCGGCCTGCTGGTCGGGCTCGCCGTCGCGCTCGCCATGGTGTTCCCCGCCGCGGCGCTCCGACCGCTGCGGGGACCGTTCGTCGGCGCGCTCGCGGTCGTCGTCCTGCCGGTGCTCTACGCCGCGATCGGCTTCGTCGCCGGCGTGGTGGTCGCGGCGGTCTACAACCTCGCCGCGCGTTGGATCGGCGGCGTGCGGATCCTCCTCGACTGAGACGCCGGGCGGCGCTCGCGCCGGCAGCAGCGGCCGGCAGCGGGGAAGCTCCGCCGGCGGGGACGAGTTGGAGCGGGCACAGCACCTGCACCGGGCCGAGGAGGTTGGAATGCTCCCGTCGACCGATTGGAAAGAGACGATCCCCGCCGACGAGGCGGAGCGCTTCGAGCGCCTCGCGGCGGCGATCCACGAGCTGCAGCGCACGCACGCCCGCGGCGGCGCGCCCGACCGCGGCCTCCACGCCAAGGGGCAGGCCGGCCTCGAGGCCGAGTTCACGGTGCTGCCGGACGTCCCGGAGCACGCCCGCGTCGGCCTCTTCGCCACGCCCGGCACGCACCGCGCCTACGTGCGCTTCTCCAATGGCGCCGGCGTGCGCCGCGCCGACCGCAAGCCCGACGTGCGCGGCCTCGCGATCAAGGTCCTCGGCGTCCCGGGGAAGAAGCTGATCCCCGGCCTCGCCGACGCGACCACCCAGGACTTCCTCCTCATCCTCAACCCCAACGCGGGCATCGCGAACGCCGACGAGTTCGTCTGGCTCGTCCTCGCCGCCGAGAGCGAGGCGCTGCTGCTGCCGCGGGCGATGGCGCGCTACGGCCCGCTCCGCGGCCTCGCGTTCGTCGCCCGCCTCCTCCGCCAGCTGTCAACGCCGGTCGCCTCGCTCGCAACCAACCGCTACTACAGCGCGGTGCCGAGCACGTTCGGTCCCTACGCCGCGCACTGGGCGCTGGCGCCCCGGACCGTGGCCCCGCCCGGCGCGGACCGCGGCGCCTCGCCCGACTACCTCGCGGAGGAGCTGGCGGCACGCCTGGAGGCGGGACCCGTCGAGTACGACTTCTGCGTCCAGTTCTACCGCGACGAGTCGGCCACGCCGATCGAGGACGCCTCGCGCGGCTGGACGCTCGAGGACGCGCCGCCGGTCCCGCTCGCACGCCTGACGCTGCCGCGGCAGTCGATGCGATCGCCGCGCGGGCGCCGCGTCGCGGAGTTCGTCGAGCGGCTCTCGTTCGACCCCTGGCACGCGCCGGCCGAGTTCCGCCCCCTCGGCAACATGATGCGGCTGCGCCGGGTCGCCTACCGCCTCAGCACCAAGGAACGGGGCGCCGCGCCCGAGCCCGACGGCAGCGAGCGCTTCGACTGACGGTCGGCGGCGCCTCCGCGCACCCCGGTCCGGCGCGCCTGTTCGTGAACCAATTCACATCCGGATGCGTCTTATCCGGGGAGAGAATCGACGCTCCGGCGTTGGGGTCGTGGTCGAGCATCGGGGGTCCGGCCGCGGCCCGGCCACGAGGGAGGGACGATGGGCGAAGGCAACCTGGCAAGCGGGACAGCGGCGCCGGAGGCGAGGCCGGCCGGGCGCTGGCGGCGCGCGCGCGATTGGACCGCGCGGACCTGGCGCCGGGCGCACCCGAGCGCGCCGGTGCGGCGCGCCGCGGTCGCCGGGCTGCTGGCGCTGCTGGCGGTCGTCGCCGCCGTCGCGGGCGGCGGGCTGCACATCGGCTTCGGCCGCGCCGACCTCCCCCTCGGCGTGCTCGCCGGCCTCGTCATCGCCGGATTGCTCGGCCTCGCCGCCTGGCTCGGCGCACGCCTCCTCTTCGCCGTGCAGGGCTTCCTCGGCTGGATCGGCCTCGCCGCCCTCGCCGCGGTTGGGCTGGTGCTCGCGATGCTCGACGTGCCGCTGCCGCTCGCGCTGCTCGCCGGCGTCGCGCTCGGCCTGGGCGAGGCGTTCTTCGCCGGCGCGCTCGCGGTCGCGCTCGGCCCGCGCTGGCGCGAGTCGAGGGCCGCCAAGCGCGTCGCCGTCGCCGCGATCGCGGCCGCCGGCCTCGCCGGCAACGCGGCGCTGGTCTGGTACCTCGCCCAGCCGGGCTCCGACGCGCACCTCGTCCGGCCGGCGCTGGCGGCGGCGGGGGTCGCGCCGCTCGACGCCCCCGACCCGGGCGCGCCCGGGTCCTACCGCGTGCTCACCCTCACCTACGGCAGCCGCGACGTCCGCCGCCGCGAGTTCGGCGCGGGTGCCGCGCTCGTCACCGAGCCGGTCGACGCGGCGCCGTTCGTGAAGGGCAACGAGGGGTTCAAGATGAAGGTGCGGAGGTGGTTCTGGGGATTCGACCCGAGCCGCTTCCCGCGCAACGGACGGGTCTGGTACCCGGACGGCGCCGGGCCGTTCCCGCTCGTCCTCGTCGTGCACGGCAACCACGGCATGGCGGAGTACTCCGACCCCGGCTACGCCTACCTGTGCGGGCACCTCGCCAGCCACGGCTTCATCGCCGTGTCGGTCGACGAGAACTTCTTCAACGGCTACTGGGCCGGCGGACTCGAGAACGAGAACGACGGCCGCGCGTTCCTGCTGCTCGCGCACCTCGCCCTCTGGCGGGAGTGGAGCGCGGCGAGCGGCAACCCGTTCGCCGGCAAGGTCGACATGAGCCGGATCGCGCTCGTCGGCCACTCGCGCGGCGGCGAGGCGGCAGCGATCGCGGGCGCGCTCAACCGGCTGAGCCGCTACCCGGACGACGCAACGGTCGCGCTGCCGCACGGCTTCGCGATCCGCTCGATCGTCGCGATCGCGCCGTCGGACGGGCAGTACTCGCCGGCGGGGCGACCGACGCCGCTCGAGGACGTCAACTACCTGCTGCTCCAGGGCGGGCACGACGCCGACGTCTCGTTCTTCATGGGCGAGCGGCAGTTCGAGCGCCTCCGCTTCACCCCGGACGGTCCCTGGTTCAAGGCCTACGTGTGGGCGTACCGCGCCAACCACGGCCAGTTCAACACGGTGTGGGGCGCGGACGACGCCGGCTGGCCGCTCTCGCTCCTGCTCGACCACCGGCCGCTGCTCTCCGGGGAGGAGCAGCGGCGGCTGGGCAAGGTGCTGGTCACCGCGTTCCTCGAGGCCACGCTCGAGGGCCGGAGTGAGTACGCGGGACTGTTCCGCGACCTGCGGCGGGGGCGCGCCTGGCTGCCGGACGACGCCTACCTGACGCGCTACGCCGACGCCACGTTCGAGGCGGTCGCGACCTACGACGAGGACGTGGACGTCACCACCGCGACGCTGCCCGGCGCGACGATCGCCGGCACCGGGCTGGCGGTGTGGCGCGAGCAGCGCCTGCCGTGGCGCAAGGGCGACACCAAGCAGGTGAGCGTCGCCTACGTCGGCTGGCGCGAGGCGGCCCCCGGCGAGGCGCGCCCCGCGGGGCCGCCGGCGTACGCGATCTCGCTCCCGGCGGGGACGGCGGTGGGCGGGCGGCTGGGCGCGGGGTCGGCGCTGGTGTTCTCCGCGGCGGCGGCGGACGAGAAGCCGCCCGAGCCGAAACAGGAACCCGGCAAGCCCGCGAGCGCAAAGCCAGCCGCGAAGCCCGAACCGGCGCACGACGCCGTTGGCGGCAAGAACCCGAAGCCGATCGACTTCACCGTCGAGGTCGTGGACGCGAACGGCACCGCCGCGCGCCTGCCGCTCTCCCGTTTCCGCCCGCTCCTGCCGCCGCTCGCCTCGCGCTTCACCAAGCTGCCGGACGAGTCCGACCTCTACGGCAAGGCCACCGAGCCGGTGCTGCAGAGCTTCGAGCTGCCACTCGCCGACTTCGCCGCCGCCGCGCCCGGCTTCGACGCCGCGTCCGTGCGAGCGATCTGCTTCGTCTTCGACCGCACCCCGCGGGGCGTCGTCGTCCTCGGCGATATCGGCTTCGCCGGGGCCGAGCCGCGGGCGGGCGGCGGCCGGTAGCGGCGCGAGCCGCGCGGCGCGCCCGGCCCCGGCGCACTTGAGACGCGCCTCGTGCCGTGCTGCAATTCCGCCATGGCAACGACGGCGCCGCAGGGAGCGTGGCCGGCGAAGCGGATCCTCCGCGCGCTCCTGCTCGGCGGCGCGGGCTGGCTCACGCTCCGCCTCCTCGCCCACCCGGGCGACGGCTGCCTGCTCGACCTCGTCAACCTGCCGTTCCACGAGGCCGGGCACGTGTTCCTCGCGCCGTTCGGCCACATCCTCCACGTCCTCGGCGGCACGGTCGGCCAGCTCGCCGTGCCCGGGCTGCTGGTGTGGTACTTCACCGCGCGGCGCAACGACCCGTTCGCGTCGTCGCTGTGCCTGTGGTGGCTCGGCGAGAACCTGATCAACGTCTCGACCTACATGGCGGATGCCCGCGCCCTCGCGCTGCCGCTGGTGGGCGGCGGCGAGCACGACTGGACCGAGCTGTTCTTCCGCTGGAGGGTGCTCGACGAGGACTCGGTGGTGCGCATCTCGTCCGCGACGCGCGGCGCCGGCGACGCGGTCATGCTGCTCGGCCTCGCCTGGGGCGCGCTCTTCGTCCTGCCGCGCGCGCTCCGCTCGGACCTCGTGCTGCGCCTCGCCGCGCGCGCCCCGCGCGCCGTCCGCCTGCTCTCCGGCTGATCGCGCGCCGGCGTCAGACGGACTCGAGCACGACGACCGCGTCGCCGACCCGCAGCTCGCCGGTCGCGAGGTGGACGAGCTTCTGCCCGAACATCACCTCGTGGCCGACGCGCCGGTAGCGCGCCAGCGTCGCGAGCGGCTCGCGGCCGCGCGTGCCGGTGGCCTGGTCGACGATCGTGGTGGTGCAGCGGCTGCACGGCTTGGCGGCGCGGAGCTCGATCGCGCCGATCCGGATCCCGCGCCACCCGTCCTCGGCATACGGCTCGCAGCCGCGCACGACGAGGTTGGGCCGGAAGCGGTTCATCGGCAGCGGCGCTGCCATCCGCGCGTTGAGGTCGGCGAGCGAGGCTTCGGAAATCAGCAGGAACGGGTGGGAGTCGGCGAGCCCGACGGGGCTCGCCGGCGCGACGCCGACCGCCGGCGCGATGCGGACCGCGTCGTCGGGCATGTAGACGAGCCCGACCTCCTCGCCCAGCAGCTCGGAGAGCCACTCCGCGGCCGGCCGGCCGCCCCACTGGCAGAGGCAGACGTCGTCCCACACCTGGACCTCGATCCGAACCGCCGCCGCCGGCGGAACCGGCACCTCGAGCGGAGGCATCCCGGCGGCGGTGAGCGCGAGCCCCTCGGCGCCGACCGCGACGCGGATCAGCGCGAGCCGCGGATGGGTCCGCTGGGTGATGAACATGCGGCCCGCGTCCACCACCATCCAGCGCCGGTCGCCGGCGATCCCGCGCGCGTCGATCCGCGCGGTGCGGAGCTCGATGCCGCCCGCCGACTTCACCGGGTAGACGTGGAGGGCGCTGAGCACCACCTCGGAGATCACGCCCGCATTGTGACGCAGAGCCGTGTTGGCGTCCCGCGCCGCCGGCCGCCGCCGCGGCTCAGCCGCCGGTCCACAGCCACAACCGCACGCGCAGCGAGTCCACCAGCATCCGCAACCCGTGGCGGAGCGGGCGCACCCGCGAGCCGTCGACGTGGTGCCAGCGCACCGGGACCTCGGCCAGCGTCGCGCCGGCCCGGCGCGCCCGGGCGAGGAGCTCGACGTCGAAGGCGAAACCGTCGAGGCGCAGCTCGCCCGCCAGCCGCCGCGCCAGGTCGCCGTCCAGCAGCTTGAAGCCGCACTGGGTGTCGCGGAAGCGCGTCAGGCCGAGCGAGCGCAGGGCGAGGTTGAACAGCCGCCCGAGGTAGTCGCGCGGCAGCGGCTGGCGCCGCGAGATCAGCTCGCGCCGCAGCGCCCGCGAGCCGACCGCGACGTCGGCGCCCGCGGCCGCGAGCGCCGCCAGGTCCTCGATCGGCGCCGCCAGGTCGGCGTCCGTCACGAGCACGCGCAGCCCGCGGCTAGCCGCCATCCCCGCCCGCACCGCCGCGCCCTTGCCGCGGTTGCGGGGCAGCGTCACGAGGCGCACCACCACTCCCGCCGGCGCCTGGGCCGCCTCCGCGACCGCGCCGGTGCCGTCGCTCGACCCGTCGTCCGCGACGATCACCTCGGCGGGCAGGAACTCGGGCGTCGCCGCGAGGTAGGCGGCAATCCGCGCGAGCGTGTCGGGCAGCCGCCGCGCCTCGTTGTACGCGGGGACGACAATCGAGAGCGACGGTGTCTCAGACACAGTATTGCCTTCCGGTGCTATACTTGGCCCAGAGACAACGCACAAGACGACGCCTGGGTGA
>DATIYW010000170.1:0-3434 GCA_035517415.1 Thermoanaerobaculaceae bacterium
CAGAATCGTTCATGGCGACGGACTGTACCACGGAATCGTCACGGCGTCACGGGCGAGCGCAACGCGAGCGCCGGCGGCCCTCGCTGCTCCGACGCCCGGGGCGTCAGGGGCGCGCCGCGCGCGGACGCCGCGGGATGCCGCCCGTGGCTACTTCCCGGCCTCGAACACCTCGTTGCGGAGGAACTTCTCCGGGTCCCACGGCGCCGGCCCGCCGCCGAGCCAGCGGTGGAACCAGTCGAGGTGGACGTCGTAGTAGAACGCCATCTCGTACCACGACGGCCAGTGCCCGGCCTTGGAGAACACCACCAGCCGCGAAGGCACGTGCATCTCCTGCAGGTCGGTGAAGAACTGCAGCGACTGCGTGTACGGCACGCGGTAGTCGCGCTCGCCGGTGATCACCAGGCAAGGCGTCTTGAAGGAGGTGACGAAGCCCGACGGCGACCACTTCTGGTAGTCGGGGCTGTCCCACGGCTCGCCGCCGAGGTCGTGCTCCGGGAACCACAGCTCCTCGGTCGCCGAGTGCATCGAGCGGAGGTCGTACACCCCCATCATCGACGCGATCGCCTTGAAGCGGTCGGAGTGCCCCTCCAGCCACATCATGAAGTAGCCGCCGTACGACCACCCCATCGCGCCCATGCGGGTCGCGTCGACGTACGGCAGCTTGGCGACGGCGTCGGCAACCGCCATCACGTCCTCGTAGACCTTGCCGCCCCAGTCGCGGCCGATGCCGTCGACGAACGCCTGGCCGTAGCCGTTCGAGCCGGTCGGGTTGGGGAACGCCACGACGTAGCCGGCGCCGGGGTAGACCTGCCAGTCGCCGCGGTAGGAGTCGACCCACTCCTGCTGCGGGCCGCCGTGGACGTTGAGGATCAGCGGGTACTTCTTCGCCGGGTCGAAGCCGTGCGGCTTGACGATGAACACCTCGACGCGCCGCCCGCCGGGGGCGTTCACCCACACCGTCTCGGCGGGGCGCACGTCGACCTCGGCGAGGAGCGCGTCGTTGGCATGCGTCACCTTCTCGCGGCCCGAGCCGTCGAGCCTGGCGCGGTAGATCTCCGCCGGCTCGCCGACCGAGCGGCGGACGTAGGCGACGCCGCCCGGGGTGAGCTCCCAGGCGCCCAGCGCGCCGTCGGCAAACAGCTTGCGCCACTTCCCGCTCGCCAGGTCGAGCTCGTAGAGCGGCGTGGCGCCCTCCTGCTCGGCCTGGAAGACGATCGACCGCCCGTCGGGACGCCACTCCACCGCGGTCACCCAGTCGCGGAACGCCTCGGTCAGCACCTTGCTGCGCTTCGCCGCGCGGTCGTAGAGCGCGATCCGGAACAGGTCCGACTCGTAGCCCGGCACCTTCTGCGTCCGGTAGGCGATGTACCGCCCGTCCGGCGAGTAGACCGGCGTGCCGTCCCACGCCTTGTTCTCCGCGGTGATGTCCGCCACGGCTCCCGGCTTGCCGTGCTCGTCGAGCGCGACGGTGAAGACGTCCGAGTTGGTCGAGCGCGCCGGCACCGGGTCGTGGTTCGAGACGAACGCCAGCTCGCGCCCGTCCGGGGCGAACGCGTAGCCGGTCTCGCCGCCGAGCGAGAACGGCGGCGAGTCGAAGTCGCCCGGCGTGAGGTCGGTCAGCGCGCCGCCGGCGACGTCGAGGAGCAGGACGTGGCTGCGCTTGCCGTCCCGCCATGAGGTCCAGTGCCGGTAGAGCAGCGCGTCGGCCATGTGCGCCTTGAGCGGGCCGCCCTCCCAGGCCTTGGCGATCTTCTCGTTGCAGGCGGCGTCGGCGCCGCACTCCGGGTAGAGGTCCGCGGCGAGCGCGATGAAGCGCCCATCCGGCGACCACACCGGGTCGCCGACCCCCATCGGGAACGTGGTGAGCTGCCGCGGGTCGCCGCCGTCGAGGCGGAGCAGGAACAGCTGCGTCTCCTCGCCCGCCCGGTCGGAGGTGAACGCGATCGCGGTCCCGTCCGGCGACCAGCGCGGCGAGGCGTCGAGGTGCCGCCCCTGGGTGAGCGCCCGGTCGCCGCTGCCGTCGGCGTTGACGATGCGGAGCTCCGACCACCTCTTCGCATTGGCAAGGTCGGTGTAGCTCGCGACGTAGGCGATCCGCGACCCGTCCCGGCTCGGCTGCGGGTCGCCGATGCCGACGACGCGGTAGTGGTCGGCGATCGCGAACGCCCGTTTCTCCGCCCCCGACGCTCCGATCGTGACCAGCAACGTGAACGCCGCCAGTGGCGCAACGGTCGTCAGCTTCATGGTCCCTCCGCGGTCCGCAACGGTACCACGCGCCCCGCGACGCTCGTCGCCACGCCGAGCCCGGCGACCAGCCCGCCGCACGCCTCCCTGCGACCGGAACGGTGGTGGCGGGCCCCCGAGACCGCCGGCCCGGCTCGGCGACCGACGCGTGCGCCGGGTCGGCTCCCCGCCCCTATCCGGCGGGTCGAGACGCGGCCGGCGCCGCGCCGCGCACGACCAGCACCGAGCAGTGGGCGTGGTCCACGACCTTGTCGGCCGACGCGCCCAGGACGCGGCGCTTGAGCGCGGTGTGGGGGTTGGTGCCGACGACGATGAGGTCGGCGCCGACGGCCTCCGCGACCCGCACGATGGTGTCGCCGACCTTGCCGTAGTCGACGTGCGGCTCCGCGGTGACACCGGCAGCCCGAAGGGACTGGACAGCATCGTCCACACCTCCGCGGTAGTGGCGCGCCGCCTGCTCCTTGGCCTCCTCGACCTCGCTCACGGTCTCGGCGTACTCGGGGATGCGCCCGACCGCGAGCACGTGGACCTCGGCAGCGGGGGTGGCCAGCTCCCGGACCCGCTCCAGGGCAATCCGGGCGCCCTCCGAACCGTCATAGGCAAGCAGAATCCTACGGAACATCAGTCACCTCCTTCGGCGGGCGCGAACAAGATCTCCCGTTCTCTACCCTTCGGCTCGAAGAACGCCTGCGCGATCAGGGTGGGGATGATCGCGGTGAGGATCACGACCACCACCAGGATCGAGTACTGCTGCCGCGTGATGATGTGGTTGTTCAGGCCATACAGCGCCGAGATCGTCCCGAACGTGAGACCGGTGCTCATCATCATCGTGTTGTAGAGGTTGACGCGCCGGGTGAACCGCAACGCCAGCCCGGCGGGGAACAGCCCGATGAACTTGGCGACCGATTTGGCGAGGAACAGCGCGAGCACCACGCCGAGGCTGCCCAGCACCGCCTTGAGCGAGACGAGACTCCCGGCCTTGAGGAAGTAGAACGGCGTGAGCAGCGCGAACGTCGTCGCCCGCATCCGCTTGATGAGCTCCCGGCTGGCGAGGAAGGTGTCGGCCAGCACCATGCCGATGAGGTAGGCGGGCAGCACGCCCTCGCTGCCTCCCCGAGCGGCGAGCCAGGCGAGGACGAACAGCGCCAGCAGCAGGTAGCGCACTTCGGGCTCGCTCGCGTGCGAGTTCA
>DATIYW010000171.1:0-4330 GCA_035517415.1 Thermoanaerobaculaceae bacterium
TCGCCCCTTCCCGGGTGCGGCGGCTCTTCCTCCTCCTCGGCCTCGGCGTCGGGGCGCTCGGCGGCATCCTCGGCACCGTCCTCGGTGCCGCCGCCGCGGCGCTGCTCGAGCGCACCCACGCGCTGCCGCTGCCGCGCGGCGTGTTCATCGTCTCGCACGTGCCGTTCCGGGTCACCCCCGGGGCGGTGACGGTCGTGCTCGCCGTCTCGCTCCTCGCCGCGCTGCTCGCCTCGCTGGCGCCGGCGCGCGCGGCGGCGCGGCGCGACGTCCTGGAAGGGTTGCGGTATGAATGAGGCGGTCGTGGCGCGCGGCGCCGGCACGGTGGTCGCGGCGGCCGGGCTGCGCAAGGGCTACGGCAGCGGCGAGCGCCGCGTCGAGGTGCTGCGCGGCCTCGACCTCGAGCTGCCGCGCGGCGAGATGCTCGCCGTGGTCGGCCCGTCGGGGGTCGGGAAGAGCACGCTGCTGCACCTGCTCGGCCTCCTCGACCGCCCCGACGCGGGCCGCCTCGAGCTGTTCGACACCGACGTCGAGACGCTCGCCGTCGAGGCGCGGGCCGAGTGGCGCAACCGCCGACTCGGCTTCGTCTTCCAGTTCCACGCCCTGCTCCCCGAGTTCTCGCTCGAGGAGAACGTCGCGATGCCGCTGCTGATCGGCGGCACCCCGCGGCGCGCGGCGCTCGAGCGCGCGCGCGAGCTGGTCGCCGCGGTCGGGCTGGCGAGCCGCGCGTCGCACTTCCCCGACGAGCTCTCCGGCGGCGAGCAGCAGCGCGGCGCGGTCGCCCGCGCGCTGGTGGCGCGGCCGGAGCTGCTGCTCGCCGACGAGCCGACCGGCAACCTCGACGCGAGTGCGGCCGCGGCGCTGTTCGACCTGCTGGCGGAGCTGCATTTGAGCCGCGGGCTGACGAGTGTTATCGTGACCCACAACGAGGCCCTGGCCAGCCGCTGCACGCGCGTCCTGCGGCTGACCGGGGCCGCTGTCGGGGATGGGCATGCTTGAGAACCTGACCGAGCGCGCACGGCGGACCCTGTTCTTCGCCCGCTACGAGGCGGCGCAGTCCGGTTCCGCCACGATCGGGTCGGAGCACCTGCTGCTCGGCCTGCTGCGCGAGAGCGACGAGGTCGTGGAGCAGTTGCTGCAGCGTTTCCAGCTGCCGGTCGCCGACCTGCGCGGCGAGTTGGGGGCCGGCGTCGGCGTCGCCGAGGGCTTGGCGCCCGCCGAGCTGCCGCTCGCCGAGGACTCGCGCCGTATCCTCCTCCTCGCCGCCCACGAGGCCGAGGTGCTCGGCCAGCCGGCGATCGGCAACGAGCACCTGCTGCTCGGCATGCTCCGCCTCGAGGCCTGCGCCGCGGCGCGCAGCCTCGGCGCGCACGGCCTCTCGCTGCTCGCGGTCCGCGAGGAGCTGGCCGAGCTGTGGCGCGAGCGCGACGCCAAGAAGGGCAAGCGCGAGCTGACCGCGCTCGCCGAGTTCGCCCGCGACCTCACCGAGTTCGCCGGCACCGGCGGTTTCGACCCGCTCGTCGGCCGCGAGGAGGAGGTCGACCGCATCGTCCAGATCCTCCTCCGCCGCACCAAGAACAACCCGGTGCTGCTCGGCGAGCCCGGCGTCGGCAAGACCGCGATCGTCGAGGGCCTCGCCCAGCGCATCGCGTCCGGGCGCGTGCCGGTGCAGCTCGCCGACCGGCGCATCCTCGCCCTCGACCTCTCGCTGGTGGTGGCGGGAACCAAGTACCGCGGCCAGTTCGAGGAGCGCCTCAAGGTGATCCTCAAGGAGCTCAAGGAGAACCCCGAGATCATCGTCTTCATCGACGAGCTCCACGTGTTGATCGGGGCGGGCTCGGCGGAGGGCTCGCTCGACGCCGCCAACATCCTCAAGCCGGCGCTCTCGCGCGGCGAGGTCACCTGCGTCGGGGCGACGACGCTCAAGGAGTACCGCAAGTACATCGAGAAGGACCGCTCGCTCTCGCGCCGCTTCCAGCCGGTGGTGGTGCAGCCGCCGGACGAGGCCGCCACGCTGCAGATCCTCGAGGGCGTGCGCGAGCGCTACGAGGAGTTCCACCACGTCCGCTACACCGACGACGCGCTGCGCGCCGCGGTCGAGCAGGCGGGGCGCTACATCACCGACCGCTTCTTCCCCGACAAGGCGATCGACGTGCTCGACGAGGCCGGGGCGCGCGTCAAGCTCCAGGGCGCGGCCTCGACCGAGCAGCTGCGGCAGATGCAGGGCGAGGCGAGCCGGGTGGTGCGCGAGATGAAGCGCGCGATCTCGGCGAAGGACTTCGAGGGCGCGGTGCGGCTGCGCGAACGCGAGCTGGGGCTGCGCGGCGAGATCAAGCGCCTGTCGCAGACCCACCCGCCGCACGAGCCGCCGGCGGAGGTGGGGCGCGGGCACGTCGAGGAGGTGATCGCGTCGTGGACCGGGATCCCGATCACGACGCTGCGCGAGGACGAGGCGGAGCGGCTGGTGCGGATGGAGGAGATCCTCCGCCAGCGCATCGTCGGCCAGCAGGAGGCGATCTCGGCGATCTCGCGCTCGATCCGCCGCTCGCGCCTGGGCGTCACGCGCGGCCAGCGGCCGATCGGCTCGTTCCTCTTCCTCGGCCCGTCCGGGGTCGGCAAGACCGAGGTCGCCCGCCAGCTCGCCCGCTTCCTGTTCCAGTCGGAGAAGGCGCTCGTCCGCTTCGACATGTCCGAGTACATGGAGAAGCACGCGGTCTCCAAGCTGATCGGCTCGCCGCCCGGGTACGTCGGCTTCGAGGAGGGCGGGCAGCTCACCGAGCGGGTGCGGCGCCAGCCGTACTCCGTCATCCTCCTCGACGAGATCGAGAAGTCGCATCCGGACGTGGCGAACCTGCTGCTGCAGATCCTCGAGGACGGCATCCTCACCGACGCCTACGGCGACCAGGTGGACTTCAAGAACGCCCTCATCGTCATGACCTCCAACGTCGGCACCCGCGACCTCCTCGCCGGCTCCGCCCAGGTCGGCTTCGGCGGCAAGAACGCCGGGCCGTCGCTGGCGGAGATCCGCGAGACGGTGATGCGCGAGCTGCGCCGGCACTTCTCGCCCGAGTTCCTCAACCGGCTCGACGACATCGTCGTGTTCCACCCGCTGCAGCAGGAGCAGCTGCGCGGCGTCGCCCGCCTCCTCGTCGGGGACGTGGTCAGCCACCTCGCCGGACGCGGCATCACGCTCGAGGTCCCGGACGACGCCGTCGAGTGGCTGCTCTCGCACGCCGGCGGCGACGCGGCGGCGGGCGCCCGGCCGCTCCGCCGGGCGGTGCAGCGGTTTCTCGAGGACGCGGTCTCCGACTATCTGATCGCCCATCGGCACGCAGCCGATGACACCCTCCAAGCGCGCGTGGACGGGGAGCGGTTGGTGGTGGGTGCGCGGGAGGGTGTGTGCGAGCCGTAGCGCCGGCGATCCTCCTCCTCCTCGTGACGATGGTGGCGGGCGCGGCAACCGAGCCGGCCGGACCGGTGGTCGCCGAGGTGAAGGTCGTCGGCGGCACCACGATCACGGCCGACACCGTCGAGTACTACCTCGGCGTCTCCAAGGGCGACCCCTACGACGCCGACGCGATCGCCAAGAACTTCCGCCGCTTCTGGGACTCGGGCCTGGTCGAGGACCTCAAGGTCGAGGCCGAGGACATCGCGCCGGGGAAGGTGCGCGTCATCGTCACGGTCAAGGAGCGGCCCAAGGTCACCGAGTTCGGGTTCTCCGGCAACAAGAAGCTCTCCAACAGCTCGATCAAGGAGAAGCTCGACACCGCCAACATCTCGCTCAAGCGCAACGTGCCGCTGCGCACCTCCGAGCTGCAGCGGCTCAAGCAGGGGATCCTGGAGGTGTACGCCAAGGAGGGGTACGCGAGCGCGACCGTCGAGCCGGTGGTCACCGACGCCGGGCCGAACCTCAAGAAGGTGACGTTCCAGATCGACGAGGGCGCGAAGGTCAAGATCGGCGAGATCCGCTTCGAGGGGAACAAGATCTTCAGCGACCGGCAGCTCCGCACCGCGCTCAAGAAGCTGAAGCAGAAGGGCCTCCTCCACCTGTTCGGCAAGAAGCTGATCTGGAGCAAGGAGTCGTGGGGCGAGGACTCCGAGAACCTGAAGAAGTACTACATGAACCACGGCTACAAGGACATCGTGGTCGGCGAGCCGAAGGTCGAGCTGATCGCCCGCAACCCCGCCGGGAAGACCCAGAAGGACAAGAAGTTCCGCATGGTGATCGTAGTCCCCGTGCAGGAGGGGAAGAAGTTCCGCATGGGCGAGCTGACGGTCAAGGGGAATACGGTCTTTCCCGGCGCCAACCTGCGCAAGTTCTACGAGATCAAGA
>DATIYW010000172.1:0-2776 GCA_035517415.1 Thermoanaerobaculaceae bacterium
CTCGGCGCGCTGTTCCCGCGCCTCGAGGTCCCGGGCGGGGGCGAGGAGCCGCCGACCTGCCGGTGGTGCGAAGTGCGCGAGGCGTGCGTGCGCGGCGACAGCGCGGCGCGCCGGCGCCTCGCCCGCTGGGCCGCGGATGGCGACGGGATGCGCACCCCGGCCGAGGCGGCGCTGGCGGCGATGTGGCGGCTCGGCGTCAAGCGCGAGCCCGAGGCGGAGGCGGGATGAGGCGCGACGCCGAACTCGACGCGCTGCGCGAGGCCGACGCCCAGGCGCGTGCCCGCTCTCAGACCGAGTTCGACCGGCCGCTGGTGCTCGAGGCCGGCGCCGGGACCGGCAAGACCGCCACGCTTGTGGCGCGCGTGCTCGCCTGGTGCCTCGGCCCGGGGTGGCGCCGCGCCGAGACCGAGCTGGGCGCGGCGGCGGCGCGCGCCGGGCGGGGCGGGGCCGTGCCCGCGGAGCGGATCGCGGCGCAGGTGCTCGAGGGCGTGGTCGCGATCACCTTCACCGAGGCCGCGGCGGCGGAGATGGCGGACCGGATCGCGCGGGCGCTCGACGCGATCGGCAAGGGCGAGCTGCCGGTCGGCCTCCGCTCCGAGGTCGTCGCGGCGGCGGGCGAGCAGGCGAGGCCGCGCGCCGCGGCGCTGCTCGTCGCCCTCGACCACCTGGTGGTGGCGACGATCCACGCGTTCTGCCGCCGCATGCTCGCCGGCGCGCCGCTCGAGGCGGGGGTGCGCCCGGGCTTCAGCGTCGACGCGGACGGCCAGGTGCTGGCGGCGGTGGTGCAGGAGGTGGTGGGGAACGCCTTCGCCGCGGCGCTCCGCCAGGGCCGGCGGCACCCGCTCGTCACCCTCGCCGCGCTCGGCCGCGGCCCGGCCGAGACGGCCGCCTCGCTCGAGCTGCTCGCGGCGCGGGCGGTGCCGGCGGCGGCGCTCTCCGGCGATCCGGCCGACCCGCGGGCGGTGGCGGAGCTCGCCGCCGAGGTGCGCCGGCGTGCCGACGAGCTGCGCTCGCTCGTCGCGGAGCGCGTCGCGGACCTGCGCCGCTCCTCGAACGCCGCCAAGCTCGCCGCGGCGGCGGCGTCGCTCGCCGGGTGCCCTGACGGCCCGCTCGAGGCGATCGCGGCCGCGGTCCAGGCGGCGCTGCCGCCGGCGCTCGTCGCGCACCTCGGCAAGTGGCGCAAGGGCGCATTCGGCAACGCCGAGGAGGAGCGCCTCGCCCCGGTCGAGGACGCGGTGATGCGGGCGTGCGGCGCGCTCGCCGGCCTGGTCGGCCACCTCGACCGCCTCGACCCGGCGCTGCTCCGCCTCGCCTGGGAGGCGCTCAGCCCGCTGCTCGGCGAGGTCCACGCCCGCATGCGCGCGCGCGGCGCCGAGACGTTCGCGGCGCTGCTCGCCGACGCCCACGAGCTGCTGGTGCGGCACCCGTCGGTGCGGCGCGCGGTCCGTGCCGGCATCGCGCAGCTGCTCGTCGACGAGTTCCAGGACACCGACGTGCGGCAGTGCGAGATCCTGCGCCTGCTCGCGCTCGACGGCGACCCCGCCGAGCGCCCCGGCCTGTTCCTGATCGGCGACCCCAAGCAGTCGATCTACGGTTGGCGCAGCGCCGACCTCGAGGCATACGAGACGTTCCTCGCCGCGGTGGGCGAGGCCGGCGGCGAGGTGCTGAGCCTGGTCGTCAACTTCCGCTCCGACCCCGAGATCCTCGCCGAGGTCGAGCGCGTGCTGGCGCCGGTGATGGTGCGCGAGCCGGGCGTGCAGCCGGAGTTCCAGCCGCTCCTGCCCTCGCCCCCTCCGGCGTCGGGGCGCCCGCCCCTGCCGCCGGGGCTCGCTCCGGTGGAGCACTGGATCTCCTGGGCGGCGGACGAGATCGCGGCGGGGCGGCCGGAGGCGACGAGCGCGCAGGACGCCGTCGAGCTGGAGGCGCGCGCTCTCGCGCTCGACCTCGGCGCGCTGCACCGGACCGGCGCGATGTGGCGCGAAGCGGCGGTCCTGCTGCGCAGCACCGGCGACCTCGACGTCTACCTGCAGGCGTTCCGCGAGGCGGGCGTGCCATACGTGGTGGAGCGCGACCGCTCGTACTACCGCCGCCGCGAGGTGATCGAGGCCTCCGCGCTGGTGCGCGCGGTGCTCGATCCCGGCGACCACCTCGCGCTCCTCACCGTCCTGCGCTCGAGCATCGTCGGCGTCCCGGACGCGGCGTTGATCCCGCTCTGGGAGCGCGGCCTCGCGGACCGGGCGAGCGGGCTGTCGCGGCCCGACGCGGCGGTGTTGCAACGCCTCTCGGCCGACGCCGCCGCCGTCGCCGCGGCGCTCCCGGCGGACGTCCCGGGCCTCGAGCGGGTGCGCGGCTGGGAGCGCAACCTGACCGAGTTCCTCGCGCATCTCGCCGAGCTGCGCGAGGCGTTCGAGCGCGAGCCGGCCGCGGAGTTCGTCGAGCGGCTGCGGACCGCGACGCTGTTCGAGGCGAGCGAGTCGGCGCGGAGCGTCGGGGCCTACCGCGTCGCCAACCTCGACCGCTTCTTCCGCTCGCTGCTCGCGGCGATGGAGGCGGGCGACGACCTCCAGGCGGTGCTCCGCGCGCTGCGCGTCGCGGTCGCGGAGGCGACCGAGGCCGAGGAGGGGCGTCCACTCGCCTCGGCCGAGGACGCGGTGCGGGTGATGACGATCCACAAGGCGAAGGGGCTCGACTTCCCGCACGTCTACCTGATGCAGGCGCACCGTCGCAGCCGGAGCGGGGTCCGGCCGGCGAACGACGTCGAGAGCGCCGGCGGGCG
>DATIYW010000173.1:0-31871 GCA_035517415.1 Thermoanaerobaculaceae bacterium
GCCGTAGGTGCAGCTCGTGGCGTCGTAGTAGTGGCTCCGGAGGGTGTCGACGGCGAGGCTCGGGTAATAGGCGGGGGAGACGTAGGCTACGCCGAGCTGGCTCGAGAGCGCCTTGGCGGAGGCGGTCCCGTCGATCCCCGCCTCGCCGACGTGGTCGTCGTTGATCGTGCCGGGAACGCGGTCGTAGTGCGACACCCAGTGCGTCACCGGGACGGCGTCGAGCATCTCCCTGCTCAGGCACTCCTGGCTCGAAAGTCCGGAGCCGTCGGCGGTCGGGCTCATCGCGCGTCCGATTCGGTCGTCGGCCGGGGACTGGCCGGGCGCGAGGCCGGGCTGGACCGCCACTTCCGCGACCGGGATCGCCCCGCGCAACAGCCCGTCGATCACCTCCGGCGGGAGCTGGTCGAGCGCGCGGCGGGGCAGGCCGGCAACGAACGCGGCCGCCGGCCCGAGGCCGCGCGGCTGGGTCCACCCGGCGGGTGCTGCCGAGAGGAGCGGCAGTACGATCGCGAGACGAGGCGACGTCGCGATGGGGCGCTCCTTCTTGTCGGATCGCCCTCATGGCTCGATCGCAACTCAGTCTCTCTCAAGTGGCTCGGCGCAGGTGGACGAGCTCCTCGCGGTTCCCCGCCGGGCCCGCGATCGGCGAGGTGAGGCGACCGCGACAGAGGAGGCCCGACTGCGCGGCGGCGGCGAGCGTGCGCACGATCGCCTCCTCGCGGACGGCATCGTCGCGCACCACCCCGCCCCGGGCGACGTGCTCGCGGCCGGCCTCGAACTGCGGCTTCACCAGCGCGACCAGGTCGCCCGACGCGGCCAGGAGCAGCGCCAGCGGCGGGAGCACGAGGCGGAGCGAGATGAACGACACGTCGACCGTGATCAGCTCGAACGGTCCCGGCACTTGAGCCGGGGTGAGGTGGCGGGCGTTGACGCCCTCCACCACCACGACGCGGGAGTCGTTGCGGAGGCGCCAGTCGAGCTGGCCGCGTCCGACGTCGAGCGCCACCACCTGCGCCGCCCCGCCCTCCAGCAGCACGTGGGTGAAGCCGCCGGTCGAGGCGCCGACGTCGAGGCAGCGCTTCCCCGCCGGCGAGATCTCGAACGCCTCGAGCGCGGCCGCGAGCTTGACGCCGCCGCGCGAGACCCAGGGGTGGTCGGGCGCGACCACTTCGACCGCCGCGTCGGGGGCGACGGCCCGCCCCGGCTTGTCGGCGACCGCGCCTTCGACGCGCACCACCCCGGCGAGGATGAGGCTCTGCGCCCGCGTGCGGGTCGGCGCGAAGCCGCGCTCGACCAGGAGCTGATCGAGTCGCAGGCGGGGCTTGGCCACGGCCGATGCTAGCACCCGGTGCTCCGGCCTCGCGGCCCAGCGGCGCGCTGCCAGGAAGGCCTCTCGCCCATAGGTGGCGATACCCGCCAACCGTCTCGCGGTTTGACGACGACCGCGGCGGATGTCAGCATCCCGCGGTGCCCGACAACGAGAACACCGGCGGCCGTCGGTTAGACCGCAGGGTTCTGATACTGCTCGGCGCGATGGCCGTCCTCGTCGTGACCGCGAGTTCGCTCAAGCTGAGCGGCTCGTCGATCGGCAGCTGGAATCGGCTGACACGCGAGGACGCCCTCGCGGGTGACACGCTGCTGGGCGCTCCGAAGTTGATCCGCATCGACGAGTACTCGGTGACCACGCCCGAGATCATGAGCCAACTCAACCAGCCGGCGCGCCTGTCGCCGGAGAACCAGAGCTGGGGGCCCGAGCGCGTGCCGCTGGTCACCAATGTCCCCGTCGAGCATTGGTCGATGCTGTTCCGACCGCAGTACTGGGGCTTCTTCCTCGTCGACCCGGAGCACGCCTTCGCCTTCTACTGGAACATGAAGCTCCTGCTGCTCGGGGGCGGCGTGCTGTGGTTGTCGATGCTGCTGACCGGCGGCGACTTCTGGGTCTCCGTGTTCGCGGCGACGTGGGTCGCGTCGTCGGGTTTCGTCCAATGGTGGTACTCGACGCCGACGATGATGCCGGAAATGGTCGGCTGCTTCTGCCTGATGACGGCGGCCGCGTGCGGCATGGCCGAGTCCGGCAGTCGCGGCGCTTTGGTCGCCATGTCCGGGATCTTCGTCGTGGCATTCGTGGGCTTCGCGACCTGTTGCTACCCGCCGTTTCAGATCCCACTGCTCTACCTGGGGGCGGTGATCGTCATCGGCAGACGGCTCGACACAAGACGCGTGCGCCGGCCATCGGTGACCACGAACCGCCGTGGGATCATCGCCATCGCCGCGATCGCGATCGTCGCCCTGTCCCTCGCCTGGCTTCACGACACTGCTTCGACGTTGGCGATGGTCCGCGCGACCTCCTATCCGGGCGGCCGGGCTTCCTCGGGCGGCGATTTGGGGTTGGCGGAGCTGTTCGGCGGGCTCTATGGGTTCTTCATGTCTCAGGGTTCGTTTCCGCAGGGATGGGGAAACGTCTGCGAGGCGAGCAATTTCGTCCTGCTCTTCCCGATTCCGGCCGCGCTCCTCGGCGCCCGGCTGGCGACGCGGAAACGCGTCTCCGCGCTCCAGCTCGGGCTTGTCGTCTACACCCTGGCACTGGCCGCGTGGGCATGGCTTGGGTGGCCGCGTGCGCTCGCGACGCTGACCGGCTTTCGCTTCGTCCCGGGCCGGCGCGCGCTGCTCGGGCTCGGACTCGCGAGTATCCTCCTGTGCTGCGTCTGGCTGTCGGCCGTGAGACGCGAGCGCCAACAGCGGTTCCGTGCCGGCTCGATGGTCGCCCTCGTCGCGATGGTCGTGGCGGTGCTGGGCGCCTTCACGCTCTGGGCCAACCACGCGATGCACGGGTTCCTGCGCGCACCGCAGGCGTGCCTCGCGACGCTCGCCGGCTCCGCCGCGGCGGTGCTCCTCATCCGTCGCAGCGCTCCGCGGTTTGCCGCCTGCATTCTCGCCCCAAACCTGATCGCGTACGGGCTGGTCAACCCGGTGACCCGTGGCCTGCGTCCGCTGACCGGCACCCGCCTCTCCCACGAGGTGTCGGCGCTGACCGGGCAGGCTCCTGGGGCGCGCTGGGTCGCGTACGGCCACCCCGCCCTCGCTGACTACCTCAAGGCAACTGGGGCGCCTGTGCTGAACGGCACCAAGGTGGTCCCACCTCTGCGCGACCTGCGGATCCTCGACCCCGAGGGGGCGAACAAGGGCGTGTACAACCGCTACGCGCACGTCGCGTTCGAGGTCCGCGACAGTCCTCGCGCCAGCTTCACCCTCACCGCGTCAGACGGGTACGCGGTGGGTCTCAACCCGGCGAGCGACCTGATGCCGGCACTTGGGGTTCGCTTCGTCGTGCTCCCGTTCAGGAACGCCGACGTCCAGTTTGCCGCGCGGAGCCGGCTCGTGGCCGGATTCGCCGACAGCGACATCTGGATCTACGAGCTTCGCGCCGACGCTCCGCGGACACAATCGCGCTGAAGGCAATCGGCCGTTCGCACGGACCGCCCGCGGCACGCCTCCCAGCGAGGTTCCTCACGGCGGGGCGCTAGCGAGGTTCCGTCGTCCAAACGCGAGCGGCCACTCGATGTGCCGTAGGTGAAGGACGAACAACGCCACCGACCCGGCCGGGGCCATCCCCACGAGCGGCCAGACGATCGCGGCCGGCCCGGCCATCCGCCCGTAATGACGCAGGTAAACACCGCGGGCGAGTGGATCGAGCCAGTTCACGGCGACGAACGCGAGAGCGAGGACCGCCATTTCCACCCACGCCCGGCGGCGCGACAGGCCGCAGGCGAGCCTCGCAACTCCCGGCAACAGGAGAATCTGGTAGTGCTCCCACGCGACCGGAGCCGCCGCGAGCGCGAGCGCGACAAGGGTCCACTCGAGCCCCGCCAGACTCACGTCCGGGCTGCTCCTACGGAGCACCAGCCACACCATCGTGACTCCGACGAGCAGCAACACGGCTGACACGGCCACGGAGATCGCGGCGTGCTCTGCAGGCAATCGCATCATCTCCGTGTTGTGCCCGGCGAGCCAGTTGGTCGGCAGCCGTTGGCCGGTCGTCGGTGGGTCGAGGAGCCGCAACACGAACCCCGGCACCGAGCAGTTGAGGACACCGGGTGTGCCTGCCCAGAATCCGGCCCGGGTTGGCCAGACGGGTCCCGACAGCAGCAGCGCCACTGCGCCCGTCGGAATCGCAAGACAGCCCGCCACGGCTACGGTCGAGCGCAAGAAGCCGCGCAGTCTCCCTGCCAGGCCATCGCCAATCGCGACGATACCCGGGAATACCTTGATCGCGGCCGCGACGCCGATCGCCACCGGCCGAGTCCAGCCTCCCCGCTGCGCTGGCCAGATCGCCATGCACAGGAGCAGGAGCAGAAGCGGATTGATCTGGCCCGACCTGAGGTTGATCGCGACCGACCCGGCACAAGCCCACACGGCGGCGACGGAGAGCGCCGCCGTGCGATCGGCCCCGAGCGCCCGCGAAGTCCAGACCGCGGCCACGACAATGAGCAGATGGCTGATTGCGAACCATGCCCAACGGGCGACCTGATACGGGAGCAGCGCGAAGGGAAGCATCAGGAACGAGAGCAACGGCGGATTGATGTGGTTTGGGAGCGTGTACGGGCTCTGACCGCCGAGGACGGCCCGGCTCGCCAAATGATAGTACGTGAAATCAGAGAGTCCGGGGCCGAGATCTGGGGCTACGAGCCAGATGTTCAACACGACATAGAGGGCGGTCAAGGCGGTGAACGCCGCGGGTGCGGCGACGATGCGCCGATACCGGGCCAACGTCGGGACCCAGTGACTGCCGGTCATTGGACCGCGATGCTAGCATTGCGGGCGCGATGGCGGCACTTCGGCTCGGAACCTGCGTGCGGGCAATGCGCCCCCGGCATTGGCTCAAGAACGGGTTCGTGGTCGCGCCCGCACTGTTCTCCGGTCACGCATTCGACCCGCCGGCGCTGCTCCGGGTCGGCGCCGCGGCGGCGGTGTTCTGCCTCGCCGCCTCCGGCGGCTACCTGATCAACGACGTGCTCGACCGCGAGGCCGACCGGCTCGATCCGGTCAAGTCGAAGCGCCCGGTCGCCGCCGGCGAGCTGGCGGTCGGGCACGCGCTCGTCCTCGCCGCGCTGCTGATGGCTGCCGCGATCGCGATCGCGGTCTGGCTCGGCCTGCCGGTGCTGGTCACGCTCGCCGGCTACCTCTGCCTCAGCTTGTTGTACTCGCTGGGGCTCAAAACCGTCCCGGTGCTCGAGGCGATGGTGCTCGCCGCCGGCTTCGTGGTGCGGCTGGTGGCCGGCGCGCTCGCGATCGCGGTGCCGATCTCGCACTGGCTCCTGATCTGCGGCTTCCTGCTCGCGCTGCTGCTGGCGTTCGGCAAGCGCGTGCCCGAGGTCGAGCACCCGTCGGCGCGCACGCCGCGCTACCCAGCCGCGTTCCTCACCGAGTCGGTGACGCTGCTCGCGGGCGGCACGCTGCTGGCCTACGTGCTCTACACCGTGGCGCCGGAGACCACCGCCAAGATCCACAACTCCCGCGCCCTGCTGCTCACCACGCCGATCGTGCTGTTCGGCATCCTGCGCTACCTCTTCCTGCTCACCCGGGCGGGGTCGCAGGACCCCACCGCGGCGCTGGTGGGCGACCGCCCGCTGCTGGCGAGCGTGCTGGCGTGGGCCGCCCTGGCCGGGTGTATCGTCTACGCCGTGGGCAGAGGCGCATGAAGAGCCGCGTCGCCGTTCTCCGCACCCGTCCCGCGACCGTCCTCGCCGACCTCGGCCGGCTGGTCGAGCTGGCCGGAGTCCGCGAGGGGCTCCGCGCGGGCGCCACCACCATCCTCAAGGACAACATCTCGTGGCACTTCCCGTACCCGGCGGCGAACACCACGCCGTGGCAGCTCGAGGGCACGATCCTCGCCCTCCGCGGTGCGGGGTTCACCGACCTCGTGTGCGTGCAGAACAACACCGTGGTGACCGACCCGAAGAAGGGCGAGCGGCTCAACGGCTACGTCGGCGTCCTTGCCCGCCACGGCGTGCCGGTGCGCTACAACTGCTTCGACTGGGACCTCAAGTGGGTGCGCTACGAGCCCAAGGGCAAGATGCTGGCGCTGCCGCGCGTCTTCCCGCACGGCATCCACATCCCGGAGTTCTTCCTCGGCACCAACATCGTCCATCTGCCGACGGTGAAGTGCCACATCTACACCACCACCACCGGCGCGATGAAGAACGCGTTCGGCGGCCTGCTCGCGACCCGCCGCCACTACACCCACACCTGGATCCACGAGACGCTCGTCGACCTGCTCACGATCCAGAAGGAGATCCACACCGGCCTGTTCGCGGTGATGGACGGCACCACGGTCGGCGACGGACCGGGCCCGCGCACGATGCGACCGGTGCAGAAGGACGTGCTGCTCGCCGCCGCCGACCAGGTGGCGGTCGACGCCGTCGCCGCGAAGCTGATGGGCTTCGACCCGCTGTCGATCCGCTACCTCGCGCTCGCGCACGAGCGCGGCCTCGGCTGCGCCGACCCGCGCGAGATCGAGCTCGTCGGCGAGCCCGCGCTCGGCGCCGAGAACTGGCACTTCTCGGTCGGCGACAACCTCGCCAGCCGGGTCGGCGACGTGCTCTGGTTCGGGCCGCTCAAGGCGGTGCAGAAGCTGTTCTTCCACACCCCGCTCGTGAACGTGTTCGTCGCCGGGTCGTACCTCTACCACGACTACCTGTGGTACCCGGTGTTCGGCCGACGCCGCGTCCGCGAGTTCGTCCGCTCCTCACCCTGGGGCCGGCTGTTCGACGACTACCTGCGGCAGCAGGCGGCCGGCGGCGCCGCGGCGGAGCGCGCGGCGGCGGGCTCGGAGTCGCCGGTGCGCGGCCTCTGACCCCGGCGATGGGAGGCGCGTCGGCCCGCTTCCGCTGGCAGCTCGCCGCGCTGTTCGTCTTCTCCTGCCTCATCCGGCTCTACGGCCTCGACTGGGACGGCGGCCACTTCTTCCACCCCGACGAGCGCCGCATCGCCGAGGCGGTGCACCAGCTCTCGATCCGCCCCTGGCAGTGGAACCCGCACTTCTTCGCCTACGGCTCGTTCCCGATCTACGTCACCAAGCTCGCCACCTCTGCCCTCGCCAACGTCAAGCCCTGGTTCGGCTCGTACGACGCCGCGGTGTTCGGCGGGCGCGCCCTCTCGGCGCTGTGGGGCGCCGCGACCGTCGCGCTGCTCGCCCTGCTCGGCCGCCGGCTCTACGGCGAGGGGATCGGCCTGCTCGCCGGCGGGCTGCTGTCGATCACCGTGCTCCACGTGCAGAACTCGCACTTCGCCACCACCGACGTGCCGCTCGCCTTCCTGGTCCTCGCCGCGCTCGCCGCGATGACCGCGGTCGCCGCGCGCGGGCGCGGGCGCGACTACGCCGTGGCCGGCCTCGCGCTCGGCTTCGCGGCCGCGACGAAGTTCAGCGCGCTGCCGCTGTTCCTGCCGCTGGCGCTGGCGGCGGCGTTCGACTGGCGGCGCGACGGCGGCCGCCGGCGCGCGCCGCGCGGGCTCGCGCTCGCGCTGCTGCTCGCCGCGGTCGCGTTCGTCGCCGGCGAGCCATATGCGCTGCTCGACTCGCGCGCCTACCTGCACGACATCCTCGAGCAGAGCGCGATGGTGCGCCACGCCGGGCTGATGCCGTACACGAACCAGTACGTCGGCGTCACGAAGGTCGGCTACGACCTCGGCCAGCTGGTGGCGTGGGGGATGGGCCCGCCGCTCGGCCTCGCCGCCCTCGCCGGCACGCTCGCGCTGCTCGCCCGGCCGCGCCGGATCGCGCCGGCGGAATGGGTGCTGCTCGCCTGGGTCGTCCCGTTCGCTGCGATCACGTTCTCGTTCGACGTGAAGTTCCTTCGCTACCTGCTGCCGCTCTACCCGATCCTCGTCCTCTGGGGCGGCGTCGCGATGGCGCGCTGGGCGGCGCGCTCGCGGGCCGGGGCCATCGTCCGCGGCGGCGTGGTCGCGACCTCGGCCCTCTACCTCCTCGCCTTCCTGACGATCTACGCCCGCCCGCACGCCACCGTGACCGCGTCGGATTGGTTCTACCAGAACGTCTCGTACGGCAGCCGCGTGCTGTCGCAGGACTGGGACGAGGGGTTCCCGCTGCCGCTTCCCGGCCGGTCCACCGCCAACTACCGGGTGCGTGACTTTGCCTACTACGAGCCGGACTCGCCGGAGAAGGTCGCCAGCCTCTCCGCCGGGCTCGCCTCCTCCGACTGGGTGGTGTTCCAGACCAAGCGCCTCTACGGCGCGGTGACGCGCGCGCCGGCCAAGTTCCCGCTCACCTCGCGCTACTTCTACCGCCTGTTCGCGGGCGAGCTCGGCTTCACGCTGGTCAAGGACGTCACCTCGCGCCCGCGGCTGCTCGGGGTCGAGCTGCCGGACGAGCTCGCGGACGAGTCGTTCAGCGTCTACGACCACCCGAAGGCGCTGTTCTTTCGCAACACCGGGCACCTCTCGGCGGAGGCGATCGAGGCCGCGATCGTCGACGGCCCGCCCGGACGCCGGCTTTCCCGCGACGACCTCCTGCTCGCTCACGCCGGCGGCCCGCCCGGCCCGACCCGGACGATGACCCGCTCGTCGCTCGCGGCGACCGCGCTCTGCGTCGTGCTGGTCGAGCTCCTCGGTTTCGCGGCGCTCGCCCTCCTGCGCGCCGTGCTGCCGCCGCGGCCCGGCCTGCCCGCCCTCGCGAAGGTGGTCGGCCTGCTGCTGTTCGCCTACCTGCCGTGGCTGGGCGCGAGCCTCGGCTGGCTCGGCTTCGCCCGCCCGGCGCTGCTCCTCACCACCGGCGTGCTGCTGGCGGCGGGCTGGCTCGCCGCGCGACGCGCGACGCGCCCGCCGCTGCCGTCACGGGACTTCCTGGTCGCGGAGCTGGTGTTCTGGGGCGCGTTCGGGGTGTTCCTCGGCATTCGCCTGCTCAACCCCGAGGTGACGTGGGGCGAGAAGCCGATGGACTTCGCCTTCCTCAACACGCTCTACCGCGTCTCGGCGCTGCCGCCGCCGGAGCCGTGGTTCGCCGGCTCGACGCTCAACTACACCTACTTCGGCCACTTCCTCGTCGCGGCGATCGGCAAGACGCTCGCCATCGACCCCGCGGTGATGTTCAACCTCGGCATCGCGGTCGGCGCCGGGCTCACCGCCGCGGCGCTGCTCGCGGCCGGCTCGGTGCTCGGCGGCGGCTGGCGGACCGGGGTCGCCGCGGTGGTGCTCACCGAGCTCCTCGGCAACCTCTCCGGGCTCCGCGAGCTGCTCTCCCGCCACGCCGTCAACTTCGACTACTTCTGGGCGACCTCGCGGGTGATCCCCAACACCATCAACGAGTACCCGTTCTGGAGCTTCGTCTTCGCCGACCTCCACGCGCACGTGCTGGCGATGCCCTGGGCGATCGCATTCGTCGGCGTCCTGCTGCTCTGGGTCGGGCGCGCCGACCCGGACCGGCCACGGGCCGCCGCGGCGCCGGCGCTGCTCGCCCTCGCCGCGCTGCTGCTCGGCGCGACCGCGGTGACCAACGGCTGGAGCATGCCGACCTACGCCGCGCTGCTCGTCGTGCTGCTCGGCATCGACTGGCTCGCATGCAGCCGCGGGCGCGGCCCGGGCGCGGCGCTCTGGACGTTCCTGGGCCGGCTGATCCTGCCCGCCGTGGCTGTCGGTGGCGGCGCCTGGCTGGCGTTCGCGCCGTTCTGGCGCCACTTCGCGCCGCCGCCGCGGCAGTGGGGCTGGGAGGTCGGGCCGTACGCGAGGCCGTTCGACTTCCTCACGATCTTCGGCACCTTCCTCGTCGTGCTCGTACCGTTCATGCTCGTCCTCTGGCGCCACGCGATGACCGGCGGCGCGAGGGCGAGCGCCGGCCAGCGGCTCGCGCTCCTCGCGATGGCCGCCGCCCTCGTGGTCATGCTGTTCGACCTCCGCTCGCTGCTCCTGCTGCGACCGCACCAAGCGCTCTCGGTGCGCGCGTTCGCGACGGCGCTCGCGACGATCGGCTTCTGCCTCGCGCTCCACCGCCGGGTGCCGGAGCGCGCGCGCATGCCGGTCGCGCTCGCGGCGTTCGCGTTCGCGCTCACGGCGGGCTGCGAGCTGGTGTTCGTCTGGGACCGCATGAACACCGTGTTCAAGTTCTACCTCGACGCCTGGCTCCTGCTCGGCCTCGCCGCCGCCGCCGTCGCCGTCGAGCTGCTCCGGCGCCGCCGCGAGGCCTCGCCCGGCATGTGGGTCTGGCGCGGCGCCGGCTGGGTCGCTGCCGGGCTGGCGGCGTTCACCGCCGTCTCGGCGGCGGTCGGCGCCCAGCGGCCGCGACGGGCGGACGGGCCGCGCTTCACCCTCGACGGCACCGCCTACCTGCAGCGCCGCGACCCGTTCGAGCTCGCCGCCTTCGACTGGCTCAACCGCGAGATCTCCGGCGCGCCGGTGCTGTGCGAGGCGTGGGGTCCGTCGTATCAGGACTACAGCCGCGTCAGCATGAACACCGGCCTGCCGATCGTGCTGGGGTGGGACTACCACGTCTACCAGCGCGGCCACACCTGGATCGAGATCGAACGGCGCAAGGCCGACCTCGCCACCATCTACGGCTCGACCGACGAGCCGCGGGTGG
Source organism: Thermoanaerobaculaceae bacterium (assembly GCA_035517415.1). Classification (GTDB taxonomy): domain Bacteria; phylum Acidobacteriota; class Thermoanaerobaculia; order Thermoanaerobaculales; family Thermoanaerobaculaceae; genus DATIYW01. Next base: position 10,589 of record DATIYW010000173.1, read on the forward strand.
CGGCGGCGTTGCGCCGCTACGGCGTGGCGTTCGTCTTCGCCGGCCAGCTCGAGCGCCGCACCTACGACGAGACCATGCCGGGGCGGTTCAGGCGCTGGACCGACCTCCTCACCGTGGCGTACGAGAACCCGGGCGTCACGATCTTCGCGGTCAGGAGCGCGCTCGCCGCGGGCGCGCCGACGCCGACGATCGAGGACGTCCCGCCACCCTCCCCAGCTGCCGCGCCACCCGAAGCAGCCGTACCGGCGCAGGAGCCCGCAGGCCTGCTCCGCCAGCCGCGCGGCATCGCCGCCGGGGCCGCCGGCAACCTCTACGTCTGCGACTTCGGCAATGACCGGGTCCAGGAATTCGGCCCCGACCTCAAGCCGGTGCGCGCGTGGGGGCGGCTCGGCAGCGGCCAGGGCGAGTTCCGCGACCCGTGCGGGATCGCGGTCGGGCCGGACCGCAGCGTCTACGTGGCCGACACCTGGAACAGCCGCGTCCAGGTGTTCGGCCCCGACGGGCGCTTCCTCCGCTCGTTCGCGGCGAATTTCTTCGCGCCGCGCGGCATCGCCGTCGACGCGCTCGGCAAGGTGTTCGTCGCCGACACCGGCAACAACCGCGTCGTGCGGTTCTCGGCCGGCGGCGACAAGGAGCTGGAATGGGGCGGCCTGGGCGACGCGCCGGGGAGGCTCCGCGAGCCGGTGGGCGTCGCGGTCGACGCCGCGGGCCTGGTCTACGTCTGCGACAACAGCAACGGGCGCCTGCAGGTGTTCACGCGCGACGGCGCGTTCGTGCGCGGGTTCGAGGTGCCGGGATGGCGGCGCGCGGTGTTCTCCGAGCCGTTCGTCGCGGTCGGCGAGGGCGGCAGCATCTGGCTCACCGTGCCGCTCGAGCACGAGGTCCGCGAGTACGCCGCCGACGGCCGGCTCCTCCACACCGTCGCGACCGACCGCGACAGCCTGCCGCTGCGCACGCCGCTCGGCATCGCGCTGCGTCCCGGTCCCCCGCGGCTCGTCGTCTCCGACGGCGAGGCGAACGCGATCCGCGTGCTCGTCGCCGGCGATGCCGCCGCCCCGGCACCGGCCGACCGCCGCGCGCCTCCCACCGCGCGCAAGGCGCAGGAGAGCGGGCACCATGCCTGATCGCCCCGCCGTCTGGTCCCGGCGGTCGCCTCGCCGCCGCGCGGTCACGGCCTCGTCGGCCGGGCAGCTGTCTGCCAACCCCTCGCGCGACCGCCACCTCACCTCGACGACGGGAAACGCCCCAGTTTGCGGTCCGTGAGCGAGAATCCGGTGGGTCGACGAGCGAAGGCCCGGCGCGCTGCGGTCACAATCGGTCGCTCCGCTCCTGCCTTTGACGGCGAGCCGCGGGCGCGGCGACGGCGCGGTCGGCCATGCCAAAATGAGCCGGGAGCCGGCGGCAGATGGCGCACGTGAACGAGCGCGCTTCAACCACCTTTCCCGCGGAGTCGCCGCCCCCGTCAAGCCGCGCGCCAGGCGGACTCGACTGGCTCGGGCGGCCCGCCAGCGCATGGTGCCTGTCGCTCGGCCTCGCGTTCGCGGCCCAGTTCGCTCTGACCCCACCCGGCGCTCACGAGCGGAACTACCCGCTCGCCGTCGCGCTCTACGCCGCTGCCGTCTGCTCGATCATCGCCGCGGCCAGGAGGACCGGACCTTCACGTGACTCCGCCGACCCGGCGGGGACGGGATCCACGCCGCGGAGCCTCCCACGAGGGGCGAGGCGAAACGCTGGCTTCGCCCTGGTACTGATCGGCGTGCTCGTGGTGATGCGCGCCGTCGCTCTGGTCGCGAACGGTCAGGCGGGGGCCGCGATCGGCTTTTGGTTGGCGGGCCTGGTCCTCGCGGCGGTTGGCACCGGGTTGGCGTTCTGCCTCCCCCGGCTTGTCCCCCGGACGCACCCCGCCTGGATCGAGATCGCCCTCGTCCTGGGTTGCCTCGCAGTCGGCTTCGTGCTGCGCTACGTCGACCTCGGCCGATTGCCGAACGAGGTGCACGGCGACGAGGCGGCGGTGGGCCTCGCCGCCCGCGACCTATTGGCGAATCGATGGGAGAACCTGTTCGGGCTCGGATGGTACGGCATGCCCGAGCTGGCGTTCGCTCCCTACGCGCTCGCGCTCGACAACCTCGGCGACAACCTCCTCGCGCTGCGACTCGCGTCGGCGGTCCAAGGCACGCTGTCGATCGGCTTGCTCTTCGTCGTCGGCCGGCGCCTCTTCGGCTCGTGGACCGCTCTCCTCGCGGCCGCCTTTCTCAGCTTCGGTCAGATGGCGGTCCACTACAGCCGAATCGGGAACAACTACGTCGGGGCGCTGTTCGCAAGTCTGCTCTTCGTTTGCCTGTTGCTCGAAGCCGTGCACCACCGCCAGGCGCTGCTCTTTCTCGTCGCGGGCTACGCCTGCGGTCTCACCTTGTCCGCTTACCTCGCGGCCCGCCTGACCCTCCCCGTCATGGTGCTCTACCTCGTACGTCGGGCGGCCTCCGAGCGGGGTTTCGTTCGGACGCACCTGGCAGGCTTCCTGATGACCGGCCTCGGGGCCGTGCTCTTCGTAGCGCCCCAGGGGGTCGCCTATTCGAAGGGCCCCGGCCGAGCGCTCGAGCGCACTTCGGAGGTATTCGTGCTGCGCGGCGAGAACCTGCGGCACGAGTACGGTGCCTACGGCGTACACGGCGCCGGCGCCGTTCTCGTGCGTCAGGCCGTCAACACCCTCGCGGCATTCAATCTGAAAGGGGAGACGAGCGATCAGTATGGACAGCGTGCGCCTCTCCTCGACCGCTGGAGCGGCGCACTGTTCGTTCTCGGTGCGGCTCTCGTCAGCGCGACCTGGCGACGACCCGGTCCGTTCCTCGCCGGGGCCTGGCTGTGGCTCACCCTCCTGCTCGGCTCGGTGCTGACCGTCGACGCGGCGTTCTCACCTCGCCTCGTGGCGGCGATCGGTGTCTTCGCGCTGCTCCCGGCGCTCGCGCTGGACGTGGGGCGATGCGCGCTGGTCGCGCGCTTCGGCGGACCCGGCAGGGTCGCAGCGGTGGGCGTCGCCGGGGGTATCGTCCTGCTGAGTGCCATCGCGAACGTGGAGGGGTACTTCGTGACGCACGAACTGGCGACGGGGTCTGGTTTCTACACGACCCTGGCCCGTTACGCCGCGGGAGTGAACGGGCGGTTCCGCATCTACCTGCTGGCTGACGCCGATACCTCGCTCGGCTACGACACCGTCCGCTTCCTCGTGCCCGACCTCGACGGGGTCGACGTTCGCGACCGCGCGCTGTTCCTGCCGATTCGCCCGGTCCCTGCCGAGAAGGGCGTGACGTTCGTATTCCGAGACGCGAAGGATCCCCGTTTCGACACCGTCAAGCGTGCGTATCCGGGTGGGCGCGAAGCCGAACAGCGGTCGACCAACGGGCACGTCCAGTTCGTGACCTACACCGTGGCGAACAGAGAGCTCGCAGCGGAGGCAGCGCGGGCGCGATCGGAACCTCGAACGCCGCGTGCGTCCACCGGCTGACGCGGACGAGACCGGCGGCATTGACGCGGCGGCCAAATCCGGGCCGGCTCCGCCCCGACGCTCGCCGGGGTGACGAGGCGCGCGCCCGCCCCGGGCTGCGCGTTGGCCGGGTCAGCTGCGCGAAGCGTGCGCCAGCGCGCGCGGCCCGGGAGCGAGCGCGAAGAACGCACGGGCGCGGCGCGCGATCCCCTCGGCGTCGAGGTCGAGGCGGGCGCGCAGCGTCTCCTGCGCGCCGTGCGGCTGGTACTCGTCGGGGATGCCGATCCGCTCGACCGTCACGCCCGGCACGCCGAGCCGGCCCACCGCCTCCATCACCGCGGAGCCGAACCCGCCGGCGAGCGCGTTCTCCTCGACCGTCATCAGCCGCGCGCCGGGCCGCAGCTGCGCGGCGAGCAGCTCCTCGTCGAGCGGCTTGACGAAGCGCGCGTTGACCACGGTGAGGTCCGGGCCGCCCTCGGCAGCCAGGCGCTTGCCCGCCGCGAGCGCCTCGCTCGCCATCGTGCCGATCGCCCAGATCGCGCCGTCCTCGCCGCGGCGCAGCACCTCGGCCCGCCCGACCGCGAGCGCGCGCGGCGGCCCCTCCATGCTCACGCCGTAGCCGCTCCCGCGCGGGTAGCGCAGCGCCGCCGGGCGCCCGCACGCGAGCGCGGTCGCGAGCATGTGGCGCAGCTCGTCCTCGTCCTTCGGCGCCATCACCACCAGCTCCGGGAACACGCGCAGGTAGGAGAGGTCGAACGCGCCGTGGTGGGTCGGCCCGTCCGCCCCGACCAGGCCGCCGCGGTCGAGCGCGAACACGACCGGCAGGCGCATCAGGCAGACGTCGTGGAAGATCTGGTCGACGGCGCGCTGCAGGAACGTCGAGTAGATCGCCACCACCGGCCGCAGCCCGCGGGTGGCGAGGCCGGCGGCGAAGGTGACCGCGTGCTGCTCGCAGATGCCGACGTCGAAGAAGCGCTCCGGGATCGCGGCGGCGAACGCGTCGAGGCCGGTGCCCTCGGGCATCGCCGCGGTGATCGCGACGACGCGCGGGTCGGCCTTCGCCAGCGCCGTCACGGTCTGGGCGAACACCTTGGTGTACGACGGCGGGCCGGGCTTGCGCGCCGCGAGCTCGCCGGTCTCGACCGAGAACGGCGTGATGCCGTGCCAGAACACCGGGTCCGACTCGGCCGGCTCCCAGCCCTTGCCCTTGCGCGTGACGACGTGGACCAGCACCGGGTGGGTCGCGTCGCGGAACTGGCGCAACGTCGCGACCAGCTGCGGCAGGGAGTGGCCGTTGATCGGGCCGACGTACTTGAAGCCGAGCTCCTCGAACAGGCTCCCCGGCACGACCAGCTGCTTGGCCATGTGCTCGACCTGCTTGGCCGCCTTGAGCATCCCCTCGCCGACCTTGGGAATCGCCCGCAGCACCTTCTCGATCTCGTCCTTCAGCCGCCGGTACGGCTGCCCGCGCAGGATGCGGTTGAGGTAGCCCTGCATCGCGCCGACGTTGGGCGAGATCGACATCTCGTTGTCGTTGAGGATGATCATCAGCCGGCTGCCGAGGTAGCCGGCCTGGTTGAGCCCCTCCATCGCCATCCCGCCGGTGAGGCCGCCGTCGCCGATCACCGCCACCACGCGGTAGTCCTCGCCGGCGAGGTCGCGCGCCTTGGCCATGCCGAGCGCCGCGGAGATCGAGGTCGAGGCGTGCCCGGCGTTGAACGTGTCGTACTCGCTCTCCTCGCGCTTGAGGAAGCCGGACAGCCCGCCCCAGGCGCGCAGGGTGTGGAAGCGGTCGCGGCGCCCGGTGAGCACCTTGTGGGGGTAGCACTGGTGGCCGACGTCCCACACCAGCAGGTCGCGCGGGGTGTCGAAGACGTAGTGGAGCGCGAGCGTGAGCTCGAGCGCGCCGAGGCCCGACGCCAGGTGCCCGCCGGTCTGGCTCACCGATTCGAGCAGGAAGCGGCGCAGCTCCTCCGCGACCTCCGGAAGCGCCTCCTCGGGCAGCTGCCGCAGGTCGTGCGGATCGGCGATCTTCTCGAGCAGGCCCATCGCCTCAGCGGTCGCGCCGCGCCACGTAGTCGACCATGGCGCCGAGCGGACCCTCTCCCCCTTCGAGCTGTGCGGCCTCCCGCGCCGCCTCGCCGGCCTGCGCCTCCAGCCGCGACCGCGCGGCCGCTAGGCCGTAGGTCGCCGGATAGGTCAGCTTGCCTGCGGCGGCGTCCTTGCCCGGGCTCTTGCCCAGGCTCGCCGCCGAGCCGGTGACGTCGAGGATATCATCCGCGATCTGAAAGCACAGGCCCAGGCGCAGGCCGAACTCTGCGAACGGCGCCCGCCGCGCGGCGTCGAGCCCGGCGTGGATCGCGCCCAACTCGACCGCGGCGGCGATCAGCGCGCCGGTCTTGGCGCGGTGGATGCGCTCGAGGCGGGCGCCGTCGGGCGCCGCGCCGGTCGCCTCGACGTCCTCGACCTGCCCGCCCACCATGCCGCGCGAGCCGATCGCCTCCGCCACCACCCGGCACGCCGCGGCGCGCCGCGCCGCGCACGCCTCGCCGCCCGGATGCGCCGCGAGGACCGCGAACGCCTCGGTGAGGAGCGCGTCGCCGGCGAGGATCGCGAGCGGCTCGCCGAACGCGACGTGCACGGTCGGCCGGCCGCGGCGCAGCGTGTCGTTGTCGAGCGCCGGGAGGTCGTCGTGGATGAGCGAGTAGGCGTGCACCAGCTCGAGCGCGCTCGCCGCCTCGACCATGCCCTCCGGGTCGCCGCCCGCGGCGCGGCAGGCGAACAGCGCGAGCACCGGCCGCACCCGCTTGCCGCCGCCGAACACGGCGTAGCGCATCGCGCGGTGGAGGCGCTCCGGCCAGGCGTCGGCGGCCGGCAGCAGCCGGTCGAGCGCCGCGTCCACCCGCGCCCGCTCGGCGGCGAGCAGCGGCGCGAGGTCCACGCCTAGCCCTCCTCCGGCGCGAACGGCGCCGTCGGCGGCTGCTCGCCGGCGTCGGCCTCGGCGAGGAGCTGCTCGACGCGCCGCTCCACCCCCTCGAGCTGCGTGCGGCAGCGCTTCGCGAGCTTCATTCCGCGGTCGAACAGCTTGAGCGCCTCCTCCAGGCCGACGCTCTGGTCCTCGAGCTGCTTGACGACCTCCTCCAGCTCCTTGAGCGCCTCCTCGAAAGTCTCCTTAGCCATCACGCCTCCCCGGCCGCTCCTCGTCCGATTCCGCGAACAGCGACCCCTGCCTGCCCTCGTGCCCGAGCGCGAGCGAGCGCACCGACCCGAGCGCGAGCTGCGTGCGCAGCCGCTCGCCCGCCGCGACCGCCGCCGCGTCGCGCAGCGGCGCGCTCTCTCCCTCGCGGGTGGTGATCGAGTAGCCGCGCTCGAGCACGCGGCGCGGCGACAGCGCCTCGAGCGTGCGCTCGCGCGCCTCCAGCATCAGCCGCGCGCGCGGCAGCCGCGCCTGCAGGCGCTCGACCGCGACCGCGCTCGCGATCTCGACGCGGCGCCGGAAGCGCGGCGTCTCGAGCCGGTGCAGCAGGTCCTTGAGTCGGTCGAAGGCGCCCGCGAACGCCTGGCGCCGTCCCGCCGCCAGCGCCCGCAGCGCCTGCCGCAGTCGCTGCGCGGTGGGGACCCGCTGCGCCGCGCCGGCGACGAGCTGGCGTAGGCGGCGCCCCGAAACGTGGGCGGCGAGCGCCTTCAGGCGCAGCCCCTCCCGCTCCACCCGCAGCGGGAACGTGCGGCGCTGCGCCGCGGCGCGCTCCAGGCGCGCGCGCACCCGCTCGAGCCGCAGGCCGATCTCGCCCCGCAGTCCGTCGTCCGCGGTGTCGACGCGGCGCTGCTGCGCCTCGAGCCGCTGGACGACGATCTCGGCGGCCTGGGTGGGCGTGGCGGCGCGGACGTCGGCGACGAAGTCGGCGATCGTGAAGTCGACCTCGTGGCCGACGCCCGAGATCACCGGCACCGGGCAGGCCGCGATCGCCCGCGCCACCATCTCCTCGTTGAACGCCCACAGGTCCTCGAGCGAGCCGCCGCCGCGCACCACCAGCACGACGTCGACCAGGTCGGAGCGGCCGAGGTAGCGGATTGCGCGCGCGATCTCGCCCTCCGCGCCCTTGCCCTGGACGCGGACCGGGTCGAGCAGCACCGCCAGGTGCTCCCAGCGCGACAGCACCTTGAGCACGTCGCGCACCGCGGCGCCGCTCGGCGAGGTGACCAGGCCGATACGCTGCGGCAAGGCCGGCAGCGGGCGCTTGCGCTCGGCCGCGAACAGTCCCTCGGCCTGGAGCTTCGCCTTGAGCTGCTCGAACGCGAGCTGCAGCTCGCCGACGCCCTGCGGCGTGACCTCGACGACGATCAGCTGCAGGCTGCCGCGCTGCGCGTAGACCTCGAGCGTGGCGCGCAGCAGCACGGCGAGGCCGTCGACGAGCTTGAAGCGCAGCCGGTCGGCGCGTGCCGCCCACATCGCGCAGGAGAGCGTCCCGTCCGCGTCCTTGAGCTGGAAGTAGCGGTGGCCGGAGCCCGCCACCTTCACCCCGGAGAGCTCGCCCTGGACCCACACCTCGCCGAACGCCCCGGAGAGCGTCGCGTTGACCTCCCGCACCAGCTCGCCGACCGCCCAGACGCGCGGCGTCATCCCCGCGCCTCCTCCGCGCGGCCGATGCCGACGCCCATGACCACGAGCGTCAGATACTGCACCGACGCGCTCCAGAAGTTGTACTCGAACAGGCCGGCAACGGTGATGGCGACGGTCGCCACCAGCGAGGCGGCGAGCGCGGCGCGCGGCGGCCCGGTCAGGCGCGGCGCCGCCCTCCAGGTCGCGACGAGGTAGGCGCCGATCAGCCAGAGGTAGGCCGCCAGCGCCGGCAGGCCGCGCTCGGCCGCGATCTGCACGAGGTTGTTGTGGAGGTGCGGCACCTCCCAGCGCGGCGCGTCGTCGCGGCGGTAGAGCGGGTAGAGGCGCGCCACCATGTCGAGGCCGACGCCGGTGAGCGGGTAGTCGCGCACCATCTGCAGCCCCGAGATCGTCATGCACAACCGGTCGTAGTTGGAGTGCTGGCGGAGGTCGAAGATCGAGATCACGCGGTCGAGGATCGGGCGCGGGAAGACGAGCCAGACGACCACGGCGAGCACCGGGTAGAGCAGGAGCAGCTGGCGCCGCCACACCGCGGCGAGGACGAGCAGGCCGGCGGCCAGGCCCACCCACGAGTTGCGGGTGAACGAGAGGATCAGCGCGACCGTCCCGAGCAGCACCGGCGGAAGCAGCAGCCAGATCCGCCGCCGCGGGTCGAGCAGCAGCTCGGTGAGGAGCAGCGTGACGCACAGCAGCAGCCAGCCGGAGTAGATCATGTAGTGCGCCATCGGCCCGTGGATGCGGTCGTCGAGCGTGTCCGCGCCCTGCAGGTACTGGATGATCCCCCACACCGCGAGCAGCGTCGCGACCGCCGCGAGTGCGGCGACCAGTCGCGGCCACCAGGTCTCGTCGATCAGCGCCGCGGCGGCGGGCGCCAACAGCAGGATGGCGATGCGCGGCAGCTTGTCGAGGCTCGCCAGGACGTGCGGCGAGAACGCCACCGACGCGACCGACGCGGCGGCGAACAGCGCCATCGGCGCGAGCAGCTTGCGACCGGCGGGCCGGCCCGCCAGCTCGCCGCGGCGCCACGCCCGCCAGAGCGCGACGATCAGCACGAGCAGGATCGGGTTGGCGACGCCGAGCTGGCACGAGGTCGCCGCCACCGCCACCAGCGACGCGGCGGCGACGGCTCGCGCCCGTCCGCTACCCTCGGCGACGTTCTCCGCCAACGAGCGTCATCCCTCGCCGGCCAGCGCCTCGTCCACGAGCATCACCGGGATGTCGCTCACGATCGGGTACGTGCGGTGACAGCTCGTGCACTTCAGGCCCTCGTGGACCTCCGGGGTCTCGTCGCGGAACTTGTCGCGGTAGCGATCGACCAGCATCGAGCAGGTCTCGGCCGGGAGCGACTTCAGCTCCAGCTCCGCCTTGCAGGCCGGACAGACGAGGATCTCCAGCAACTGAGGGTCAACCGGCATTGCCGCCTCCGGCGAAATGCTAGCACGGGGAAGACCGGGGGCCGTGATCCGTGGTCCGCGGCCCGACCGATCGTTCATCCGCTCCCGAGGGCGCGCCGCCGATTCGCGCCACGGACCACGGTCCACGGGCCACCGTCCTTCTCGGCTACCATGCGCCGGTGCGGATCCTCCAACTCGTCTCCGGCGACCGCTGGACCGGCGCGGCGGCGACCGCGCTCCAGCTCGCCGAGGCGCTCCGCGGGGCTGGCGTCGACTGTCACCTCGCCTACCGCCCGGGCCGCAACCTCGAGAACCGCCTGCGCGGCCTCGCCTGGTGCCACCCGGCCCTCGCCAAGGAGCGCACGCTCGGCGACCTCCGCGCCGCCATGCGACGCGTGCGCGAGCTGGCCAGCGGGTTCGACGTGGTGGTCGCGCACCTCTCGCACGACCACGCCCTGGCCAAGCTCGCGCTCCCCGGCCCGCACCCGCGCCTGTTCCGCAACGTCCACCACATCAAGCACCTCCGCGCCGACCCGTTCCACCGTTGGCTGTTCCGCGGCGTCGCCGGTGCCGGTCTGGCGAACTCCGCGATGCTCCCCCGCTGCCGCCGCTTCCCGGCGCTGCGGTCGGCGCCGGTGCGCGTCCTCCCGGTCGCGCTCGAGAGCCGGTTCGCCCCGAGCGGCGCCGGGCCGTCGACCCGCCGGCGACTCGGGATCCCGGACGGCGCGTTCCTCGCCGGGACGATCGGCAAGCTCGATCGCGGGCGCGGCCACGACGTCTTCATCCACGCGCTCGCGGCGACCGCCGGCGCGTGGGGGATGATCATCGGCAAGGGGCCGCACGTGCCCGCGCTGCAGAAGCTGGCCGCGCGCCTGGGCGTCGCCGAGCGCCTGTGCTGGCCGGGTTACGTCGAGGAGGGGCTCGAGGCGCTCTACGCCGCGATGGACGTGTTCGTCTTCCCCGCCGCCGGCTCCGACCACGCCCACCGCGCGATCGCCGAGGCGGCGGGCTGCGGCGTCCCGTCGGTCGCTGCCGACCTGCCCGGCGTCGCCGACCTGGTGGTGCCGGGAGAGACCGGCGAGCTCTACCCGGCGGACGACGCCGCGGCGCTCGCGGTCCGGCTCGGGCGCTGGCTCGCCGACCGCGCCGGGTGCCGCCGCGCCGGCGCGGCCGCCGCGGCACGCGCCCGCGAGCGCTGGACGCCGGAACGCCTCGCCGCGGCCGGAATGGCGCTGTTCGGCTGCGTGGCCGCGACGCGCGGCTGACCTCCTGAGACGACCCCGCAGAAGCCTGACCGCTGCCCCGCTCTCGCCGCGACTCCGCACCCCTTGACACGCACCTTTCGCACGGCTAGAGTCCGAACAGAAAGATATCGAGCGTTCGGTTTGTTCCGGGGAGGAGCCGGGGATGACGCAGCGACCAGGACGACGCGACGATGCGGCGAGCCGCTCGTGCCGTGTCGGCCCCCGGCCCCGCGGCGAGTGGCCCGCCGATCCGGCCCGCGCGTGGAGCGCGCGTCGGGCTGACCGTACTTGAATCAGGGCGCGGGAGCGCCCGGGAGGAGACGATGGAGATGGCTTCGGTTCGCAACCTCAAGGGGTGGCCGCGCCTCGCGGTGGCCGCGGCGATGGTCTGCCTCGCCGGCCTGCTCGCCGGCCCGGCGGCGGCCCAGATCAGCACCGGGGCGGTGGAGCTGCTGGTGTCCGACACCGGCAAGCTGCCGCTGCCCGGCGCCACGGTCAAACTCACCGGCAGCGAGACTGGCTTCGAGCGCACCACCGTCACGGACGCCGGCGGCGCGGCGCGGATCGCCGCGGTGCCCCCGGGCACCTACGTCATCCGCGTCGAGCTGCCGGGGTTCCGCCCGGTGGCGGAGGAGAACCTCGCGCTGCGCATCGGCCAGGTGCTGCGCATCAACGTCACGCTGCAGCTCGAGAGCAAGAAGACCGAGGCGGTGACGGTCTCCGGCGAGGCGCCGCTGGTCGACGTGGTGAAGACCGACTCGTCGACCAACATCGTGCCGGAGCAGATCCAGTCGCTGCCGGTCGCCGACCGCGACTTCCAGAAGCTCGCGTTCATCGCCCCCGGCGTGCAGCGCGAGCGCGGCGGCTACCGCTTCATCAGCGGCGGCCCGGTGATCGGCGCCGGCGGCAACGCCTCCGACGCGACGATCATGGTCGACGGCGTCGACTTCACCGACCCGGCGCTCGGCCTCGCCCGGGTGCAGTTCTCGCAGGACGCGGTGAGCGAGTTCCGCGTCATCAACAACCGCTTCGACACCGAGATCGGCGGCTCCGCCGGCGGCGCGCTGTCGATCCTCACGCGCTCCGGGACCAACGAGCTCGCCGGCACGGTGTTCGGCTACTACCGCGCCGACAGCCTGCGGGCGAGGAGCGCGCTGGCGCAGCCGTGCGGCGCGATCTCCGGCTGCAACAACTACGACCGCGGCCAGTACGGCTTCACCCTCGGCGGGCCGATCACCAAGGACAAGACCCACTTCTTCCTCTCCACCGAGTACATCAAGACCGACGACGTGCCGCTCATCTTCCGGCCCGGAGGCGCATTCGCCTCGCAGGCGGCGGACATCCCGCACCCGTGGAACCAGGCGATGCTGTTCGCCAGCGTCGACCACTCGATCTCGGACAGCCAGCGTTTCGCGGTCAAGTACACCTACGACCGCTACCGCGAGGACAACTTCCACGTCGGCGGCGTCTCCGACCAGTCGTGGGGCAACCAGCTGAACCGCGACAACTGGAACCTGACCCTCGAGCACACCCTGGCGCCAAGCCCCAACTACCTCAACGAGCTGCACCTGCAGGTCGGGGCGCGGAAGTACGACGAGCCCACCAACTCGACCGCGCCGGAGGAGTGGTTCTCGGTCGGCAACACGCTCAAGACCGGCACCAACACCACCGGCGACATCCTCGGCGACGGGACCGAGTGGGAGATCCGCGACACCGCCCACGTCTACGGCGCCAAGCACGAGGTCAAGGTCGGGCTCTCGTTCCAGCACCTCAACGAGGAGTCGAGCATCCCGACGTTCTCGAACGGGACGATCATCTACTACAACGACACGCGCGCCCTGCCGATCGAGTACCTCTACGGCGTCGGCTCGGCCGACGTGCACCTCTCGACTGACATCTGGGGCGTCTTCGTCCAAGACGACTGGCGCCTCGCCCCCAACTTCACGCTCGACTACGGGCTGCGCTGGGACCTCGACACCAACGGCAACGACCCCGACTTCCGCTCGCCGCTGGTCCCGAACGGGCGTAAGCGGGACACCGACAACTACCAGCCGCGCGTCGGCTTCTCGTGGGACGTCGCGGGTGACGGGGCGAACCTGGTCCGCGGCGGTGCCGGCCGCTTCGTCGGCCGCTTCCTGCTCGTGCCCGCGTTCACCGAGCTGCAGCAGAACGGCTTCACCGGCCGCAAGCTCTACACCCGCGTGAGCGGGGTCCTGTTCGGCCTGCCCTACTCGAGCGGGACCTGGCTCGACCCCACCCACCTCTCCACCAGCGGCATCCTGCTCCCGCCGTCGGTGACGATGCTGGCGCAGGACTACAAGAACCCGTACGCCGACCAGGCCACGCTGGGCTGGACGAAGCGCCTGGGCGGCACCGGGCTGTTCTTCGACACCGAGGCGGTCTACGTCAAGGGCCACGACGAGATCTGCGTCACCGACACCAACTGGACCGGCAACGCGACCCACGCGCGGATCAACCCCGCGTACACCAACATCGCGACCTACACCAACGACGGCCGCTCCGAGTACAAGGCGCTCGTGCTCAGCCTCAACGGCATGATCGCCGGCCAGCATCTCGTCACCGCGTCGGTGACGCTCGCCGACAAGAAGAACCTCTCCGACGACTTCAGCCCGGTCTACACCGCTGGCTACCCGAACGACCCGCACAATCCGGACGGCGAGTGGGGCCGCAGCCAGGCGGACGAGCGCTACCGCGTCGTCCTCTCCGGCGTGTTCAAGCTCGGCTGGAACGTCACGGTGGCGCCGATCCTCGAATACGGGTCGGGCCAGCCGTGGACCAAGCGGCTCGGCTACGACTACAACGGCGACGGCTACAACTCCGACCGCGCGCCCGGCGTCGGCCGCAACGCGCAGGAGGGGCCGGTCTACCGCAACGTCTCGCTGCGCATCACCAAGGCCTTCCCGATCGCCACCGCCGGTCGCCTCGAGATCATCGCCGAGGCGTTCAACCTCTTCAACTCCGTCAACTACGACGTCAACTCGGTGAACTCGGGCCAGTACCTCTCCGGGCCGACGATCGCGAACCCCAATGCGCCGTACGTGGCGAACCCGCTGTTCGGCACCTACTCGTCGACGCTGCCGGCGCGCGAGGTGCAGCTCGGCGTGCGCTGGTCGTTCTGAGGACAGGGACCAGGGGTCAGGAGTCCGGGGTCCGAGCCCCCGGCCTGACCCTGCCTCGCACCGGCGGAGGACGCCGGACGGGACCGGCACCGAGAAGAGGAGAACCATGGCAATCGAGACCGGGTTGAGGGGCAAGGTCGTGGTCGTGACCGGAGCGGCGGCGGGGATCGGCAGGGCGACTGCGCTCCGCTTCGCGCGCGAGGGCGCGCGGGTCGCCGCCTGGGACGTGTCGGACGCGAAGAGCGCGGCCCTGCTCGAGGAGCTGGGGGCGGCGGGTGCGGAGGCGTGTTTCACCAAGGTGAACGTCGCCGACGGCGGCGCGGTCGCCGCCGCGGTCGAGGCGACCGTCGCCCGCTGGGGACGCGTCGACGTGCTGGTGAACAACGCCGGGATCGTGCGCGACGCCCAGCTCGTCAAGTGGAAGGACGGCGCGGTCGCCTCCACGATGAGCGACGAGGCGTGGGACGCGGTCATCGGCGTCAACCTCAAGGGCGTGTTCCTCTGCACCCGCGCGGTCGTCCCGCACATGATCAAGCAAGGCGGGGGCGCGATCCTCAACGCCTCCTCGGTGGTCGGCCTGTACGGCAACTTCGGGCAGACCAACTACGCCGCCACCAAGGGCGGGCTGATCACGATGACCCGGACGTGGGCGCGCGAGCTCGGCCGCTACGGCATCCGCGTCAACGCGGTGGCGCCCGGCTTCATCGCCACCGAGATCCTCGCCGCGATGCCCGAGAAGGTGATCGAGGGGATGGTCTCGCACACCCCGCTCGGCCGCATGGGCAAGCCGGACGACATCGCCAACGCCTACGTCTGGCTCGCCTCCGACGCCGCCGCGTTCGTGCACGGCGCGGTGATCTCGGTCGACGGCGGGCTGGTGCTCGGGACCTGAACGCGGCGCGGGCGCAACGGGCGGGCGGGCGCGCCCGCCGGAGCGGAGGAGAACGGCGCATGGAGCGATTCGCGAACATCGTGGCGACGGGCCGCTACCTGCCCGAGCGCGAGGTGACCAACGACGAGCTGCGGGCGCGCTTCGATCCGGTCGTCCCGGAGTTCGTCGACAAGATGGAGGCTTCGAGCGGGATCACGAGCCGCTGGTGGGCGCCAGACGGCTGGGCGACCTCCGACGTCGCGCTGCCGGCGGCGCAAGCCGCGCTCGAGCGTGCCGGCCGCAAGCCGGAGGACGTCGACCTCGTCATCCTCGGCACCGACTCGCCGGACTACATCACGCCGGCGACCTCGGTGGTGCTGCAGCACAAGCTCGGCGCGCGCAACGCCGGCACGTTCGACGTCGGCTGCGCGTGCGCGTCGTTCCCGACCGGGCTCGCGATCGGCGCCGGCATGATCGCCACCAACCCGGGTCTCAAGACGGTGCTCGTGGTCGGGGTCTACCTCATGCACAAGCTCACCGACCCCAACGACCCGATGATCTTCTTCTACGGCGACGGCGCCGGCGCGGTGGTTCTGGAGCCGGGCGGCAAGCCGGGGTTCGTCTCGTCGGCGAGCCAGGCCGGCGGCGAGTACCACCGCCACTGGGGGATCTACTCCGGCGGCACGTTCGAGCCGGCGAGCGAGGAGGCGGTGAAGGCGGGGCGCACGCGGGTGAAGATCCTCGACCGCTACCCGCCCGAGATCAACCACGAGGGCTGGCCGCGCCTCGCCCGCCGCGTCGCCAAGGAGGGCGGCTTCGCCCTCTCCGACATCGACCTGATCATCTTCACGCAGGTGCGCAAGCCGTCGATCGAGCTGGTGATGGCGGACCTCGGCCTGCCGATGGAGAAGACCCACACGGTGATGGAGAAGTGGGGGTACACCGGCTCCGCCTGCATCCCGATGGCGCTCGACGACGCGGTGTGCCGCGGCAAGGTGAGGAGCGGCGACCTGGTCGTCCTCATCGGCTCCGGCGTCGGCTACAACCAGGCGGGCGCGGCGTTCCGCATGCCGTGAGCGACGGGGGCCGGTGGTCGGTGGCCGGGGGCCGGACGCGGTGCCGCGGCGGCAAGTCCGGGCGCAGGTCCCGGGGGGTGCGGGTCGAACGGGGACCGCGCCGGGGGGTGGGATGCGCGCGAGGACGATGGTGCTGATCGCGATCGCGGCTCTGCTCGCCGCGGCGGCGGCCTGGGTCGGCTGGATGGTGCGGTTCCGGCCGCTGACGGTGTTCGCCTGGCAGGAGCGGTTCGCCCTCCGCGCCGGCGGGCTCAAGCGCGTCGTCGTGCCCACGCCGGTCGGGCCGCAGGTCGCGTTCGTCGGCGGCGAGGGACCGGTGCTGGTGCTGCTGCACGGTGCGGGCGACCAGGCCGGCACCTGGTTCCGCGTCGCGCCGGCGCTGGCGCGCACTCACCGGCTGATCGTGCCCGACCTCGCCGGCCACGGCGGCAGCGCCCCGGCAGCGGGTCCGATCGAGATCCGCCAGGTGCTCGAGGCGGCGGAGGCGGTGATCGGCAGGCTCGCCAACGGCGACCGCGTCGCGCTGGCCGGCAACTCGCTCGGGGCGTGGGTGGCGATGCTGATCGCCGAGCGCCACCCCGAGCGCGTGGCGGTCGCGGTCTGCATCGACGGCGGCGCGATCAAGGGCAGCAACCTGCACGCCCGCATCCTCCCCGCCGACCGCGAGCAGGCGCGCGAGTCGGTGGCGCAGACCCGCGACCCGGGCAGCGCGCCGGTGCCCGGCTTCGTCCTCGACGACGTCGTCCGCCAGGCCCGGGTCGGGCCCCTCGCCCGCTTCGCGGCGACCGCCGACACGATGGAGGCTTACACGCGCTCCGAGGCCGAGCTCGCCGCGCTCGCGACGCCGGTCGGGCTGATCTGGGGCGAGTCGGACCGCCTCGTCCCGCTCGACTACGCCGAGCGGATGGCGCGCGCCCTCCCGCACGTGAAGCTGTTCACCATCCCGAAGTGCGGCCACGTCCCGCAGATCGAGTGCCCGGATCGGTTGCTCGCGGCCTTGCGCACGGCGTTGGAGTGACGCCCGTGACTCCGCCGCGCACCCAGCGCTCGTTTTTCGAACACTCGGCAGTCAGGCCGCGAGCAACGGGGTCAGGGATCCGGGGTCAGGGTTCCGGATCGCTGGAATCGGAACGGTGTCGTCTTCGCCGGACCCCGGGCCCCGGAACCCGGACTCCCGGGCGGAAGGGAGGGCGGGTTGCTGCACGGTGACCTCCTCGGCGAGCGGGCGCGCCTGAGCCCGGGCAAGACGGCGCTCGTCTTCGTCCCGACCGGCGAGCGCCTCACCTACCGGGAGCTGGATGAGCGGGCGGCGCGCACCGCCGCGGCGTGGCGGGCGCTCGGCCTGACCAAGGGCGACCGCGTCGGCCTGCTCGCCCACAACCGGGTCGAGTTCCTCGACGGCTTCTTCGCCGCCGGCAAGTCGGGCGTGATCGTGGTGCCGCTCGGCACCCGGCTGACCGCGCGCGAGCTCGCCCACGTGGTGCGCGACTCCGGGATGCGCGCGCTGGTCTACGACGGGGCGTTCGCCGCGGTCGTCCGCGAGCTGCGCGGGATCGTCGCGATCGAGCGCTGGATCGCCCTCGACGCACCCGCCGATGCCTGCGATACCTGTCTTCCCGATCTCCTTTCTCGGACCCCGGACCCCGCACCCCGGACCCCGGTCCCTCCCGAAGACCCCTACTGCCTGCTCTACACCAGCGGCACCACCGGCAAGCCCAAGGGCGTGATCCTGCCTCACCGGATGATCGCCTGGAACGCCTACAGCACCGCGATCGGCTGGCAGCTCCGCGAGGACGACGTGTCGCCGATCTACACCCCGCTCTACCACGCCGGCGGGCTCGGCGCGTTCCTCATGCCGATCTTCGCGATCGGCGGGACCGTGGTGCTCCACGCCGGCTTCGACCCGGCCGAGATCTGGCGGACGATCGAGCGCGAGCGCTGCACCGTCGCGCTCGGCGTGCCGACGACGTGGAAGCTGCTGATGGAGGCGCCGGAGTTCACGACCGCCGACCTCTCGCACGTGCGCTGGCTGATCTCGGGCGGGGCGCCGCTGCCGCTCTACATCATCGAGGCGTACCAGCGGCGCGGCGTCGTGTTCCGCCAGGGGTACGGGCTCACCGAGGTCGGCGTCAACTGCTTCGCGATGTCGAACGAGGAGTCGGTGGCCAAGAAGGGCGCGGTCGGCCGGCCGCTGATGTTCACCCGCGGGAAGGTGGTCGGCGCCGACGGCGCCGAGCTGCCCGACGGCGAGGTCGGCGAGCTGCTCCTCGCCGGGCCGCACGTCTGCTCCGGCTACTGGAACAACCCGCAGGCGACCGCCGCGGCGCTCGACGCCGACGGCTTCTTCCACACCGGCGACCTGGCCCGCCGCGACGCCGACGGGTTCTTCTTCATCGCGGGACGGAAGAAGGACATGCTGATCTCCGGCGGGGTCAACGTCTACCCGGCCGAGATCGAGGGCGAGCTGCTGCTCCATCCGGCGGTCGCCGACGCCGCCGTCGTCGGCGTCCCGCACGAGACCTGGGGCGAGGTCGGCGTCGCGTTCGTCGTTCTGCGCCCCGGCCGCGAGTGCTCGGGCGAGACGCTCGCGGAGTTCCTCGCCGCCCGCCTCGCGCGCTACAAGATCCCCAAGGCGTTCGTCTTCGTCGGGTCGCTGCCGCGGACGGCGTACGGCAAGGTGGTCAAGGGGGAACTGGCGGCGGGGTACCTGAAAGGCGGGGATCCGGGGGCCGGGGTCCGGGATCCGGACAAGGAGAAGGCATGACGGCGGCTCTCGCCCACCGCGTGGACGGTCAGGGCGAGCCGCTGCTTCTCCTCAACGGCGGGATGATGAGCATCGCCTCGTGGGAGGCGATCGCCGGCCCGCTCGCGGCGCGCTTCCGGGTCGTGCGCTGCGACTTCCGCGGCCAGCTGCTGTCCCCCGGCCAACCTCACGGCGAGCTCGAGGGCCACGCCGCCGACGTCGCCGCCCTGCTCGACGCGCTCGGCATCGCCCGCGCCGCCGTGATCGGCACCTCGTTCGGCGCCGAGGTCGCGCTGCTGCTCGCCGCGACGCGGCCGGAGCGGGTGGCGGCGCTGGTCGCCGCGACCGCGACCGACGTCGCGACGCCGCAGCTCGGCTCCGGCGGCGGCGTGCTCGGCGCCGCCTGGCGCGCGGCCGGGCGCGGCGGCGATCGCCGCGAGGCGCTCGCGCTCGCCGAGCTGCTGTTCTACTCCCCCGCCTTCCGCGCATCGCACCGCGACGCCCTCGACCTGCGGGGCGCGCAGGCGGAGGCGCTGCCGCCGGCCTGGTTCGCGAGCGCCGCCGGGCTGCTCGCGGCACTGGAAAACCTCGACCTGCGGCGCTACCTTGGCGGCATCGCCTGCCCGACGCTGGTGCTGGCGGCCGGGCTGGACCGGGTGATGCCGCCGGAGCGCTCGCGCGCACTGGCCGCGGCGATCCCGGGGGCGAGCCTGGAGGTGGTCGAGGGGAGCGGCCACGCGCTGGTGGTGGAGCATCCCGAGGAGTTTGTCCGACGCTGTCTCGCGTTTCTCGATAGTGTGAGGGTCACGGGAGGTGCGCTGTGAGGAAGCCGGTTTACATCGCCGCCTATCACCAGTCCAAGTTCGGCAAGCTCATGGGGATGAGCGTGCCGCAAATCGTCGCCAACGCGGTCAAGGAGGTGTGCGACGAGATCAAGGCGCCGCCCTCCGCGATCGACGTCGGGTCGATCGGCGCGGTGTGCAACATCTCGCTCAACTCGCAGGGGCTGCTGTCCGGCCTGATGGCCTCGGTGCCGGGGCTCGCCGCCAAGCCGATCGAATCGGTCGAGAACGCCTGCGCCTCAGGCGGCCAGGCGATCCTCTCCGTCATCCACAAGCTGCTCGTCGGCGACGGTGAGGTCGGCATCGCGGTCGGTTACGAGAAGATGCGCGACGCCGAGGGGAAGATGGACGGCAAGCGGATCGGCGAGGTGCTCGGCTACTTCTCGCACCCCGACGAGCGCGTCGGCAAGACCTTCGTGTTCCCCCATCTGTTCGCCGAGGTCATGCGCGATTACATGGCGACGCACCACGTCACGGAAGAGGACCTCGCGCAGATCGCGGTCATCGAGTACGGCAACGCGAAGTGGAACCCCTACGCCCAGATGCAGAAAGTGCAGATCACCCTCGAGCAGGCGATGAAGATCGAGGGGATCAACCGCTACGTGGTGGACGGTCTGCCCTTGAAGACGTTCGACTGCTCGCAGATCTCCGACGGTTGGGCGGCGATGATCCTCGCCACCGCGGAGGGCCTCGCCAAGCTCGGCGTCGCCAAGTCCGACACCGTCGAGATCGCCGGCTACGCGCAGGCGACCGATCCGCTGCCCAAGGGCGGTCGCGACGTCCTCAACCCCTGCGGCGCCAAGACCGCGATGAACCAGGCGTACTACATGGCGGGTGTCAAGGCCTCCGACGTAAACGTCGCCGAGGTGCACGACTGCTTCTCGGTGATGGGTGCGATCGGTGCCGAGGTGCTCGGCAAGGCGGAGTACGGCAAGGGCGCGAAGTACTGGACCGACGGCAAGGCGGGCGTGGGCGGGGAATGCGGCATCAACACGTCGGGCGGGCTCATCGCGAAGGGGCATCCGATCGGCGCGACCGGCGTCGCGATGGTGGGCTGGGCGGCGTGGCAGCTCCAGGGGAAGGTCCCGCGCGAGCTGCAGGTCAAGGATGCTCGCGTCGGGGCCACCTTCAACATCGGAGGGCCGATCTGCGCCTCCGTCTGCACGGTGCTCAAGCCTGCATCGTAGAAGCGAGAGACGTGGCCCGTGGCCAGTGACCAGTGGTCAGAACCGAGACCGGTGTCGATCTCGGTGACGAGCCACAGACTACTGATCACGGGCCACTGACGCCACGGTTCTTCGGAGGACTCATGCCCGAGCCCATTCCCCCAAACCGCGAAGGTTTCCTCGCGGCCGACGGCCACAAGATCCACTGGGAGTATTTCGGCGACGGCTCGCGCGAGGCCGTGTGCCTCCTCAACGGTCTCGCGATGCACACCAAGGCGTGGGCCTCGTTCCTGCCGGTCCTGCGGCCCGAGTTCGACGTGCTGCTCTACGACTACCTCGGTCAGGGTGAGTCGTCTGCGCCCGACGAGCCCTACTCGATCTCCCGCATCGCTGCGTACCTGACGATGATCATGGACACGCTCGGCATCGAGCGCATCCACTCGATGGGCATCTCGTACGGCGGGTTCGTCGCGATCGAGCACGCGCGCCAGTTCCACGACCGCCTCCACACGCTGACGCTCTCGGGGATCATCCTCTCGCGCGAGGAGCTGTTCGAGATGTATGAGGCGCTCTCGCTCCGGTTCTACTGGCTCGGCCGCGACCAGTTCGGCCTCTACACACACTACCTGTATGAGAAGATCTTCGGCGAGCCGTTCCTCCGCAAGATCGGCCGCGAAGCACTCGAGCCGATGCGGCAGCGCTTCG
>DATIYW010000174.1:0-7434 GCA_035517415.1 Thermoanaerobaculaceae bacterium
TCCAGCACGTTGGCCTTGCCCACCAATTGCCGGAGCTCCTCCGCAAGGCTAGCTGCTCTCATGGCCTCGATCCTCCTTCGCGATTGCTCCCGCGCATCGCGGCGGAGCCCCGCCCCCGCCGAGTGAGCGTTCCGGCTCGGGCGCGGCGGTGCCGTCGCGATTCGTCGCATCGTGTCGTGGAGCGGACCTCCCGCACCGTGGCGAGCGGACCTGAGCCCGTACGGGTGCGGGTCTGGACCGCGGTGTGAGAGCCCTGCGGCAGCCGGCGCGGGACGCTCGCCCCATCCACCGTCGCGGTCACGGGGACCGTCGGTGTCGGGCGGGGGCTCAGCTGGCTGGAGCGCATGCCGCGGGCGAATCCTGTGACAATCCTACACCATTCGGATCGCACCATCAATCGACGGCACAAGCCCCGGGAGATCGGGGCCGGTCTTGTGGATTGATCTCAAACTCTTGCCATTGTAGTCGGTTATGAGGACGCGCGAGGGGCGTCCCGGGCGACCCTACTCGGTCGGGAACCCGACACGACTCGAGCCTCGGGGACGGCTGTGCAGGGGTATTGGGAGGTGGTGCGCCCGGCGCGATTCGAACGCGCGACCCTCAGCTCCGGAGGCTGATGCTCTATCCAAACTGAGCTACGGGCGCATCGGATGGGGTGAGCGAGGGGATTTGAACCCCCGACCATCGGAGCCACAGTCCGATGCTCTGCCAAGCTGAGCTACGCTCACCGCGAGAGGTGGCCTGCCTGAGAGGATTCGAACCTCCGACCCGCGGATTAGAAGTCCGCCGCTCTATCCAACTGAGCTACAGGCAGCCGTGACCGGGGACGGGGCTGGTCGGGGCGAGAGGATTTGAACCTCCGACCACCTGCGCCCAAGGCAGGTGCGCTACCAGGCTGCGCCACGCCCCGTCCGATGTGGCTTCAAGCTCTACGCTCCCAAAGAACTACCCCAGCGCGGGGAACTGCAAGGCTAGCAACGCAGCCAGACGCCGTCAAGCGAACCGGCAGCCTACTTCGGGCCGCCGGCCAGCGCCTTGACGCCGACCTTCTCGAGCCGGTCCTCGAGCACCGCGCGCTGGGTCGCGAACGCCTTCTGCAGCCCCGATTCGGCGAGGTCGAGCAGGCGGTCGAGTTCGGCGCGCGAGAATGGCTCCCGCTCGGCGGTGCCCTGCACCTCGACGATGCCGCGCCGCGCGGTGCCGACGAGGTTGAGATCGGTTGCGGCGCGCGAGTCCTCCTCGTAGTCGAGGTCGAGCAGCGAGCGGCCGTTGGTGATCCCCACCGAGACCGCCGCGACCTGGTCGCGCACCGGCCAGCCGGGCAGCGAGCGCTGCGACTTGAGCTTGAGCAGCGCGAGCACCACCGCGACGAACGCGCCGGTGATCGCGGTGGTGCGCGTCCCGCCGTCGGCCTGGAGGACGTCGCAGTCCACCACCAGCGTGCGCTCGCCGAGCAGCCCCATGTCGAGCGAGGCGCGCAACGAGCGACCGATCAGGCGCTGGATCTCCGCCGAGCGTCCGGAGACGTTGCCGCGCGCGGAGTCGCGCGGCGTGCGTTCCTCGGTCGCGCGCGGCAGCATCGCGTACTCGCTGGTGAGCCAGCCCTCCCCGGTGTCGCGCAGGAACGGGGGAACCCGCCCCTCGACCGTGACGTTGCACACCACCACCGTGTCGCCCGCCCGCGCCAGCACCGAACCCTCGGGGTACTTGACGAAGTCGAGGGTGAGCTGCAGCGGGCGCGGCTCGTTGTCGGCGCGGCCGTCACGGCGGGCAACGACTGGGGTCTGGACCACGGCACCTCCCGAGGCTTTCACGGTAGCGGAGGGGCGTGCTTAGGGCAAGCCGGCGGCCGCACGACCCGGCGGCGCCTCAGTCGGGCGCGGTGGCATAACTCGGCAGGTCGACCAGCTCGATGCGCTCGGCCGCCTCGCCGAGGATCAACCCGGCGATCCGGCGCACCCGCGGCGCGGCGTCGGTGACGAGGAGGCGGAGGTCGCCGGTGCCGGCTGGCGCCGTCATCTTCTCGGACGCCAGCGTCTCGCCGACCGCCAGCGCCACCGAGGACGCGGAGTCGACCAGTCGGACGCCGTCCCCGACCGCGGCGGCGATCGCCTCCCGCAGCAGCGGGTAGTGGGTGCAGCCGAGGATCAGCGTGTCGACGCCGGAGGATGCCATGTCGCCGAGGTAGAGATGCGCGACCTCGCGCGTGACGGGATGGTCGAACCAGCCCTCCTCGGCGAGCGGGACGAACAGCGGGCAGGCGCGGGCGAGGATGCTCGCGCCGGGCCGCAGCTCGCGGATCGCGCGCTCGTAGGCGCCCGACGCGACCGTCGACTCGGTGCCGATCATGCCGATCACCCTCCGGCTCTCGCGCACTGCGATGCGCGCGCCGGGGCCGACGACGCCGATCACCGGCACGCTGAGCGCCTGCTCGAGCACGGGGAGCGCGGCCGACGCCGCGGTGTTGCAGGCGACCACCAGCATCTTGATCCCCTGCTCGGACAGGTAGAGCCCGGCGCGCAGCGCGTAGCGCTTGACCGTGTCGCTCGACTTGCTGCCGTAGGGGAGCCGCGCCGTGTCGCCGAGGTAGACGAAGCGCTCGCCCGGGAGGCGCGCGGTCAGCGCCGCGAGCACGGTCAGGCCGCCGATGCCGGAGTCGAACACGCCGATCGGGCGCGGGTCGCTCACGGCGCCACCAGCTCGAGGCGGGGCCGGAACGGCCGCGAGAAGTCGAGGTGGCCGAGGGTGGCCACCTGGTGGCCGCCGAACAACAGCTGCACCTGCTCGATCCCCGGGCAATTCGCCACCACGCTGTCGGTGGTCGCGTAGGCGATCGCCAGCTCGCCGTCGGTGCCGGCGACCGCATCGGCCGGCGGCGCGGAGAGGTCGACGTAGGCGTTTCCCGCCCGGTCGACGAACACTGCCTGCACCGCCGCGCCCCACGGGAACGGGGCGGCGAAGCCCTCGCGCGAGCCCGCCGCGAGTTCCTCGACGACCAGGCGCACCCGCGCCGTCCCGGCCTGCGGCAGCTCCGGGACCTCGCGCGCCTCGCGATGGAGGAGCGCGTCGTCGCCCGGGAAGAACAGCACCAGCCGCCCGGGCACTGCGGTCGGCACCGGGGTGTCGGTGGGGGAGCCCGCTGCCGGCGCAGGGGCGCGGTGCCGGCTGACCAGCACCACCGCCACCAGCGCCCCCAGTACCACCAGGGTAGCGAGGATGGGACGGAAGCTCCTCATGGGGAAGGCGTTGCCGCCTGAGTCGGGGATGGTGTCGGAGTGCGGATGAACTCTGCGATCGCCTCCGCCAGCGCCGTGGCGATCTGGTCCTGGGTGTCGAGCGCGAGCAGCCGGTTCGCCTCCTCGGGGTTGGAGAGGAAGCCGACCTCGACCAGCGCCGCGGGCATGGTGGCGCCGGTCAGCACGACGAACGGCGCCTGGCGGATCCCCCGGTCACGGATCCCCTGCAGAGCGTTGAGCTTCTCCTGCACCGCGCGGGCGAGCCGGGCGGAGTTGTTGAGGTTCGCGACGTGGGCGAGGTCCCAGAGGATGAG
Source organism: Thermoanaerobaculaceae bacterium (assembly GCA_035517415.1). GTDB lineage: Bacteria > Acidobacteriota > Thermoanaerobaculia > Thermoanaerobaculales > Thermoanaerobaculaceae > DATIYW01. The sequence goes on from DATIYW010000174.1 coordinate 3,551, forward strand.
CTGGACGGTGTCGGGCGCGGCGCCCGCGTTCTCCCGCGCCGCCGACTGCTCCGCCTGCGCGTCGGAGGCGTCGGCGCTCATGTAGTAAGTCTCCGCTCCCTTCGCCCCGCGCGCCGGCGAGGCGTTCGCGTGGATCGACAGGAACGCCACCGCCTGGAGGCGGTTGGCGAGCGCCGTGCGGTCCGCCAGCGATACCGTCTCGTCGCCCTCGCGCGTCAGCCGCGCGACGATGCCATTCGCCTGCAGGTGCGCCGCGGTCGCGCGCGCCACCGCCAGCGTGATGTCCTTCTCGAGCTCGCTCCCGGGGCCCTTCGCGCCCTGGTCGTCGCCGCCGTGCCCGGGATCGAGGACCACCACCGGCCCGGTGCGCGGCGTCGCCAGCGGCACCGCCGGCTCGTTCCGTGCGATGCGCAGGACGAAGCGCGGCGGGTCGTCGAGCGAGTAGCTCCCCGCCACCTCGGAGTTCGGCGCCAGCCGCAGCGTCAGCACGTTCTCGCGCAGCTCGCCACCGAGCAGCTCGGCCTCCGCGGCGACCGGCCGCGCGAGCTCGACCGGCGAGCCGAACTCGAGCGTCGCGGTGCCCTTGCCGATCGCGACCTGGGGCTTCTGCCGGGTGCCGCGCACCACCACCGTGGTGCCGCCGGCGCCGCGCACGACCGCGATCTCGAGCTGCTCGGCGCCGCCCACCTTGACCAGCGCCGGCGCCGCCACGGTTCCGCGCAGCGCCCAGCCGAGCGGCCCGAGCAGCGCCGCGGCGGTCGCGGTCGAGCCGACCATGTGGCCCTCGAGCAGCCGGATCGGACCCGGCAGCGGCGTCAGGCGTCCATCCACCACCGCCAGGCTCCCGCCCGGGGTGAACTGCACCTGGTGGTCCCCGAGCGTCGCGCCGTAGCTGCCGGCCGCGGGGGCGAACTGGACCTGTGCGCCGGCCAGGCGCAGCAGCTCGACGAGGTCGAACAGGTCGGCGCGGGCGAACACCTCGCCGGCGCCCTTGGGGGTCGTGACGGTGACCGCGATCGCCGCCGGCGCGATCATCACGGCGACCACGAGCGCGAGTGCAAGCCTTGTCCGCATGGCACCTTACTGGAGCGCCGCGGGGCGGCGGCTCCGATGAGGGGCGAGGGTACACGCTCGGGGAGGGGAGGCGCAAGCGAGTCCCGGCTTACCCCCTCCCGGCGAGCAGCGCGCCGAACGCCTGGCGCAGCGCGGCGGCGGCCTCCTCGGCGGGAATCGGGCAACCCTCGCTCGCAAGCGTGGTGACGAACTCGACGTGCGGGCGCCCCCGCCGGTACGCCGGCGCGCGCGAGGGCGCGCGCAGGTAGCGCCCGAACAGCGCCACGTCGGGGTCCACCAGCAGCGAGACCTGGAACAGCACCCGACCGCGCCACAGCCGCAGTGAGCTGCCCGCGACCTTCCTCTCGCCGACGCAGAGGTCCGACACGCCGCGCATCGCCAGCTCGGGCGCGCCGTGCCGGCGCAACGCGGCCGCGACCGCGGCGCAGAAGCGGCGGAAGTACGGCTCGGGGAAGCGCTCGCCCGGGTCCGCCGCGGCGAGCAGCGAGCCCGCCACCACGCCCGGCGCCAGCACCACCGCGCCGCCGCCGCTGGGGCGGATCACGACCGGGACGCGGTCGGCGGCGCAGCGCCCGAGGAACAGCTCGCGCGCCGGGTCGCGGCTGCGCGAGAGGACGACGCCGAGCTCGCGCGCCGGCTCCGCCCGCAGCGCCGGCGCCGACGCCGTTTCGAGGTCCACCCCCGCCAGGGCGAGGAGATGCGGCGACGGCGGGGCGGTCGGCACCTGGATCTCAGGCATCGCGGGCGATTCTACCGGCGCAGCCCTCCCGCGTGAGCCGGGGGCTTGCTCGCTTGCGGCGTAAATGGCCCTATACTCTGCCCATGGAATGGCACGTCCTGGGGAGCTTCGGCGGGTCGAGCCCGACCTGCCGGATGACCTCGTTCCTGATCAACGGGGACCTGGCGCTCGACGCCGGCTCGATCACCCAGGCACTGCCGCTCGACGCGCAGCGACGCATTCGCAAGATCGTGCTCACCCACTCGCACCTCGACCACACCGCGTCGATCCCTTTCCTGGTCGAGAACACCTTCGGCGCGCAGCGCGACGCGCTCGAGATCCTGCTCACCCCGCAGGTGTTCCGCACCGTCAAGCTGCACCTGTTCAACAACGACACCTGGCCCGACTTCACCCGCATTCCAAACGACCTGCTGCCGGCGCTGCGCATGGTCCAGGTCGAGCCGCGGCGGACGTTCACCACCAACGGCCTGCAGCTCACGCCGATCCCGGTCAATCACATCGTGCCGACCCACGGCTACCTCGTCGACGACGGGAAGCGGTCGGTGCTGTTCACCTCCGACACCGGGCCGACCGAGGAGGCGTGGGAGGTCGCCAACCGCACCGCCGACCTCGCCGCGCTGATCACCGAGGTGTCGTTCCCGAGCCGGATGCAGAACGTCGCCGACGTCTCGCTCCACCTCACGCCGACGACGCTGCGCACCGAGCTCGCGAAGGTCAAGCGCGACGTGCCGGTGTACCTCTACCACCTCAAGCCGGCCTACGTCGACGAGCTGCGCGCCGAGCTCGCCGCGACCCGCTTCGACCACCACGTCGAGGAGCTGCGCCAGGGCGACGTGTACCGCTTCTAGGCGATCCGGAGCGATCGGACCGCGTCCCTCGGGTAGCCTCACGAGCAGACCAAGCTGCACCACGGGACGCGCTCGCGCGAGCGCGAGCGCTAGCGCCGACGCAGCCGCGCGACCTGCGCGCCGATGCGGTCCTGCGTCCCGGGGTCGAACCAGAGATCGAGGAACTCCTCGAGCTCGGCCGCGTCGCGCGCCGCCATCGCCTCGCCCAGCCCCTCGCGCAGGATCGCCTTCGCCGCGGCGTAGGCGCGCGGCGGCCGCGAGCCGAGGTGGGAGGCGGTGCGCACCGCCTCGCCGAGCACCGCATCGCGCTCGGCGAGCCGCTCGACCAGCCCGAGCTCGAGGGCGCGCTCGCCGCCGAACCCATCGCCGTCGAGGACGAGGTACTCGACCGCGCGCGCCGGGTAGAGCGTCCGCAGCAGGTACACCGCGCCGGCCGGGACCGGGATGCCGAGGTTGATCTCGGACAGGCCGAGCCGCGCATCGGCGCGCGCCATGATGCGGCGGTCGCAGGCGAGCGCGAGCAGGCAGCCGCCCGCGATCGCGTGCCCCGAGACCGCCGCGACGGTCGGCCCGGGGTAGGTCGCCAGCCGCCGCAGCACGGCGAGGAAGAGCAGCATGAACGGGCGCATCGCGTCGCGCCTGCGGCCGTCGAGGCGCTTGAGGTCGAGGCCGGGGCAGAAGATGCTCGGGTGGGCGCTCGCCAGCACCAGCGGCGGCGCCCCCGCGCCAGCGAGCCGCGCCAGCTCCGCGTCGAGCGACGCGAGCAGCTCGTCGTCGAGGGCGTTGACGCCGTGCTCGAGGTGGGCGACGACCACCCGCTCGCGCATCTCGCAGCGGACCGGCGGTGGCGCGCTCATCGCCCGTTCCCCAGCGCGCGGACGAACAGGTCGAGCACCGGCGAGGCGTGCGACAGCTCGGGGTGGAAGGTCGCGGCGAGGATCGCGTCCTGGCGGACCAGCACCGGGTCGGCGCCGCGGCGCGCCAGCACTTTCACGCTGGCGCCGCAGGCGACGATGCGCGGGGCGCGGATGAAGACGCCCTCGATGCGGTCGCCGGGGAGCGAGGCGTGGTCGACGACCTCGAGCTCGGCGACGCTCGAGTCGAGCTGCCGCCCGTAGGCGTTGCGCTCGACCGCGACGTCGAGCGCGCCGAGGCACGCCTGCGCCGGCCGCCGCACCTCGCGGGCGAGCAGGATCACGCCCGCGCAGGTGGCGAGCACCGGC
>DATIYW010000175.1:0-7422 GCA_035517415.1 Thermoanaerobaculaceae bacterium
GTGGCGTACGCCGCGCCCCCGCACCAGGTCGTCCACACCCTGCTCCGCGTCGCGCAGGACGTCCCGCTGGTGGTGGCCGACCCGGCGCCGCGCGTGCTGGTGAGCGAGTTCGCCGACAGCGCGATCGTCTACGAGTGCCGGCTGTGGACGCACGAGCCCTGGCGCCGGAGCCACATCACCGACGAGTTCCTCGGCCGCGCCTACGCCGCGCTCGCGCGGGCGGGGATGGAGATCCCGTTCCCGCAGCGCACCGTGCACATGGCGGCGGAGCGCCCGGGCGAGGACCTCAAGGCGCGCTGCAAGCAGGCGCTGTCGCGCTGCTCGCTGTTCACCGGGCTCGCCGACGAGGCGCTCGCGGTGCTCGCCGGCACCTCGAGCTACCTCTCGTTCGCGCCCGGCGAGGCGGTGGTGCGCGAGGGCGAGGCGTCGCGCGCCCTCTACGTGATCGCCGAGGGCGAGGTGATGGTGGTGCGCGGCGGCCAGACCGTCGCGCGGGTGGGCGAGGGCGAGGTGTTCGGCGAGATGGCGTTCCTCTCCGGCGCGCCGCGGGCGGCGACGGTGCGCGCCGCGACCGGGCTGGCGGTGGTGGAGGTCGACAGCCGCGCCCTCGGCGCGCTGCTGGTCGAGCACGGCAACCTGACCGAGGAGCTGGCCGAGCGCATGGCGGCGCGCCAGCAGGAGCTCGCGGCGCACGACGCGGCCGGCGCGGCGAACACGCGCCGCGGCCTGGTCGGGTTCCTGCGCGAACGCCTCCTCCGGCTCGTCGGCAGCTGATCGAGCAGCCGCCCGGGATGCGGCGAGCCCTCGCGGCCGTTACACTCCGTGGCGATGGACGATCTCGACCGGCTGGCCGCTCACCTCGAGCCGCTCGGCAGCGCGCTGGTGGCGTTCTCCGGCGGCGCGGACTCGACGCTGGTGGCGTGGGCCGCGCACCGCGCGCTCGGCGACGGCGCGCTCGCCGTGACGGCGCACTCGGAGAGCATCGCTCCGGCCGAGGCGGCGGCGGCGCGCGAGCTGGCGGGGCGGATCGGGATCCGCCACGAGGAGATCGCCTACTCCGAGCTCGCCGTCCCGGGCTACGCCGAAAACCCGCCCGACCGCTGCTACCTGTGCAAGGGCGAGCTGTTCGGCCGCCTCGGGGCGATCGCCGCGGCGCGCGGCGTCGCGGCGGTGCTCGACGGCACCAACGCCGACGACGCCGGCGACTACCGCCCGGGCCGGCGCGCCGGCGCCGAGCACGCGGTGCGCTCGCCGCTGCTCGAGCTGGGATGGGGGAAGGCCGCGATCCGCGCCGCGCTCCGGGCGCTCGACCTGCCGGTGTGGGACAAGCCGTCGAGCCCGTGCCTGTCGTCGCGCGTGCCGTACGGCGAGCCGATCACGCGCGAGAAGCTCGAGCAGATCGGGCGCGCGGAGGCGGCGCTGCGGGCGCTCGGCTTCCGCGAGCTGCGCGTGCGGCACCACGGCAGCACCGCGCGGATCGAGTTGCCGAAGCCCGACCTCGCCCGCGTGCTCGCCAATGGCCTCGCCGACGAGATCGTGCGGCGGGTGCGCGCGGCGGGGTTCGCGTTCGTCGCCCTCGACCTCGAGGGGTTGCGCTCCGGCTCGCTCAACCGCCTTCTCCCCACGGCGAAGTCGAAAGTCGAAGGCTGAAGCTCCCAAGCGGGAGGTCGGCGATTCACACTGGGCAGCGGCGTCCCGAACCAGCGCTCGAGCTTTCGACTTTGGACTCTTGGCTTTCAACCGGGTGGGTGGGCAATCGGTGGAGATTGACGCTCAAAATCCATTGAGTCGGTTGACTTTACACCGGATGACGTTATAGTGACGCCCCGGGGAGGGGGGATGAACGAGTACATACCCATCCTGCTCTTTGTCGTCGTCGCGGTCGCTTTTCCCGTCGTCACGCTGGCGATCGCCAAGCTGATCCGCGCCGGTCATTACGACCCGGTCAAGGCGGAGCCGTACGAGTGCGGCAACCCGGTCACGAGCGAGGCGTACGACCACCGCTTCTCGGTCCGCTTCTACCTGATCGCGGTGCTGTTCGTGGTGTTCGACGTCGAGACCGTGTTCCTGTTCCCGTGGGCGGTGATGTTCCGCAAGCTGGCCCTGTTCGGGTTCGTCGAGATGCTGGTGTTCCTCGCCATCCTGGTGGTGGGGTACGTCTACGCCTGGCGGCGGGGGGCACTGCAATGGGTCTGATCGAGGACCGCTTCGAGCCCAACATCCTGCTCACGAGCTACGACACCATCTTCAACTGGGCGCGCCGCTCCTCGGTGTGGCCGCTGCAATTCGGCCTTGCTTGCTGCGCGATCGAGATGATGGCGGCGATGGACCCGCGCTACGACCTCTCCCGCTTCGGCATGGAGGTGTTCCGCGGCACGCCGCGGCAGGCCGACCTGATGCTGGTCGCGGGCACGGTGACCGAGAAGATGGCGCCGATCGTCAAGCGCCTCTACGACCAGATGGCCGAGCCGAAATGGGTGCTGGCGATGGGCTCGTGCGCGACCTGCGGCGGCCCCTACCGCACCTACGCCGTCACCCAGGGCGTCGACCGCCTGGTGCCGGTCGACGTCTACGTCCCCGGTTGCCCGCCCCGGCCGGAAGCGTTGATCTACGGCCTGATGCAGCTCCAGCGCAAGATCGACCGCATGACGATCGCGAAGAAGGCGAGCTAGGAGGGTCGATGGCGGACGAACCGAAGGTCGCCCCGCAGGAACCAGCCGCGCCCAAGCCGCCGTGGGAGGAGAAGCCGGTCCCGCCGGTGCCGGCCGACGCGCGCGAGCACCCGCAGGTCGCGGAGATCGCCGCGCTCGTCCCGGACGCGGTCGCCGACGCGGTCAGCTTCGCCGGCCAGGTCACGGTGGTGGTGCCGGCGGCGCGCCTCGCGGACGTCTGCCGGGCGTGCAAGGACAAGCTCGACTACAAGTTCCTCGTCGACCTCACGGCCGTGGACTGGAAGGAGCGCGCGGAGGGGCGTTTCGACGTGGTGTACTGGATGCACCGCCACGGCAAGTCGCAGCGGCTCCGCCTCAAGGTGCGGATCGCCGACGGCGTCGAGCTGCCGTCGGTCACCGGCATCTGGAAGGTCGCGAACTGGATGGAGCGCGAGGTCTTCGACATGTTCGGCATCTACTTCGGCGGCCACCCCAACCTCGAGCGCATCCTCACCTGGGAGGGATTCAACGGCCACCCGCTACGCAAGGACTTCCCGATCGAGGGGATCGACACCGGCGCGGCGATCTACCCGGACGTCTACCCGCCGGGCGGCGGACCGAAGAAGGAAGGGGGGGAGCCGGCATGAGCCCCGAGGTCGTCCGCCCGTTCCCCGACAGCGAGGAGATGGAGATCTCGTTCGGACCGCAGCACCCGGCGACGCACGGGGTGCTGCGCGTGATGGTCAAGCTCGACGGCGAGAAGATCATCGAGGCCAAGCCGATCATCGGCTACCTCCACCGCGGCACCGAGAAGATCTTCGAGCGCGAGACCTACAACGGCGCGATCCCGCACACCGACCGCCTCGACTACACCGCCGCCGCGACCAACAACCAGGGCCTGGTCGGCGCGGTCGAGCGGCTGATGGGGATCACCGTGCCGCCGCGCGCGGCCTACATCCGCATGATGCTCGCGGAGCTGCAGCGGATCGCCTCGCACATCATCTGGCTCGGCACCCACGCGCTCGACATCGGGGCGCAGACGCCGTTCTTCTACACCTTCCAGGAGCGGGAGAAGATCCTCGACCTCTACGAGGAGTACTGCGGCGCCCGCCTCACCCTCAACTGCATGCGCGTCGGCGGCCAGCCGTTCGACCTGCCGGCGGGCTGGACCGACCGCTGCCGCGAGTTCATCGACCAGTTCCCGGCGCGCGTCGCCGAGTGGGAGGGGCTGCTCACCAACAACCGGATCTGGAAGCAGCGCACGATCGGCGTCGGCGTGATCTCGGCCGCGGACGCGATCGAGTGGGGTCTGACCGGCCCGCCGCTGCGCGGCTCCGGCGTCAGGTGGGACATTCGCAAGGTGTTCCCCTACGACCACTACGACGAGGTGGAGTTCGAGGTCCCGACCGGCGCGCACGGCGACACGTACGACCGCTACCTCGTCCGCATGGAGGAGATGCGGCAGTCGGTCCGCATCGTCCGGCAGTGCCTCGACCGGATCCCCGACGGCCCCGTCCTCGCCAAGGTGCCGAAGGTGATCAAGCCGCCCAAGGGCGAGATCTACTTCTCGGTCGAGGGCCCGAAGGGCGAGCTCGGCTACTACATCGTGTCCAACGGCGAGGCCACCCCGCACCGCCTGCACGTGCGCCCCGCCTGCTTTATCAACCTCCAGGCGCTGCCCGAGATGGTGCGCGGCTACCTGGTCGCGGACCTGATCGCGGTGATCGGCACGCTCGACATCGTGCTCGGCGAGATCGACCGATGAGCGCCGCGTCGCCGCTGGCCTGCAGTTTCCGCGCATCGACGGGCGCGGCCGGGTTCCGGGCACCGGATTCCGGGGTCCGGCACGACCCTCATCTCGCAATCCCGGACCCCGGACCCCTGGCCCCGGACCCCGGACCCCTGGCCCCGGACCCCGTCGTCGTCTTGGAGGCTTGATGGCGAACCCCTGGATTGCTTACCTGCTCGTGCCGCTGGTCAAGATCGTCGTCATCCTCGGGGTCGTCATCCTGCTCGCCGCGTACCTCTCGTACTTCGAGCGGAAGATCCTTGCCTACATGCAGATCCGCGTCGGGCCCAACCGCGTCGGACCGCGCGGCTGGCTGCAGCCGATCGCCGACGCGCTGAAGCTGTTCGTCAAGGAGGATGTACTCCCCTCGCGGGCGGAGAAGATCGTCTACTTCCTTGGCCCGGTGATGGTGACCGCGCCGGCGCTGCTGATCTTCTCGGTGATCCCGTTCGGGCCCGGGATGAAGCTGTTCGGCTACGAGTTCGCGCCCTACCTCACCGACGTCAACATCGGCATCCTCCTGATCCTCGGCGTCTCCTCGGTCGGCGTCTACGGCGTGATCCTCGGCGGCTGGGCGTCGAACAACAAGTTCTCGCTCATGGGCGGTCTGCGCTCCGCCGCGCAGCTGGTGTCGTACGAGGTGCCGATGGGCCTCTCGGTCGTCACCGTGCTGCTGATGGCGAACAGCCTGTCGCTGGTCAAGATCGTCGAGGCGCAGCAGCGCTCCGGCTGGTGGTTCTTCGTCCCCGGATTCGTCGCGTTCTTCATCTACTTCGTGTGCGGCGTGGCGGAGACCAACCGCAACCCGTTCGACCTCCCGGAGGCCGAGTCGGAGCTGGTCGCCGGCTTCCACACCGAGTACTCGGGGATGAAGTTCGCGTTCTACTTCCTCGCCGAGTACGCAAACATGGTGGTGATCTCGTCGGTCGCGACCGTGCTGTTCTTCGGCGGCTGGCTGCGCCCGTTCCCGAGCGTGCGGGCGCTCGCGTTCCTCGACGCCTTCCCGGGCGCGCCGATCTTCTGGTTCCTCGTCAAGGTCGCCGCGTTCCTCTTCTGCTACATCTGGTTCCGCGGCACCTTCCCGCGCTACCGCTTCGACCAGCTGATGCGGCTGGGCTGGAAGGTCCTCCTGCCCGTGTCGCTCGTCAACCTGATGGCGGTCGGGCTCGGGGTGCTGCTGCTGGGAGGCCCGCGATGAGCTTCCGGGGCTTTCTCGCTTCGGTGCTGCAGATCGACCTGCTCCAGGGTCTCGGCATCACCGGGCGTTTCCTCTTCCACCGCAAGGCGACGATCCAGTACCCGGAGGTGAAGCCGGTCCCGGCCGACCGCTTCCGCGGCATGTTCGGCTTCTCCGAGGAGCGCTGCATCGTCTGCTACGCCTGCGCCAAGGCGTGCCCGATCGACATCATCCACATCGCCGACCACTTCGAGGAGATCGAGGTGGACGGCAAGAAGCGCAAGAAGAAGAAGCTCGACCGCTTCGACATCGACGTCAAGCGCTGCATGTTCTGCGGCCTCTGCGAGGAGGCGTGCCCGACCGCGCCGCTGTCGATCTGGCTCACCACCAAGAGCTACGAGGCGGCGGCGTACGAGCGCAACGAGCGCCTCTACTTCGACATGAAGCGGCTGCAGAACTGGGACGGCGTGCAGGCGTACCCGGGCGTGGTCAGCCCCGACCACGGCCAGATGCCCGACGATCCGACCGGGACCAAGCCCAAGGAGCAGAAGTGATGGACTTCCTGCTCGTCCACTTCGCGGAGCTCGTCTTCTACTGCCTCGCCGCGATCGCGGTCGCCGGCGCGGTCGGCGTGATCGCCTTCCGCAGCCCCGTGCACGCGGCGCTCTCGCTGCTCGGCACCTTCCTCGCCGTCGCCGGCCTGTTCGTGCTACAGCACGCCGAGTTCCTCGCCGCGGTGCAGATCCTGGTCTACGCCGGCGGGATCATGGTGCTGTTCCTGTTCGTGATCATGCTCGTGAACGTGAGGACGATTCCGCAGGAGCCGCAGTACCTCGCGCGCCTCGCCCCGATCGCGGCCGGAGTCGCGATCGTGCTCGCGGCGCTGGTCGGCGTCGGCCTGTGGGCGGCGGTGCGCGGCGGGCCGGTCTCGCCGGCCGCGCTCACCGCGGTGCAAGGCCAGGCGGCGGGCAACACCGAGGCGGTCGGCTGGAGCCTCTACCGCGACTACCTGCTGCCGTTCGAGGTGGTTTCGGTGGTGCTGCTGGTGGCGATGATCGGCGCGATCGTGATGGGTCGCAAGGAGCCGGGAAGGGAGGGCGCGTGATCACCACCATGCACTACCTGGTGCTCTCGCTGGTGCTGTTCGCGCTCGGCGTGACCGGCATGGTGGTGCGGCGCAACTTCATCACCGTGCTGATGTCGCTCGAGCTGATCCTCAACGCCGCGAACATCAACTTCATCGCCTTCTCGCGGCAACTCGGAGACCTCACCGGTCAGGTGTTCGCAGTCTTCGTCATCACGATCGCGGCGGCGGAGGCGGCGATCGGCCTCGGCATCATCGTCGCGCTGGTACGCCTGAAGCAGACGGTCAACCTCGACCAGGTCAGCGTGATGGAGGGATGAGATGAAGGACCTCCTGTGGCTGATCCCGCTCCTCCCCCTGTTCGGCGCGATCGTCAACGGCCTCGTCGGCAACCGCCGCGGCTGGAGCCATAAGACCACCTCCGCGGTCGCGCTGGCGGGCTCGGGGCTGGCGATGCTCGCCGGCTTCGCCGCGATCCTCGACTGGGCGAGCAGCCTCGGCACCCACGCGGTGCACGTCGTCCGGGTGTTCACCTGGATTCCGGCCGGCCTCGGACAGATCGCGGGCGGCCAGCTCGCGGACCTCTCGATCGACTTCTCGCTGCGGTTGGACGCGCTTTCGGCGGTGATGCTGTTCTTCGTCACCTTCGTGGGGTTCCTCATCCACGTCTACTCGGTGGGGTACATGCACTCCGAGAGCGAGCGCGCCTACGCCCGCTACT
>DATIYW010000176.1:0-10805 GCA_035517415.1 Thermoanaerobaculaceae bacterium
GAGCCCTTCTCGTGGCCGAACAGCTCCGACTCGATCAGCTCCTCGGGGATCGCGGCGCAGTTGACGCGGATGAACTCCTTGCGTGCGCGCGGCGAGAGGTGGTGGATGCGGCGCGCGACCAGCTCCTTGCCGGTGCCGGACTCGCCGACCACCAGCACGGTGACGCGGGAAGGCGCGACGCGGGCGATCTCCTCGCGCAGCGCGGCCATGTCCGCGGATTCGCCGAGCAGCGGCGCCTCGTCGTCGCGCTCGCCGCGGAGGCGCCGGTTCTCCTCCGCCAGCCGCCCCTTCTCCGCCGCGTTGCCGACCGCGAGGAGGAGCTTGGCGCGCTCCGGCGGCTTGTCGAGGAAGGCGTCGGCGCCAGCCTGCAGGCAGGCGGTGGCGGTGAACTCGTCGCCGTGCCCGGTGAGCACCACGACCGGCACCTCGACGCCGCGCGCCTTGAGGTTCTCGAGCAGGCCGAGACCGTCCATCCCGGGCATCTTGATGTCGAGGAGGACGGCGTGGAAACCCTCGCGGTCGATGCGGTCGAGGGCGCTGAACGCGTCGCCGGCCTCGGTCACCTCGAACCCCGCCCCGGTCAGGATGGTGCGGACGGCGAGACGGTTGGCGACGTCGTCGTCGACCACCAGGACCCTGCGCGTGCCGCTCACGGGGCGAGAGTCTAGCGCAGAACGCCGGCTGCGGCGGGCCGCGTGCGCCGCGCTCCGCGGCGTGCGCCGCGCCTGGATCTCGCGCCCCGGGACCGGAGTCCGTCGCGGTTGCTATGATCTTCACAAGTTCTGACGACGGGAGGCTGGTGACGACTTGGACGGTGGCTCGCTGCGCCGGTTTGCCCGCGACGGGAGGCGCGTCGCGGGCGTGACCGGGCTGCTCGCGTTCCTCGCCCGCCGCTCGCGGGGGTTCATCCTGCTCGCCGGGGCTCTGCTGATCTTGCTGCTCGGCGTGGTCAACTACCTCACCGGCCCTGAGCTGCGCTTCTACGTCTTCTACTGGCTGCCGATCGCGATGGTCGCCTGGTTCGCCGGACAGCGCTGGGGCTACGCCGCGGTGGTCGCGAGCGGCGCGTGCTGGGCGCTCGCGAACGGCACCGAGTGGCTCGCCGAGCGCCCCAGCGTGCTGGTGTGGAACACGGCCGTGAGCGTGCTCTCGTTCGCGCTGCTCGCCCACCTGATCGCCCGGCTGCGGCTGCTCGTCGACCAGGAACACGAGACCGCCCGCACCGACTACCTGACCGGGATCGCGAACGCCCGGGCGATGTCAGAGGCGCTCCAAGCCGAGATCGGCCGCGCCCGCCGCCGCGGCGCGCCGCTCACGCTCGCCTACGTCGACCTCGACGACTTCAAGCAGGTCAACGACCGGCTCGGGCACGAGGCCGGCGACCGGGCGCTCGCCGCGATTGCGCAGGCGATTCGCGGCAACCTCCGCGCCGGCGACTCGGTGGCGCGGATCGGCGGCGACGAGTTCGCCTTCCTCCTCCCGGAGACCGACCAGGCCCAGGCCCCGGCGGTGGTGGATAGGGTCCTGGCCCGGATGCGCGAGGCGGTGACGCGGGCGCGCCTGTCGATCACGTTCAGCGTCGGGGCCGTCACCTGCCGCGGCTTCGACGGTACCGCCGAGGAGCTGCTCCGCCGCGCCGACGGGCTGATGTACGAGGCGAAGCAGGGCGGCAAGGACGCGGTCCGCTCGGCGACGATCGTCGGCGCCGACGAGGAGGCTGCGACCACAACGCGCGCCGGCCCGGCCTCGGCGTACTGAAACGCTCCTAGAGCTCGACCACGACCTTGCCGGTCGAGCCTCGCCCCTGCAGCAGCGCGTGCGCCTCGGGCAGCCGCGCGAACGGGAAGACCGCCCCGACCACCGGCCGCAGCGTGCCCGCCGCGAGCATCCCCTCGAGGCGCGCGAAGCGCTGCTGCAGCTCGGCGGCGAGCTGCGGCACCAGCGAGAGGTTGAACCCGGCGAGCGTCCGGCACGGCTGCACCATCGCCGCCGGCAGGATCGCCCCCATGCGCAGGAGCTCGAGCGCGGCGCGGCCGTAGCGGACCCGCCGCGCGCCGATCGCGGCGGCGAACCCGAACAGCACGTAGCGCCCGTCCGCGCGCAGCGCCCGCCACGCCGGGCGGAACAGCCGGCCACCGACCGAGTCGAGCACGAGGTCGACGCCGCCGGCGAGCGCCTCGCGGTAGCGCTCGTAGGCGAGCGTCTCCGCGGCGCCGAGGCTCGCCGCCAGCTCGCGCTTGGCGGGCGTCGAGGCGACCGCGATCACGTGCGCGCCGGCGTGGACGGCCATCTGCACCGCCATCGTGCCGACCCCGCCCGCCGCGGCGTTGACCAGCACCCGCTCGCCCGTCCGCAGCCGCCCGATCGTGAACAGGGCGTGGTCGGCGGTCAGCCCGGTGACGGCGAGCGCGGCGCCCTCGACGAAGCCGACCGCGTCCGGCAGCACGCGCACCGACGCCGCCCCCACCAGCACCTTCTCCGCGTGGCCGCCGAAGATCGGCACCGCGGCGACGCGCGCCCCGACCGCGGGCGCGGCGACGCCGGCGCCCGCCGCCACGACCTCGCCGCTCACCTCCATGCCCGGGACGAACGGCGCGCGCGGCACCTTCGGGTAGACGCCGAGGCGCGCCGCGCAGTCGGCGAAGTTGAGGCCGATCGCGCGCACGCGGACGAGGACCTCGCCCGGCCCCGGCGAGGGGTCCGGGCGATCCTCGAGACGCAACACCTCGGGCGGGCCGTAGCGCGGCGCGACCCACGCCCTCATCCCGCGCCTCGGCTAGTTCGGCGCGTCGGGGTCCGGGTTCCGGGCTCCGGATTCCGGTCGAAGCCACACAGAAGAGACCGCCGAGCCGGGACTTCCTCGCGGACCCCGGACCCCGGTCCCCTGACCCCGGCCTTCACGCTTCGTCGGCCCCGACAGCGGGGCGAGCGAGCGTCGGCAGCATGGTGCGCAGCTTCTCCTCGAGCTCGGCCGACATCTCCGCGTGCTCCTTGAGGAACGCTCGCGCGTTCTCGCGTCCCTGGCCGAGGCGGGTCTCGCCGTACGACAGCCAGGTGCCGGACTTCGAGATCAGACGGTGCTCGAGGCCGAGGTCGAGCAGTTCCCCGGTGCGGGAGATCCCCTCGCCGTAGAGGATGTCGAACTCGGCGACGCGGAACGGCGCGGCGACCTTGTTCTTGACCACCTTGACCTTGGTGCGGTTGCCGACCACCTCCTCGCCGGACTTGATCGCGCCGATGCGGCGGATGTCGAGGCGCACGGAGGCGTAGAACTTGAGCGCGCGGCCGCCGGTGGTGGTCTCGGGGTTGCCGAACATGACCCCGATCTTCTCCCGGATCTGGTTGATGAACACGACGCAGGTCTTCGACTTCGAGACGATCCCGGTGAGCTTGCGCATCGCCTGCGACATCAGCCGCGCCTGCAGCCCGACCGCCGCCTCGCCCATCTCGCCCTCGAGCTCGGCGCGCGGCACCAGCGCCGCCACCGAGTCGATCACGATCACGTCCACCGAGCCGGAGCGGATCAGCGTCTCGGCGATCTCGAGCGCCTGCTCGCCGTTGTCCGGCTGCGCCACCAGCAGGTTGTCGATGTCCACGCCCAGCTTGCCGGAGTACTCCGGGTCGAGCGCGTGCTCGGCGTCGATGAACGCCGCCAGCCCGCCGAGCTTCTGCGCCTGTGCGATCACGTGGAGCGCCAGCGTCGTCTTGCCCGAGGATTCCGGTCCGTAGATCTCGATCACCCGTCCGCGCGGAATGCCGCCGACGCCGAGCGCGGCGTCGAGGCCGAGCGACCCGGTCGGGATGACGTTGACGTTCACCGCCTCCTGGGCGCCCAGTCGCATGATCGAGCCCTTGCCGAACTGGCGCTCGATCTGCCCGATCGCGGTCTCCAAAGCCTTCAACTTGTCAGCGTTGTACTCAGCCATGATCACACCTTCCCTCTTGATTGTCGCGTGGACGGGCTGGCCGTGGGGCCACGTCAAATGCTAGGCGGGCATCGGGGTCAAGTCAATAGAGACCGGGGTCCGGGGTTCGGGGTCTGGGATCCGGAACGAGAGCGCACCGGCGGGACTTTCCCGAGGCGTCCGCTCCGTTCTCTGCGCCGAGGAGGTCACATGGTCGCAAACCCGCCCGCGGACACGCCGCGGATCACGCCGTACCTGTACTACGAGGACGTCGCCGCCATGCTGAAGTGGCTCGCCGGCGCGTTTGGCCTGCGCGAGAGCTTCCGCATGGACGGTCCCGACGGCAAGGTCGCGCACGCCGAGATGCGCCTCGGCGACGGGGTCGTGATGATGGGCCGTCCGGGCCCCGACTACCGCAACCCGAAACGCCTCGGCGGCCTGACGCAGAGCCTCCACGTCTACGTCGACGACGTCGACGCCCACTTCGCCCACGCCAGGCGCGCCGGGGCCAAGGTCATCGCCGAGCCGGCCGATCAGTTCTACGGCGACCGCCGCTACGCGGCCGAGGACCCCGAGGGGCATCAGTGGTTCTTCGCCCAGCACGTGCGCGACGTCAGCGAAGAAGAGATGAAGAGGCACGGGTAGACGACCGTGGCCCGTGGCCCGAAAACACCGGGCGATAGCAGGGCGACGGGAGCACGCGTGGAGCGCGCCGCCGGCGTTGGGCCTATCGCAAGGCGCGCGAGCGGCCCGCACCGGAGTCTAGCCGGAGGCTAAATGAGGATCTGAACCGCCGCAGCCTGACGCCGCAGACGGTCCGAGACTGGCGGCGCCACGAGGTCCGACGCCGGCGGTGCCCCTGACGACTGGGCAGGGCACTCGAAGCGGGGCGTAGCCCGCGCCGCCCGGATTGGGCCGGATGCAAGGAAGGCGAGGCGGTCAGACCGGAGCTTAGCCGGAGGCTAAATGAGGATCTGAACCGCCGCAGCCTGACGCCGCAGACGGTCCGAGACTGGCGGCGCCTTCTTACGCCTCGGACTCGCCTTCGGGGGTGAACCGGTACCCCACCCCCCGCACCGAATGGATGTACTTCGGCCGCCGCGCGTCGTGCTCGAAGTAGCGCCGCAGCCTGACGATGAAGTTGTCGATCGTGCGCGAGGACGAGCCGTACTTGTAGCCCCACACGCGCTCGAGGATCAGCTCGCGCGAGACCACCTGCCCCTGGCGCTCGACCAGGAGCTTCATCAGCATGCACTCCTTCTCGGTGAGCTCGACCTCGCCGCGCGGGCCCTTCGCCTTGAAGGTGCGGAAGTTCACCTCGTTGCCGCCGAACTTGAAGATGCCGCGCTCGGCCACCGGCGTCTGGTACCACTCCTGGCGGCGCAGGATGCCGCGGATGCGGAGGACGATCTCCTCGAGCAGGAACGGCTTGGTCATGTAGTCGTCGCCGCCGTGGCGGAGCCCGGCGAGGCGGTCGGCGTCGGAGTTGCGCGCGGTGAGGAAGAGCACCGGCACGCGGTTGCCGGCCTCGCGCAGCCGCTCGCACACGTCGAACCCCGAGATCCCCGGCAGCATCACGTCGAGCACGACGAGGTCGAAGTCCTCCGCGGCGACGCGGTCGAGCGCCGCCTCGCCGTCGCCGACCACGGCGGTGTCGTACCCCTCGAACTTGAGGTTGTGCGCCAGCGCCTCGGCCAGGTGCTTTTCATCTTCGACGATCAACACGCGACTTGCCATCGCTCACCTCGCTCCGTTTCCGCCAATCTACCCCGAAAACTCCTCTTCGCCTAGTGCCTCGGCGCCGGGGAGAACAAGGCGGAACGTCGCGCCCTTCCCCGGGCCGTCGCTCGCCGCCGTCAGCCTCCCGCCGTGCGCGCCGACGATCTCGCGCGCCACGAACAGGCCGATCCCGGTGCCCGGCGTGCGCCGCGTGACCTCGTCGCCGGCGCGGTAGAAGGGGCGGAAGATCGCCTCGATCTCGGCCCCCGCGATGCCGACCCCGTTGTCTTTGACCTCGAGCACCGCCTCGCCGCGCTCGAGCCGCAGTCGCACCTCGACGCGCGGCGGCTGACCCTGCGCGTATTTGAGCGCGTTCTCGAGCAGGTTCGAGATCACGATCGCGAGCGCCTCCGGGTCGATCGGCGCCTGGATCCCCGGCGCGACCTCGGACGCGAGGTCGACGCCGCGCGCCAGGGCGCGCCGCTCGGCGGCGCGCAGCTCGTCCTCGACCAGCTGCGAGAGGTCGCCCGGCGCGATCCGCAGGCGGTGCGCTCCGCCGGTGTAGCGCGTCACCTCGAGCACCTTCTCGACCAGGTCGCCGAGGCGCTCGGTGTCGGCGAGCGCGTTGGTGAGGAACCGGGTCCGCCCCTCGTCGTCGACCCGTCTGGAAAGCACCGTCTCGAGCGCGAGGCGGATGCCGGCGATCGGCGTCTTCAGCTCGTGCGTGACGGCGGAGACGAAGTTCTGGTGCTGGCGCTCGAGCGCGCCCTCGCGGCTGAGCGCGCGCCACAGCAGCATGACCGCGGTGGCGATCGCGGCGAAGAAGAAGATCCCCTCGCCGAGGACCACCAGGACGCGCCGGCGGTAGCGGTCGAGCAGCTCCTCCCAGCGGTGGAAGTCGGCGGTGACCGCCAGGCGCGTGAACGGCGCGCCGAGCGCCGCCTGCGGCCGGCTCGTCTCCCCCGACCGCGCCTCCACGAGCTCGAGATCGGCGCTGATCGCGGCGAGCCAGCGGTACGGCGCCTGCGGGTCGAGCAGCGCCACCACCTGCCGGCCGCGCCCGAGCGGGCGCGCGAAGCCGGCGCGCCCCTGGTAGTCGATCCAGCCCGACGCCGGCGGCAACGACGGGTCGATGTCGACCACCCGCACGTCGTCGAACGGCGGCGTGGGCGCCGGGATCACGCCCGGCGGCAGCTCCTGCAGGCCGCGCGCCGCCTCCGCCGCCCGCGCCTCGAGCCGCACCGCCGCCTCGCTGGCGCGCACGCCGAGGTTGGCGCGCTGCAGGTCGAGGCGCTGGCGGTTCTCGCGCAGCGAGTAGACGACCCACCAGGTGAACTGGGCGTTGAGGACGAGCGCGACGGCGACGAACGCCACCAGCTGGCCGAACCCCAGGCGTGTCGCGCCGCGCACGTCCCCGAGTATAGCCACACCGCGGCGGCGTTCCCGGCGGCAGCGTGCTTGTGAACGGAGTCACGAGGTTGCCGCGGCGCGAGGGCGCGGCGCATTTGACTCCGGCCCGACCCGCCCGGAGAATACCGGCCGCATGAGAGCGGCACGCTCCCTGTTGGTGCGGGGCGGGACCGTCGTGCCGTTGGACGGCCGCCGCACCGCGTACGGCGGCGACGTCCTCGTCGAGGACGGACGCATCGCCGCGATCGCCCCGCGCCTCGACACGCCGGCCGGCGCGGCGACGCTCGACGCGACCGACGCCCTGGTGCTGCCGGGCTTCGTCCAGGCCCACGTCCACGTCGTGCAGAGCCTCGCCCGCTACCGCGCCGACGGGCTGTCGCTGCTCGACTGGCTGACGCGGCGGATCTGGCCGTACGAGGCCGCCCTCGCCCCCGGTGAGGTCGAGGCGGCCGCGCGCCTGGGGATCGCCGAGCTGCTGCTCGGCGGGACGACCGCCGCGCTCGACATGGGCACCACCCACGACCACGACGCGGTGTTCGCCGCCGCCGAGGCGCTCGGCATCCGCCTCGTCTCGGGCAAGTGCCTGATGGACGAGGGCGAGGGCGTACCGGCCGGCCTGCTCGAGGACCGCGACGCGTCGCTCGCGGCGGCGGAGCGGCTCGGCTCGCGCTGGCACGGCGCCGCGGACGGCCGGCTCCGCTACGCCGTCGCGCCGCGCTTCGCGCTCTCCTGCTCGCGCGGGCTGCTCGCCGGCGCGGTCGGGCTCGCGCGCGGACGCGGCTGGCTGCTCCACACCCACGCGAGCGAGAACCGCGACGAGACCGCGCTCGTGCGCGAGCGCACCGGGATGGGCAACGTCGCCTTCCTCGCCGAGATCGGGATCGCGGGCGACGACGCGGTGCTCGCCCACTGCGTCCACCTCGACGAGGCGGAGGCCGCGCTGCTCGCCGCGCGCCGCACCGGCGTGGCGCACTGCCCCGGCGCGAACCTCAAGCTCGCCTCCGGGATCGCCGACCTGCCGGGGCTGCTCGCGCGCGGCGTGCGGGTCGGCCTCGGCGCGGACGGCCCGCCGTGCAACAACCGCCTTTCGGTCTTCCACGAGATGGCGCTCGCCGGGACGCTCCACAACCTCGCGCACGGCGCGCGCGCGGTCGACCCCTGGACGGTGCTGGAGATGGCGACGTGGCGCGGCGCGGAGGTGCTCGGCCTCGAACGGGTCGGCCGCCTGGCGCCGGGCTGGAAGGCGGACCTGGCGGTGGTCGACGGCTCCTCGCTGGCGCTGGAGCCCGCCGGCGATCCGGCCGCCATGCTAGTGTACGGTGGAGGTTCGGACAGCGTGCGGCACGTCGTGGTCGATGGCAGGACGGTGGTCGAGGACGGACGGCTCCTCACCGCCGAGGCGGGCGCCGTCCGGCGCGAGGCCCGGGCCGCGGCGCAGGCGATCGCGCGGCGGCTGGGGTGGGACTGATGTTCAAGGGCAAGCCCCGCTTCGAGCTGCTCGACCAGTACGTGATGGAGCGCGACTACAGCGCCGCGCTCGAGGCGATCGCCGACGAGATCAAGCGGCGCCCGGAGAACTTCAACCTGCTGCTCCGCCAGGCCGAGGTCCTCGGCCAGGCCGGCGACCGCGAGAAGGCCATCGCCGTCTACCGCAAGCTCGCCCAGCACTACGCCGAGCAGGGGTTCTACGCCCGCGCCATCGCGGTCACCAACAAGGTGCTGCGGCTCGACCCGGCGCGGCGCGAGGTGACCAAGGAGCTGGCCCACTTCATCGCCGCCCAGCAGGAGGCGGAAAAGCAGGCGCAGGCGAAGCTCGACCGGGCGACGACCACGCCCAAGGCCGCGCGGCGGCCCGGGCGGCGCACCCGCGCGGCCGAAGCCGAGGCGGAGGCGAGGCAGGCCGCCCGCGAGCGCGCCGCCGCCCACTTCTTCACCGAGTTCCCGGCCGGCGCGCTCGAGATGCTGCTCGCGATCACCTCGCTGCGCACGTTCCAGCCGGGCGAGACGATCGTGCACGAGGGCGAACCCGGGACGTCGCTCTTCCTGATCGAGGACGGCACCGTGGAGGTCCACACCAACGACCCGGCCGGCCGGCCGCTCGTGCTCGCCCAGCTCGGTCCCGGCGAGTTCTTCGGCGAGGTCGCGGTGCTCTCGGGCAAGCCGCGCACCGCGACGATCGAGGCGACCACTGCGGTCAGCGCGATCGAGATCAGCCGCGAGGACATCGAGTCGATCGCCGCCTCCTATCCCGAGGTGCGCGAGGTGCTGCAACGGTTCTACGAGAGGCGGGCGCAGGCCACGGTCGAGGCGATGATCTCGCGCATGCGGGGGGCCGGTGGCTGACGCGCGCTGCGCGCTCGTCCGCCGCTTCCTCGCGCTCGCGCGCCGCGACGGCGAGCGCCCCGCCCTGCTCGGCGCCGACGGCGAGCTGCTCGCCACCCGCGCCGCGCTCGCCGGGGCGATCGAGGTGCAGCGCGCGGCGATCGAGCCGTTCGTGCGCGCCGGCTCGATCGTCGTGCTCTCGCTGCCCAACGGCCCCGAGTTCGTCCGTGCCTTCGGCGCCCTGCGCCTGCTCGGCGCCCGGGTCGCGCTGGTCGACGCCGCCGCGCCGGCCGACGAGCTGTCGCGCTGCGCCTCGGCGGTGTGCGCCGACTCGGTGCTCGCCACCGCGGACCGCACGCCGCGCGCGCGGATCGCGTTCCACGACGGCTTCGCCACGCTCGCCACGCTCGCCGCGCCGCCCGGCCCGGCGGCGGCGCTGCCCGCCGCGACCGCGATCCTCAAGCTCACCTCCGGCTCCACCGGCGCGCCGCGCGCGCTCGCCGTCGGCACCCGCGAGCTCGCCGCCGACAGCGTGCAGATCCTCGCCACGATGCGGATCCGCCCCACCGACGTGACGCTCGCGGCGATCCCGCTCACCCACTCGTACGGGATCGGCAACTGCCTCGTGCCGCTGTTCCTCGTCGGCCTGCCGCTCGCCTTCCCGACCTGCGCGCTGCCCGCCGCGCTCGCCAACACGCTGGCGGCGGCGCGTGTCGAGCACTTCCCCGCCGTGCCGGCGATGGTCCGCGCGCTGGCGACGCTGGGCGGCCTCCCGGAGCTGCCCGCGCTCCGCGTCTGCCTCACCGCCGGCGCGCCGCTCGCCCCCGACGACGCGGCCGCCTTCCACGTTGCCACCGGCCGCAAGGTCCACGTCTTCTACGGCTGCTCGGAGTGCGGCGGCATCACCTACGACCGCTCGGCGCGACCGGTCCACGCCGCCGGGGCGGTCGGCACGGCGATGGACCGCGTGCGGGTCGAGGTCGTCGACGAGCGGCTCGCGCCGCTGCCCGCCGGCGTCGAGGGGCGCGTGCTGGTGCGCTCGCGCGGCGTCGCGCTCGGCACCGTGCCCGCGGCGGACGAGGAGTCGGGGCTCGCGCCCGGCCGCTTCCTCACCGGCGACCTCGGCGTGATGGACGGCGGTGGCGGACTCTCGCTCACCGGGCGGGTGGCCGAGTTCCTCAACGTCGCCGGGAAGAAGGTCCACCCCGAGGAGGTCCGCCAGGTGCTCGAGGCGATCCCCGGCGTGCACAGCGCCGTGGTGGCGGGGCTCCCCGACCCGCACCGCGGCCAGCTCGTCGCGGCGCTGGTCGCGGTCGAGGCGGGCGCGGTGATCACCGTCCACGCCGTCCTCGCTGCCTGCCGCGCGCGCCTCGCGCCGCACAAGGTGCCGCGCCGGGTCGTGATCGTGGACGAGCTGCCGGTGTCCGAGCGCGGCAAGCTGCGCAAGGA
>DATIYW010000177.1:0-6342 GCA_035517415.1 Thermoanaerobaculaceae bacterium
GGTCGTCCACACCGAGGGCCCGGCGGCGGGGACGGCGTTGCGCTCGACCCGCCCGAGCGCGCCGGCGGCGAGCCCGACCAGCGAGGCGCCGCCCTTGGCGGGGAGCTGGACCACGGCCTTCCCCTGTGCGTCCGACACCGCCGCACGGTCGCCGTACGCCACCGTCGCGCCCTTGACCGGCTCGCCGCGAGCGTCCCGCACCGTCACGGTGGTCGCCCGCGAGTCGAGCGTCACCGTCACCGTCCCGGAAGTCGGCAGGCGCCGCACCGCGCCTCCCCAGCGCCCGTCCGCGGCCCGCGCCGTGATCCCCAGCACGCCGCGCGCGGGGACCCAGACCCTCGCGGCGCCGCTCGCGTCGGTTGCCGTCACCGGCACGACCGGCTCCCAGCGGGCATGGACCCGCGTCAGCACCTCGATCGAGCTGGACAGCAACGCTCCGCCGGCTCCGGCGCCGGTGACCTGGATCTGCAGCGGCTTGCCGGAGGGCAGCCAGACCGCCGGCAGCGTCGCCTGCTCCGGCAGCGCCACGGTGAACGCCGCGCCGAGGTGGCCGGGCGCCGATGCCTCCACCCGCACCGGCAGGACGCCCTCGCCGAGGTCGAGGCTGAACGGCGTGCCGGGTGCCACCGCAACTTCCGCGATCGGCGCGTCGGCCAGCGCTGGCTTCGCGAGCCGCGCCTCGCCGAGCGCCCAGGCGCGCACCGTCACCTTCGCCGCCGCGCCCTCGGTGTGGACGACCCCGGCGATCTTCTGCCCGGCGAGGGCGGGAAGCGCCCCCATCACCCCTACCACGATCAAGACGCACCGGCACAACGCCCGCATGGACGCCTCCCCGGGGTTCGGCGCGGCGAAGGCCCGAGCCATGCTGCTAGGACGTGCCACGGCAGGCCAGGATGACAGAGGCGCGACCTTGGCGCGAGGGGGCGGATGCCGGGTGGCGGACCCTGGGCCGATCGGCTACGATCCCGCCCGAACGCGAAGCAAGCGGCGAGCCACCTGCCGGAAAGGAACGAGCGATGAGCCACCCCTGGCACGACGTCCACGTCGGCCCCGGCGCCCCCGGTGAGTTCCAGGCGGTGATCGAGATCCCGAAGGGGAGCAAGGTCAAGTACGAGCTCGACAAGGAGACCGGCCTGCTGCGCGTCGACCGCATCCTCTACTCCTCGGTGATCTACCCGGCGAGCTACGGCTTCATCCCGCAGACGCTCGGCGACGACCACGACCCGCTCGACGTGCTGGTGCTGATGCAGGAACCGGTGGTGCCGCTGTCGATCCTGCGGGTACGGCCGATCGGCATGATGACGATGCTCGACCAGGGCGAGAACGACGAGAAGATCATCTCGATCCACCTCGACGACCCGGAGTACCGCGGCTACACCGACATCTCCGAGCTCCCCGGCCACCGCATGAACGAGGTGCGGCGCTTCTTCGAGGACTACAAGAAGCTCGAGAACAAGGAGGTCCTGGTGCAGGACTTCCTCGGGCCGGAGGAGGCGCGCAAGGCGGTGCGCCACGCGATGGAGCTCTACGACAAGCTGTTCGCCTACATGCACCGGACCCGCTAGGACCGCAGGACCGCCGGCGCCCGGACGTCGTCCTCGCCGGGCTCTGTCCGGCCCGCCCTTGACAAGAGACGGGCAGGCGGTATGTTTGGGACTGCGTCACAAGACACCCCCCGAAACTGTCGGCGCCGCACGCGGCGGCCGCGGCCGGGCTGCTCTCCGCTTTTCGGCCTCGCGGCTCCCGGGCGCTGCGACGTCACGGCGATGGGCGCGACTCGCCTCGCGCAGGAGGTAGCGATGAAACTCGGCAATCATGTGACGGCAGGATTGGCGTTGATCGTCGGATTGGCCGGTTGCGGCTCGACCACCGGCTCCCTGAAGGGCCAGATCGAGGTCAAGCCGGAGGCGCTCGGCCCATTCCAGTGCGTGAGCCTGGGGTCGGTGGCCGCAGCCCCGGCCCAGGGGATCCTCGTCCTCGGCCTCATGCGCGGGGAGGAGAGGATGGTCGTCGAGCACGACCGCAGGCCGCTGCTCGCCGTCAAGACGTGCGGCAAGGGGAAGGTGCCGGTGTCGAAGACCCCGGCGCGATCGACGGTCGCCAAGGGCAATCCGCTGCTCGGGCGGATCGACCGCCCCGTCGAGGATTTCTTTGCGGGCCCGACCAGCGGCGAGTCCAACCGCGGCAGTCTGCGTCCGATCGACAAGGTCTATTACATCGGCCCCGGGCCGGACGGCGCGCGCCACGGGTCGCCTCCCGATCCGCCGCCGTGCAACGGCACCTACTACTACGGCGCCTGCTACTACTACGGCCCGGCCAGCTACGCGCGCACCGCCGACGGCGGCGGCATGACGATGCGGGTCGAGCGCCCGGCGTTCTCCGGCGACGGACACAGCCTCGACGAGATCGCGGTGCAGGGCGGCACCGGCAACGGCAACATCGTCGAGCTGGGCTGGAACGTTTCGCCCTCGCAGTACTCCGACTCCGACCCGCACCTATTCGTCTATCACTGGGTCAACTGGGTCGGCACCTGCTACGACACCTGCGGCTGGCACCAGGTCAGCTCGACCTACTTCCCCGGCATGAACCTCGCCGCGATCAAAGGCCGCGACGTCTACGTCGGGTACGTCCATTACCAGGGCAACTGGTGGGCCTGGTTCGACAACCAGTGGCTCGGCTACTTCGCCGACTCGGAGTGGAGCGGGTCGTACACGCAAAGCTCGCTGATCCAGTGGTTCGGCGAGCTGGCCACGAACAACGGGACGCCGCCGAACGTCGAGATGGGCGACGGCCTGTTCCCGACCGATCCCGGCGCCGCGCCGATGGCCACGCTGTGCGACGTCGACGCGACGGCGTGGGTCTGCTGGTACCGCGACCTCCAGTCGCTCGGCCCGAACTACCCGGCGTACTACGACATCCGCCGCACGGGCTTCGGCGAGACCGGTTACGGCGGCCCGGGGCACTGAGCCCGCCGAAGTGCCGGACGACGCAGCCGGGCGGAGCGCTCCGGCGCTGACTGCGTGCCGCGATCGGAGGCGGGGCGCTCGGACCGGTGGCAAAATGCGGCCGGCATGGACGACAAGCGCGCGCTCCTGCGTCACTTCCTCGCGGCGTTGGCCTACCGCACGCAGAAGGCCCTGCGCGGCGCGCCGGCCGAGTTCGGCTCGTTCCGGGCCGGCCCGCGGGTCCGCACGCCGCACGAGCTCGTCTGCCACGTGAACAGCGTTCTCGGGTACGCGACGACGTTCTTCCTCGGCGGGAACTATCACGAACCTCCACTGACGGAGTTCGGCGCCGAGGTCCATCGCTTTCACGCGACGCTCGGGAGGTTGGCGCACCTCATCGGCGAGACGACCGACTGGGGGCGCATTTCCCCGGAGCAGCTGCTCCAGGGGCCGTTGTCCGATGCCATGACTCACGCCGGGCAGCTCGCCATGCTGCGGCGCCTGGCCGGACATCCGGTGGCGCCGGAGAACTTCGTCTTCGCCGAGGTGGACCCGGCCAACCTCGGCCCCGATCAGCCGACGCCGGCCCGGCCCGACGAGGAGTGGCCCGAGCGCCCGTGACCGGCGGACCGCCGCGGGCGGCGCCGCCGCCCCGCGGCTGCGCCCGGCCGCGGAGTAGCATGAGCCCATGCCGGACTTGGTGATTCGTTTCCCCGTCCCCGACGACGCCCCGGCCGTCGCGGAGGCGGTCGGCGAGTCGCTGGCCGAGCTCGGTCAGTGGATGCCCTGGGCTCACCCCGCATATGCGATCCCCGATGCGCTGGAGTGGATCACGGCCCAGGCGGCCGGCCGGGCCGACGGGAGCGCGTTCGAGTTCCTCGTTTGCGACGCGCGGGGCGGGCTGCTCGGCGCGTGCGGCATCAACTGCATCAACAAGGGCAACCGCTTCGCGAACCTCGGCTACTGGGTGCGCACCTCGGCGACCCGGCGCGGCGTCGCCGTCGGCGCGGTTGCCCTCGTCGCCGCCTGGTCGTTCGAGCATACCGACCTCGTGCGCCTGGAGATCGTCGCCGCCGTCGGCAACCTCGCGAGCCGGCGCGTCGCCGAAAAGGCCGGCGCGCTGCGCGAAGGCACCCTCCGCTCGAGGCTCAGCATCCACGGCCGGCCCCACGACGCCGTCATCTACTCGTTGATCCGGCCGCCGGGCGTCTCCCGGGACGCAGACGGTGCGCGGCTCGACGCGTAGGTCACTCCGGCTCAGGCGGATCGGCGGGAGGGCTGGCCGGACCCCCGCGGCGAGCGCCGGGCCGCCCGCCGCGCCATGGACCGGCCGGCCAACCCGGCGAGGAACTGGCCCGCGATCTCGTCCTGGCGGCGCGGGCCGTGCCGCCGCTCGACCGCCACGCGGGCCCGCGCCTGGCGGCGGTCCCGCTCCGCGCGCTTGACGTATGGCAGCGAGGACCGGCGCATCTCCCGCGCGATGTAGCGCACGAGGAGGAACGCGCCGACGCCGACGGCGACGACGACAGCCGCGTACATGGCCATGGTGACGAGCGTCATCGAGCGATCCCGGGAAAGACCTTTCGATCTCTCCAGTACTGCCGATCCGAACGCCGCCGCGAACCGCCCGATTCCACCGCCGGCCGGCAAACCGGCGCCGGCGGCGGCCGCGTTCGGCGCTCCGAGGCCGCCGGTGAGGGAACATTCGCCGCGCTCGGGTGTCTAATGTGGACATGCGAAGCAGGCTGATCACGGCAAGCCGGACCTGCCTCCCGGCCGGCGCGGCCGCCGTCGCGGTCGCGGCGGCGCTGCTCGCCTTTCGCGCGGATTCGAGCCCGCGCGCGTCGGCACCACCGGCCCCCACGCCGGGGTCGGGCGCGGCCGCGACCGGAGGGGGGGCGAAGATGACGCCGGCGAGTGGATGGGCGGAGGTCGAGCGGCTCGTCAAGGAGCAAAAGCTCGAGGCAGCGGCGACCGCGGCGGGCGCGATCCGGGTCGCGGCGCAACTGCGCGGCGACGAGGCCCAGTGGACGCGGGCGCTGGTCCGCCAGACGCAGCTGCGCATCGCGCTCGGCGGCTACGAGACGGCGGTGCGCTTTCTCAAGGAGCAGGCGTGGCCCGCCGACCCGCTCGACCGCTGTGCGCTCGACCTCTTCTACGCCCACGCGCTGGCGACCTACCTCGACGCCTACTCGTGGGAGATCGGCACGCGCGAGAAGGTCGAGGCGCGGGGCGCGGTCGACCTCAAGGCGTGGACGCGGGAGCAGATCTTCGCGGAGGCGCAGCGTGCCTACGCCGAGGTGTGGGCGGCGCGCGAGCGGCTCGGCGCCGCACCGGTCGGTCGCCTGGGCGAGTACATCGACCCCAACACCTACCCGCCGGAGGTCCGCGGCACGCTGCGCGACGCCGTCTCGTACCTGTTCGCCGAGCTGCTCGCCGACACCTCTGACTGGCGGCCGGAGCAATCGAGCGAGGTGTGGGCGCTCGACCTCGGCGCGCTGCTCGGGAGCGCGCCCGGCGCCGGCGTCGCGCTCGACGACCCGGCGGTGCACCCGCTCGTGAAGGTCTGCGCAATCCTCGCCGACCTCGAGGCCTGGCACGCGTCCCGCGGCGAGCGCGCCGCCGAGCTCGAGGCGCGCCTCGAGCGCGCCCGCCGCCTCGACGCCGAGTTCACCTCGGCCGAGGACCGGGCGCAGGTCCGCGCCGACCTCGCCGCGCGGCTCCCCGCCTTCCGCACCGTGGGCTGGTGGGCCGAAGGGATGGCGCAGCTCGCCGAGCTGACCCGCGAGGACGACGCGCCCGACGCGCTCGTGCGCGCCCGCGCGATCGCCCGGGAGGGGCTCGCCGCCTACCCGGACACCGTCGGCGGCAGGCACTGCAACGCGATCGTCGCGGCGATCGAGGCGCGCGACTTTCGCGTCCAAGCGATGACCGCGGACGCGCCCGGCCGGCGTTCGATCGAGGTCACCCACGCGAACCTGACCGCGCTGTGGTTCCACGCCTACCGCGTCGACCTGCTCGCCAGGATCGCCGGCGCGCGCGACTACAACCTGCTGCCCGACGGCGCCGAGGTCGAGGCGCTGGTGCGCTCCGCGACCCCGGCGGCGAGCTGGA
The DNA here is from genome assembly GCA_035517415.1 of Thermoanaerobaculaceae bacterium. Classification (GTDB taxonomy): domain Bacteria; phylum Acidobacteriota; class Thermoanaerobaculia; order Thermoanaerobaculales; family Thermoanaerobaculaceae; genus DATIYW01. The sequence goes on from DATIYW010000177.1 coordinate 6,060, forward strand.
GGACCGAGCTGCCGCCGACGCCCGACTACCGCCCGCACCGCACCTTCGTCACGCCGCCGCCGCTCCGGCGCGGCATGTACGTGATCGCCGCCTCGGCGCGCGAGGACTTCGCAGCGGGCGACAACCGCCTCGAGTCGGTGGCGATGCTGGTCGGCGACCTCGTCCTCGTCACCCGCCAGGACGAGGGCGAGATCGAGGCCCGCGTCGTCTCGGGCGAGACGGGTGCGCCGGTCGCCGGCGCGACCGTCGACCTCTACCGCTACGACTGGCAGCGCGGGCACCA
>DATIYW010000178.1:0-4765 GCA_035517415.1 Thermoanaerobaculaceae bacterium
CGCCGGCCGCCGCGCTTCCTGCCGACCGCGGACCTCACCGCCGCGCCTCGCTAGCGCGGCTCGGACTGCCGCAGCATCCCGGTCCAGGGCTGGGGCGCGAGCAGCGCGACGAGCCCCGAGCGCGCGACCGGGCACTCGACCCGCCGGAGCCCCTCCTCGCCGGCGTCGCCGAGCGTCGCGGCGAACGCGTCCGCCGAGACGGGGCCCTTCGGCTCGATGATGAGGAGGCAGCCGTCGGGCTTGAGCGCGGCGCGCACCTCGGCGAGGAACGCCCGCCGGTCGGGCAGCTCGTGGACGACGTGGATGGCGAGCGCGACGTCCACCGTCCCGGCGAGGTCGGCGACGCCGAGCCGGTCGGCGGCCGCCAGGCGCGCGTCGATGCGGTCGGCGAGCCCGGCGCGCGCGGCGCGGCGCCGCAGGCCGGCGAGCATGCGGGGCTGGAGGTCGACCGCCACGACCCGCCCGGACGGGCCGGCCAGACGCGCCGCCTCGAGCGTGAAAAAACCCATGCCGCAGCCCGGCTCGAGCACCACCATGCCCTCGCGCAGCAGCGGGCGGAGCAGCTTCGCCGGGTCCTCGAAGAGACGTCGGAGCGGGTTCAAGAGCATGTAACCGAGCCACCAGGGGCACACCGGATGCGCCATCGCACGCTCCCTTCGCGTCCGGATGCGCGGGTAGGCTGCGGCGGTTTCCGCGCCGGCGCGATTCCGCATTCTGGTATAACCGCAACACAATGGCCATGGGCCTGCTGCGCACCGCGGTCCACCGCTTCAACCTGCTCGCCGGCTACGCGGCCCAGCTCGCGTTCTTCCTCGCGCTCACGCTGGTGCCGTTCGTCGCCGTGACGGTGACGATGGCCGGCCGCTGGCTGCCGGTGGACGTGACGAGCGAGGTCGAGCAGGTGGTCCGCGACGTGCTGCCGCCCGAGACCCACGTCGACCCGGCCGACGTGTTCCGCTGGGCGCGCTCCTCGGCGAGCACCGGCTGGCTGACCGCCAGCTTCTTCCTCGCGCTGGCGACCTCGTTCAACTTCACCTCGACGTGCCTGCGCGGCATCCGCACGGCGGTCACCGGCGAGGTCAAGCTCGAGGACACGCCGTGGCGCTCGGCGCTCAGCGCGGCGGCGCTGGTCGTGGTCTGGGCCGTGACGCTGCTCGCCGCCGCCCTGCTCCTCTTCATCGAGCCGACCGTCGAGCGCGGCATGCTCGGGCTGCACGACTTCGCCGACCTGACCATCTCTCTCCTGGCGGCGTCGCGGGTCGTGCTGGTCGCGGCGTTCCTGTTCGGGGCGACGTTCGTGACCTACCGGCTGGCGCCGATCGGGCGCGTGCGCGCGGGCCGGGCGGCGGTCGCGGCGCTAGCCACGCCGCTCGGCTGGCTCGCGGTCAGCCGCGGCTTCTCGGTGGTGGCGCGGCGGATCTGGGGCGGCGCCCATCTCTATGGCTCGCTCGGCACGATGGTGCTGTTCCTGCTCTGGGCCTACGTCAACGCCTGGATCCTGCTGCTCGGCAGCTTCGTGCTGGCGCCGCGCGCGCGCCCGCGCCGCTGAGTTCCCGCTCAGAACAGCGAGGGGCCGGACGGCAGGTAGTGTTCGAGGTGCCCGAACGGCGCGGAGAGCAGCAGGTGGGAGCAGGACGCCAGCGTGAGCCCGGCGCCGAGCGCGAAACGGATCGCGGCGTGGTTGAAGCCGGTGGTGGCGAGCCGCACCTCGTGGCCGCCCGCCGCGGCCCGCTGGAACGCGAGCGCGAGCACCGCGTCGGCGTCGCGCCCCTCGAGCCACGCCGCCGGCCCGATCACGCCGCCGCTGGTGTAGAAGTAGCCGGCCTGTCGCCCCTCGCACAGCACCTCGCAGGCGTCGAACCCTCGCTCGTCGATCCAGAACGAGTGGTCCATGGTCCGCGCGGTGCCGCGGATGCCGCGGTCGACGGCGGCGGCGGCGGCGACCGTGAGCGGCCGCAGCTCGAAGCCGTGGGGGACCGCGGGCAGCCGCCGCGCGGTGCCGGCGAACGAGAGGATCTGGGTGCCGGGCAGGAGCCCGAGCTTCATGTAGCTCGCCATCGCCCCGACGTCGACCGACGACCAGGTGAAGAACGTCTCGGCGCCCGCGTCGCGCCCGGCGTCCCACACCGCGCGCAGCAGCGGCCCGCCGATGCCGCGCTTCTGCAGGCCGGGCAGGGTCCAGAACCCGGACAGGAACCACAGCCGGTCGCGGACGATCGCGTTCGCCAACGCCACCATCCGCCCGCCGCTCTCGGCGACGACGAAGATGCCGGTGCGGAGGATGTGGCCGTAGTTCGCGAGCACCACCGGGCGCGGCGGCGGCGTGGCGGGCGTCCCACTGCGGCCGTGCAGGTCGGCGACCGCGACGAGGAACAGGTCGGCTGCCGCCTCGACGTCCTCCGGCCTCGCCGGCCGGCGCGCCACCCCGGATTCGCCGCGGTCGATCATCTCGGGCCTCCCTCGCTGGACGGCCCATTATTCCACGCGCCCCGCCGGAAGGACCGAGGCCCGTGGTCCGTGGCCCGCAGAAGCGATCAAGGGCAGGGTCACGGAAGCACGCGAGGAGCGCTCCGCCGGGAAGACAGGGGACAGGGGACAGGCAAGACGGGTTCAAGCAGGGCCGTGGAATGATGCGTGAAGCGCGCCGCAGAGAATGGGCCGGATGCTAGGCGCGCGAGCCGGCCGGAGCGGAGCGTACCCGGAGGGTACGTGAGCATCCGAGGCGGCGAGCGCAACAACGCGGACGGTCCGTTATCGGCGGCGCTCCATTGCGAGGACCTGGCGCTCGTGGTCGAGGAGCCACCCCTTCCGCCACAGCCCGCCGCCGTACCCGGTGAGCGAGCCGTCGGCGCCGACCACGCGGTGGCAGGGGATCACGATCGAGATCGGGTTGTCGCCGTTGGCGTGCGCGACCGCGCGGATCGCCTGCGGGTCGCCGAACCGCTGCGCCTGCTCGGCGTAGCTCCGCGTCTGGCCGTACGGGACCTCGCGCAGCACCGCCCAGACGCGGCGCTGGAACTCGGTGCCGCGCACGTCGAGCGGCGTGGCGAACTCCCGCAGCGTCCCGGCGAAGTACTCTCGGAGCTCGCGCTCGAGCGCGTCGAGGTGCGGGCTGGCGCCGGGGGTGAGCACCGCGTCGAGCGTGCTCCGCAGGCGGCCGAGCTGGCGCTCGATCCGGCGCCGGTCGACGAACTCGAGCAGGCAGACGCCGTCGGAGGTCGCGCCGGCGAACATCGGCCCGAGCGGCGTCTCGACCCGGCTCACCGTGACCCGCAGCCCGCCCGCGCGCGTGGGCGGCGCGCCCGCGACCTTGCGGAACGCCTCGGCGAACCCCGAGAGCGACTCCCAGCCCTGGTCGAACCCCGCGCCGGCGGGCGACTCGCCGTCCTCGATCTGCGCGAACGCGGCGCCCACCCGCAGCGCCCGGACGTAGCCCTGGAACGTCATGCCGTGGTTGCGCCTGAACCAGCGCCGCAGCCCCGCCGGGTCGATCCCGCGCGCGCGCAGGTCGGCGTCCGACAGGCGCCGGCCCGGCCGCGCCTCGACCTCGGCGAGCAGTGCGCGCACGGCGTCGGGCGTCGCCGCGGGCGGCTCGAACGGGCGGCAGATCCGGCACGGCCGGTAGCCGGCGGTCAGCGCCTCGTGCGCGGTGGGAAAGAACACCACGTTCTCGCGCTTCGGCTTCCTCGCGGTGCAGGTCGGGCGGCAGAACACCCCGGTGGTGGTCACCCCGGTGAAGAACAGGCCGTCGAACGCCGGGTCCTTGTCGAGGAGGGCTCGGTACATCGTGTCGCCGTCGGGCAGCAGGCTCGCGCTCATGCGGTCAACCTAGCGCCCGAGGCGGCGGCCCCGCAACCGGAAAACGGACACGCAATTCGGGCCGCACTTCTATCGCGGAGGGTTGCGGCGCGGCACGCCGCGCGCCTCGGCCTCCGCCAGCCAGCCGCGGCGGAGCTCGGCCTCGGGCACCGAGGAGAGGACCGGCTTGAGGTCGAGGATCGGCGAGCCGTCGAGCATGTCCACGCCGCGCACGTCGAGGCGGGCTCCGTCGCGCCGCAGCAGCCGGACGACGGTGAGGCCGATCGGGTTGGGCCGGTGCGGCGAGCGGGTGGCGAACACGCCGTGGGGGCGGTCGTCGCTCGGCGGGTGCGAGACGAGCGAGGACTTGCCGGCGCGGTCGAACACCCACAGCACGAACAGGTGCGAGAAGCCCTCGATGTCGGCGAGGCCGGGCTCGAACTCGGGGAGGATCTCGAGGCTCCCCTCGGTGGTGTGCCGGGCGCCGAGCCCGTGCGGGATCTCGTCGGTGGTCCGGTACGGGCTGCGGACGAACCCGACCGGGCGCATCGTGAAGCGCGACTTGGTCATTCGCCCCTCCGGGCCCAGCCTAGCATCGCGCCCCGGCCGGCCGCCTAGTGCGTGCGCAGGTAGAACGGACCGCGGCGGTCGCGGAGCCGGACGTAGTCCGCGCCGATCTCCTCGACCAGCACGCCCTCGATCACGGTGCCGACCGCCACCTTCTCGCCGTTGATCCCGGCGAACGCGCCGCTCGACCGGAACGCGATGTAGTCGAGCGTGAGCTTCACGCCGCCGAGGTCGGCGGTGGCGACGAAGCTGCGCGCCGCTTGCTCCTCGCGCGCCGGGGGAGCGGCCGCCGCCTCGGTCGCCGGCTGCGGCGCCGGGGATGGCGGCTTGGCCGGCGTCGGCGCCGTCTCACGCGCCGGCGCTCGGTCGGGGCTCCCGGTCACGAATGCGGCGGGCGCCG
>DATIYW010000179.1:0-19955 GCA_035517415.1 Thermoanaerobaculaceae bacterium
CCGGCGACGTCCTTCGCCACGGGAGCCTCCCACCGCGAGGGAGTGGAGCGGGCAACGGGATTTGAACCCGCGACTTGCAGCTTGGGAAGCTGCCACTCTACCAGCTGAGTTATGCCCGCTCGTGCGCCTCGTCAGGCGCCGAAGAAGGTAGCCCGGGCGTCCGGGACTGTCAAGCCGAACTTGCGGCGCGGACGCGGTCGAATCTACGATGCCTCCGTTCGATGGAGGGTGCCATGAAGCCGACACGTGCGTGCGCGCTGCTCGTCCTGTTCGCCACCGGGGCGTTCGCCGCGGAGAAGAGCGAGGTCACCACCCGCTCGTTCCCCGCCAAGGAAGGCAAGTCCGTGCTGGTGGACGCGGGGCCGCTCGACCTGCAGGTGCGCGCCGCCGACATCAACGAGATCCGCCTCAAGATCGAGCTGGTCGCCGCCGCGTTCAGCGAGAACCAGGCGAAGAACTGGATCGAGCAGCACCGCCCGACCGTGGAGGACGGCGAGGAGCAGCTCAAGATCACCGCGCCGGACCCGAGCGGGATCAGCCTGTTCAAGGGGGTCCTGGTGACGCGGGCGCGGATCGAGCTGGTGCTGCCGCTCAGCGTCCGCCCCGACCTCTCGACCGGGTCGGGCAGCCTGCGCGCCGAGGGCGAGTTCGCGACCGGCAAGCCGCTGCGCCTGCGGACCGCCTCCGGCGACGCCGAGTTCGTCGGCTGGGCGCCGGAGATCGAGGCGCGCTCGACCTCCGGCGACATCGTCCTGCGCGCCACGCGCGCGCTCGGCAACCTGATGGCGCGCACCGCCTCCGGCTCGGTGCAGCTCACCGGCGGCGCGCGTGTCGTGCGCTGCGACACCTCGAGCGGCGACGTGCGGCTCGACGGCCTGCTCGGCGTCACCAACGTGGCCAGCACCTCGGGCAGCGTCGCGTTGCACTTCGATGCGCTCGCGCCGGCCGACGAGGTCCACGTCACGACGACCTCCGGCAAGGTGCGCGTCTCGCTCCCGCCCGGCAGCGAGCCGGGCGGCGAGATCGGCACGAGCAAGGGGGAGATCCGCTCCGCGTTCCCGGGCGAGAGCGACCCCAACAGCGGCAAGCTCAAGCTCACCGGCGTGGGGCCGAAGCTGTTCGTCACGACCACCTCCGGCCGCGTCGACCTCGACTGAGGCGCGGACGGCGGCGGCGGTTGCCGCGGCGGCCTCGACACGTGGTAGAATCCGCGCGCCTCGGGTGGGGCCGTAGCTCAGCTGGGAGAGCGCCAGAATCGCACTCTGGAGGTCGCGCGTTCGATCCGCGTCGGCTCCACCAAATCAGATCGATCATCTACGGGCCGCCGCGAGCGGCCCGTCACCTTTCAAGACCCCGATCTGCGTCCCCCTTCCATCCCCGAAGCGAAAATGCGCCCCGGTCACCGCATGGAGCCGAGCGGGATCGGACTCCCGGCCGCCAGATTACAACCCTTGCTCTTGGTTGGATTGACGGCCGCCGCGAAGGGGAAGGACCGGCGCTCGGTATGCGGTATCGTTCGCACGTGATCGAGGGGCACGCAACCGGCTATGCCCCGGAGGCGGAGGGGGCCGTCGCGAGGCCGAGCATCGGAGCGGGACGCCGCGGCTGTGAGAGGGTGCGCCGCGGCGGCAGGCCACCGTCCACCCTGGGCCGCGCGTGAGCGATCGAGCTGCGACCGCCACGCCGCCGCGGGTGCTGATCACCTCGCACCGTCGCTGGTACGGCCTCGGCCTTGCGGAGCTGTGGGCGTGCCGGGAGCTGCTCGGTTTCCTCGTCTGGCGCGACGTCAAGGTCCGCTACAAGCAGACACTACTCGGCGTCGGCTGGGTCGTGCTCCAGCCGCTCGTGGCGACGGTCGTCTTCTCGCTCCTCCTGGGGCGCGTTGCGAAGCTGCCCTCGGCCGGCTTCTCGTATCCGGTCTTCGTCCTCGCCGGGCTGCTGCCGTGGCAGCTCTTCTCGAGCGGGATCACGCGCGGCGGGCCGAGCCTGGTAACCGCCGCCTCGGTGATCACGAGGGTCTACTTTCCGCGCCTGCTGATACCGGTTGCGGCGGTCCTCAGCGGCGTCGTCGATCTGCTGGTCGCGGCCATCGTGCTGGGCTGCGTGATGGCCTGGTACCACGTGGTGCCGGGTCCGCAGATCTGGGCGCTGCCCCTCGCCCTGGGCTACGCGATCTTCGCCGCCGCCGCCGTCGCCACCTGGCTGTCGGCGCTCAACGTCTACTACCGCGACGTGCAGCAGGCGCTGCCGTTCCTCGCGCAGGTGCTCCTGTTCGTGTCGCCGGTCGCCTACAGCGCCGACGTGGTGCCCGTGGGGACGTTTCGCCTCGTCTACACGCTCAACCCGGTGACGGGCGTGGTGCAGTTCTTCCGCTGGTGCATCCTCGGCATCGACCCCGGGTGGCCCATGGTCCTGCGCTCGGCGGCCGTGTGCGCGGTGCTGTTCGTCTCGGGCGTGGCGCTGTTCCACTGGGTCGAGGACACCTTCGCCGACGTGATGTGAGCCATGAGCGAGCCCTCGATCCGCGTCCGTGAGCTCGGCAAGCGATATCGCATCGGGGCGCAGGTCAACACCTATCGGACGCTGCGCGACGCGATCCCGGGCGGGCTTTCCCGCCTCGTCCGCGGCTTCGCCGGACGCGCGGACCGGGACGCCCGCCGCGCCTCGCGCTTCATCTGGGCGATCCGTGACGTCGGCTTCGACCTCGAGGCGGGCAAGACGCTCGGGATCATCGGCCGGAACGGGTCCGGCAAGAGCACGCTGCTGAAGCTGCTCTCGCGCATCACGCGGCCGACGGAGGGATGGGCCGAGGTCCGCGGCCGGGTCGGGTCGCTGCTCGAGGTCGGCACCGGATTCCACGTCGAGCTGACCGGCCGGGAGAACATCTACCTGGCGGGCGCGATCCTCGGCATGACGCGCGCCGAGATCAGCCGGCGGTTCGACGAGATCGTGGCTTTCTCCGAGGTCGGTCGCTTCCTCGACACGCAGGTGAAGCACTACTCGAGCGGCATGTACGTCAGGCTCGGCTTCGCAGTGGCGGCCCACCTCGAGACGGAGATCCTGATCGTCGACGAGGTGCTCGCCGTGGGCGATGCCGGCTTCCAGCGCAAATGCCTGGGGAAGATGAAGGACGCGGCCGAGACCGGTCGCACGGTCCTGTTCGTCAGCCACAACATGGCATTCGTGCGCCAGTTGTGTGCGCGCGCCCTGGTGCTCCACGAAGGGCGGCTGGTCCACGAAGGGAACGCCGGCGAGTGCATCGACGTCTACCTGAACCTCAATCGCGGGGGCGGGGCCCGGATCATCGACCACGGCCGGCAGCTCGACCCGTCCGTCGTCCTCAACGCGATCAGGGTGAACCGGGGCGATTCGGACGTGGTGCACCTGGCGGGTCCCGACGCGGCGCTTGTGATCGAGGCGGAGGGAACGCTGGGCCGGCCGGCCAAGGTGGCGATCGAGGTCCGGCTCACCGACATCGAGGGCATCCCGCTCGCGATCGCGAGCCCTGGGCACTACGATTCGGGTCCCGCGCTCCTCGGCGCCGGGCCGTTCCGGGTCCGGGTGGAGGTGCGGCTCCCGCGCATGACCAAGGGCGAGTACATGCTCAGCCTCGCGATCACCGACGCCGGCCGCGCCAAGTACTGGGAGTTCCCGGCGGCCCTGCGCCTGTCGACCGAAGGTGCGCCGACCGTGACGGGCGGCGTCATGGAGTACCGCCAGGGCGCAGGGGCGTTCGTGCTCGACAGCAAGGGAACGCCGTCCCAGTGAAGGTGCGGAGAGAGTCGCGGAGGGCCGCCGGCCGCCGTCCGCTGGACTTGCGTTAGGCCGCCGCCTTCCCGCTCGGTCAACCTGAGCGTCGGGGCGTCGGCTGCACCTCGAGGAGGCGGCTGCCGGGCGCGCCGTACGGCCGCAGCACGCAGCCGGGAAAGCGGGCCTGCGCCTGGTCGACGGGCATCGCCGTGACGATGAAGCCGATGCCGTCGCGGGCCGCGGCGATCGGCGCCCGCGCCTTCCACTCCGCCGGCGTCTCGAACCGGAAGCTCGTCGGGTACTCGGGACGCCCGGCGTAGGGGCCGTGCTCGTAGAGGTAGCGCAGCGTCGGCACCTCGTACCAGGTGACGAACACCCGCCCCGGCGCGAGGGCGGCTTGGGGGAGGCGGTCGAGCTGCAGCGAAAGGTCGGTCCGCCAGCCGCCCTCGACGGACTGACGGTGAAGGGCGGCGGCGAGGCCACCGGCGGCGACGACGAGCGCTAGGAGGCCGACCTCGAGCCGGCGTGGGCGTGCGTGCAGCGCCGCCTCGCGCGGCCCGGCGATGCGCCCGAGCAACCGGGCGCGGACCTCGGCGGCGAGCACCACCGCGGCGACGGCAGAGACCGCCACCAGGTAGGCGCTCCACCGGGTGCCGATGTCCCACGGATAGAGGCCGAGCAGCGAGACGGCGGCAGACAGCGCCTGCACCACGGCGACGAAGGTGAGCAGGGCGAACCGGACCGCCGGCGGCCCGGCGGCCGGGTCGGCCGAGACGCGCCCGGGACGAGCCATGACGCGACGCGCCCATACGCCGAGCACGACGACGATCGCGAGCGTGATCGGCAGCGCCACGGGCGAGAGCAGGTTGCGGAGGAGGAGGGCGGGCGCGTCCGGCGCGAAGAGGAGCACGCCGTCGCGCGTGTAGGCGGGCGAGGTGAGTCCGAGCGCGCCTCCGTGCATCTCCGGCCAGAGCTGGCGGGGGAGCATGATCCCGGCGATGAGAGCGCCGACGACGGCGATCGGCAGCGCCGCGGCCGCCATCTGGGCGCGCAGCGCCCGGCTCACGACGCGGCCGGCGCTGCCGCTCCAGAGCGCGACGACCAGCGCGGCGGCGGCGAGAGCGAAGCTGTACCGCGAGGTCAGGAAGACCGCGCAGGTCAGGCCGAGCAGGGCCGCCCGGTGCGGCGAGGGCCGCTCGACGGCGAGGGCGAGGAGCAAGGCGCCGACCGCGATGCCCGCCATCTCCATGCTGTAGGCGCGGATCTCGAGCGCGAAGTAGAGAGCCGACGGGAACAGCGAGGGTACCGCGCCGGCCGCGACCGCGAAGAGGGAGGACCGGGTCAGCCTCCACCCGAGCAGGGCGAGCGCGAGCGAGCAGGCGAGGAAGAAGACAGAGGGCAGCAGACGCAGCCACACGAGTCCGCGGGAGGCGAGCGTCCACTCGTGGAGGAGCAGCGAGAAGCCGCCGGGGTCGAGGTTGTCCCAGGCGTTCCGGCGGGCGACCTCTGCGAGCCCCAGGCGCGGGGCGAACGGCTCCGAGTACCTGCCCACGCCCTGCGAGACCCAGAACTGCGAGGCCTCGTCCCACCACATCCCCCGGAAGCCGAGGTTCCTCACCGCCAGCGCGAGAAGACCCGCCGCGAGCGCCGCCGCCAGCGCCACGGCGAGGAGCGGCCGATCGGCGGCGCCCGCACCGCTCGCCCCGCCCTCGCGCGCGCCGAGCTCCGAGGCCTCGGCGCCGCCACCCGCGGGGAGACCGACGGTCACGGCGCCTTCCAGTACAGCCAGCCGCGGGCGATCCCGGTCCGCTGGATGAGACGCTTCGGGCGATGGACCAGCGCCGCCCAGAGCGGCGACCGGTGCTCGAGCGCGTAGCTCGCGAGCATCAGCGAGCGGACCTGCTTCCGGTACAGGACGCTGTGCCAGATGGCGCGCCGCAGATCGCGGGCGATGTCGTCGCGCCCCGTCTTCTCGGCGAAGGCGATGATCTCGTTCTCGAACACCCGAACGGACTCGGCGCTGAGGTCGAGACGGCGGATGTTGCCGCGCGTCAGCGGGTGCGGAAAGCACCCGTACCGTCCGAGGGCGCCAGCGACCTCGAGCGTCGTCATGGTGCGGAGGCACTTCTCGCAGTTGCAGCAGTTGGCCACGGCGTCCCGGCCGGGCTGCACGCCGGTCGCGTTGATGCACACGCGCAGGTGGTCGAAGGTCACCGGCCAGCGCGAGAGCGCGACCGTCTTCTCCACGCGCGTGAGATGGCCGCCGTCGTGGATCGTCTCCGTCGCCTCGGTGGCGATGAGGTGGTCGAACGCCGGGTGCGAGCCGTCAGGGAAGCGGTGCAGGTAGGTGAACTTGTACGACGACGGCACGTGGTAGCGCGCGAACAGCCGGCCCAGCAGCAGCGCCGGCGCGGTAACGAAGGCCGCGAACGACTGCTTGAGGAGCTCGGTGCCGACGAACTGCAGCAGGTTGGTGCGGACGACGACGAGCTCGACGCCGAGCGCCCGCAGCATCGACTCGTAGAGGCGCTGGAGAGGGAGAAACGCGCCCGTGCCATCGAGGTCCGCGTCGAGGTCGAACCCGTTGATCATGAGCGCATGGGTGATGCGGTACGGCGCGTAGGGCTCGTTCTCCCCGTGATGCGCCCACAGCGTGTGGAACGAGTCGACGCCGCCGGAGAACGCGGTCCCGACCGCGCCCGCCGACTCTCCCGCCGGGCGACCGTCGACGCGGTCCGCCCGGACCTCGACGGGGCGGAACATGGTCGGCTTCCAGGCCGTCTGCAGCCGCTGGTAGTCGCGGGCCCCGGCCGCCAGGCGGACCGAGAGCTCGCCGTGGACGGTGAGGTCCTCTCCGAGCCACATGGCGAGCGGCAGCAGGGCCGCGACGTACCCGTCCGCGCGCTCGCTCAGATAGGCCTCGAGCGCAGCTGGAAAGGTGAACCAGAGCGTGGACGGCCGACCTCCCTGCCCACTCTCGAGCTCGACGGTCGCCTCGACGGTAACCTCCGTGCCCCGATGGGTGAGCGTCGGCTTGCCGATGATCATTGTGGCTCCCCGGTGGGCACGAAGCTGATCCGCCCCCAAAGCGTGATACCAGAGCTTACCCCAGTCCTCCGCCGGCCGACCCGTCCCGTGGAAGCGGACCAGCGGCGGGCCGAGGACCAGGGCCTCGGAGAGCGTCCCGCGTCGGCTACGCGGGCCGCGGCGTCACCGGCCTAGGGCGCGCAGCACCATCGCGCCGAGGTCGTCGAGCTCGACCGGCTTGGTGGCGATCTCGCACGCCCCCGCGGCCCGGAACTCCGCGGCGCTGCCGCCGGTGGAGTGGCCGGTCAGGACGATGGTCGGCACCGACCGTCCCGCCTTCGTCATCGCGTGGAGGAGATCGAGCCCGCCCATGACCGGCATCGCCCCGTCGGTGACGACCACGTCGACGCCGGGCGTCCCGTCGAGCGCCTCGAGCGCGGCGGCGCCGTTGGGCGCCTCCACGACGCGGAAGCCGAGGATCTCGAGCGCGAGGCGCAGCGCCTGGCGGACCTCGCCCTCGTCCTCGACCAGGAGCACCGTCTCGCCGCGCCCCACCGCCCGCCGCGCGCCCGCCGCCGCGTCGCCGCTCGCCCGCGGCACCCGGCTCATCGGCAGGTAGACGTCGAACGTGGTCCCCGCTCCCGGCACCGAGGTCACGGCGATCTGTCCCCCGTTCGCCTGCACCAGGCCGTAGACCTGCGAGAGCCCGAGTCCCGTCCCCTCGCCGGCCGGCTTGGTGGTGAAGAACGGCTCGAACAGGCGGCCCATGTGCTCCGGCAGGATCCCGGTCCCGGTGTCCCTCACCGTCAGGCGCACCCACCGCCCGGCGGCGAGGCCCGCGCACGGCGGCGCCTCGCCCTCCTCGACGCGGACCGGGGCCGCGGCGATCGTCAGCACGCCGCCAACGGGCATCGCGTCGCGGGCGTTGAGCGCGAGGTTCATGACGATCTGCTGCAGCTGGGTCGGGTCGGCCCAGAGGTCCGAGCCGCCGGCGCCCGTCAGGCTCGACTCGATCCGGATCGTCTCCGGGATCACGCTCCGCAGCACGCGCACGAGGTCGGTGACGAACCCCTCGACCGCGACCGCGCACGGCTCGCTGCGCGACTGGCGCGAGAAGTCGAGCATCTTGCGGACGATCTCGGCGCCGCGCCGGGCCTGGGCGGCGACCGTCTCGAGCGCCCGGCGGGCGCGCTCGGACAGCGCCTCCTCGCGCAGCAGCGCCTGCGGGTAGGTGAGGATCGCCACCAGGATGTTGTTGAGGTCGTGCGCCAGTCCCCCGGCGAACTGGCCGACCAGCGCGAGGCGGTTCTGGTGCTCGATGCGCGCCGCCGCCGCCAGCTTCTCGGTGATGTCCTCGAGGATGCCGTCGACGAGGCACGCGCCCGCCTCGTCCTGGCTCAGCGCCTCCGTGAGCGACGCCCACAGGCTGCGCCCATCGAGGCGACGCAGCTCGACGTGGAAGTCATGCACCGCCCGCTCCGAGCGCAGCGAGGCGAGCAGCCGCTCGCGCTCGGCCGGATCGGCGTAGAAGCCGGGGAGCGAGACGGCGGCGAGCTGCTCCTCGCTCACGCCGAGGAGGTCGCGGAACGCCCGGTTCGAGTCGAGCACCTTGCCGTCGAGGGTGGCGCGGAAGACGCCCACGTCGAGGCGGTCGAGCAGCTGGTGGAGCCGCAGCTCCGCGGCCGCGGCCTTGCGTTGCGCCGCGCGGCGGGCGAGCGCGCCTCGCAGCGCGGCGGGCAGCCGGAGCGCGTGCTTGGGCGACTTGAGCACGTAGTCGTCGAGGCCACGCTTCATCGCCTCGACCGCGACCTCCTCGCTGCCCGTGCCGGTGAACATGAGGACCACGCACTCCGGGGCGACGGCGCGGATGCGGGCCAGCACCGCCAGGCCGTCGGACCACGACAGGTGGAAATCGGTGACGATCGCGTCGTAGCTCGGCTCCGCGAGGGCGAGGTCGAGCGCAGCCGGGTCCGCGGCCTCGCGGATCTGGATCCCGGCGAACTCCTGCCTGAGCAGGCGGCGCAGCAGCAGCCGGTCGTCGGGGTTGTCGTCGACGATCAGGACGTGGAGGGGTCCGTCCATGGGCTCACCTCCCCGGCGGCCGCTCCGGCGCCGGGCCGTTCGCGCCGCCCGCGGCGATGTCGGGCGGCTCGTTGAGGATCAGCCAGTAGACCTGCAGCGTGCGCACCATCTCGATCAGGTTCGCCGGCGAGACCGGCTTGGTGAGGTAGGAGTTGGCGCCCAGCTCGTACGAGCGGTTGACGTCGGCGCGCTCGGTCGAGGAGGTGAGGACCACGACCGGCAGCCGGCGCAGCTCCTGGTGGGCGCGGATCCACGCCAGCACCTCGTGGCCCGATTTGCGCGGCAGCTTGAGGTCGAGGAGGACGACCGACGGCAGCGGGTGCCGCTCGCGGTCCGCGTACGTCCCCGCCCCCGCGAGGTACGCGACCGCCTCCTCGCCGTCGCCGGCCACCTCGAGCGGGTTGGCCACCTTCGCGTCGCGGAACGCGCGGCGGATGAGGATCACGTCGTTGGGGTCGTCCTCGACCAGCAGCACCGGCGCGACCGGACGGTTCATCTCGCCTCCCTTGCCGGCGGCAGCTCGAACCAGAAGCGGCTGCCGGTCCCGACCTGCGACTCGACGCCGACCCGGCCGCCCATGCGCTCGATCCCCTTGCGCACGATCGCGAGGCCGATCCCGGTGCCGGGGTAGGTCTCGGCGCCGTGGAGCCGCTCGAACACGTGGAAGATGCGCTCGAGGTGCTCGGGCGCGATACCGATCCCGTTGTCGCGCACCGACACCCGCACCATCGACCCGGCCGGCGCCGCCGACACCTGGATCGCGGGGCGCACGCCCGGCGCGACGAACTTCACCGCGTTGCCGATCAGGTTGGTGAGCACCTGCAGCAGCGTCGGCCGGTTGGCGAGCACCACCGGCATCGCCTCGTCCACGGCGACCTCCGCCTTCGCCACCGCCTCCCGGAGCGTGAGCAGCGCGTCGCGGACGACGTGGCCGAGGTCGACCGGCTGCAGCACGAGCTCCGACCGGGTCAGGCGGCTGTAGGCGAGCAGGTCCTGGATCATCTCGTCGAGGCGCTTGGCCGCGGCGACGACCCGCGTCGCGTAGTCCTTCCCCGTCTCGTCGAGGCGCTCGGCGTAGTCCTCGAGCAGCGCCTGCGAGAGCCCGAACATCGCCCGCAGCGGCGCGCGCAGGTCGTGCGAGACCGAGTAGGCGAACGCGTCCAGCTCGCGGTTGGTCTCCTCGAGCTCCGCGGTGCGCTGCGCCACGCGCCGCTCCAGGCGCGCCGCCTCCCCCTGGATCTCGCCGAACAGGCGCGCGTTCTCGAGCGCCGCCGCGGCCTGGTGGGCGAACGTTTGGAACAGGTACGAGCGCTCCTCGGTGAAGAACCCGGGCTGGTCCGAGTAGACGGTGAACGCGCCGAACGGGTGGCTGGGGCCGAGCAGCGGGAACGCGGCGCTCGTGCGCAGGCCCTCCGCCAGCGCGGCCTCGCGCCACGGTGCGAACTCCCGCTCCGCCGCGAGATCGGCGAACACGACCGGCGTGCCGAGGCGGATCGCCTGGCCGGTCGGCCCCTGCGCGAGCGGAGAGTCGTCCCACCGCACCGCGATCCGGTGCGGGTAGTCGTGCCCCGGCGGGAACTGCGCGACGACCGTCACGCTGCCGTCCGCCTCCGCGCGACCGACCCACACCAGCCGGGCGCCGAACGTCTCGACGCAGGTCCAGGCGATGTACTCCGTCACGGTCGAGACGTCGAGCGTGCCGGCGAGCAGGCGCGCGCTGACGTGCAGCGACTCCAGCATCTTCACCTGCGCGTCGAGGCGTTCCGCCTGCCGCCGCGTCTGCTCCTCGGCGCGCGTCCGCTCGGTGACGTCCTCGGCGAAACCCTCGAGGAACTCCGGCTCGCCGCTCGCCGAGCGGACCGCCCGCATGTGCACGTTCGCGACCAGCACCGAGCCGTCCTTGCGCCGGTACTCGACCACGCGCTGGACGAAGCCGGGCGCCCCGAGCGCCTGGCGGACGAACTCGGCCCGCGCCTCGGGGTGGACGAACAACCGCCCGGCGAGGTCGACCGCGGCTCCCACCAGCTCCTCCGGGCTGCCGTACCCGAACATCCGCGCCAGGGCCGGGTTCGCGCTCAGCAGGCGCCCGCCCAGCGAGGACTGGTAGATGCCGGCAGGCGCCCGCTCGAAGATGTGCCGGTACTTCGCCTCCGACTCGCGCAGCGCCTGCTGCTCGCGCTTGTGCTCGGTGATGTCGACGACGGTCCCGAGCAGCGTCGCGGGGTTTCCCTGCGCGTCGCGGATCAGCTCGCCTTGGGCGTGGAGCCACACCACCGCGCCGTCGGGCCGCACGATGCGGTGCTCGAGGTCGTAGGGCCGCTCCCCCCGCGCGCCCTGCTCGAGACCCTGCCGCACCGCATCCACGTCGTCGGGGTGGACGCTGCGGGCGACCAGCTCCGGGGTGGTGAACTCGACGTCGGGGTCGAGGCCGAAGATCCTCCGGACCTGCTGCGACACGTACACCCTGCCGGTGCGGAGGTCCCAGTCGAGGAAGCCCATCCCGGCGACCCGCTGCGACGTCTCCAGCCGCGCCGCCTGGTGCGCCAGCCGCTCCTCCGTCCGCTTCCCCTCGCTCACGTCGCGGATCACGCCGAGCATCCGCGTCGGCCGGCGACCCGCGTCGAACAGCACGCGCCCGTTGCCCGCGATCCAGTGCACGCTCGCGTCGGGCCACACCACGCGGTACTCGTGGGCGTAGGCGCCGTCGCCTTCCAGGGCGCGCCCCACCGCGCGCTCGAGGCCGGCGCGGTCGTCGGGGTGCACGCAGCGCAGGAACGCGTCGTAGGTCGCGGCGTCGCCCCCGTCGCCGAGGCCGAGCAGCGCCGCGTGGCGGCCGGCCCAGACGACGCGGCCCGAGGCGAGGTCCCAGTCCCAGCTGCCGAGCGCGGCCGCGTCGAGGGCGAGCCGCAGCCGCAGCTCGTTCGCGGCGAGCGCCCGCTGCGCCTGCCGGACCTCGGTCACGTCGCTCACCGTGCCGACGTAGCCGGCGACCCCTCCCGCCTCGTCGAGCTCGGGGACCGCGTGCCCCGCCACCCACACGATCGTGCCGTCGGGGCGGCGGAACCGGTACTCGGCCGAGGAGACGCCGCCCGCCGTCGAGGCCGCGGTCCAGCCGCTCGCCAGCCGCTCGCGGTCGTCCGGGTCGACCGCGTCGAGCCAGCCGTCGCCCAGCGCGCGCTCCGCGGGGATCCCGGCGATCTCGCACCAGCGCGGGTTCACGTAGGTCGTCCGCCCGCCCGTGTCGGTGCGGAAGATCCCGACCGGAGAGTTCTCAGCCAGCGCGCGGAACAGCCGCTGGCTCTCGCGCTGCTCGCCCTCCGCGGTCGCGCGCGGAGGCCTCGCCCCGGCCGGGCCGCGACGGCGCGCCCGGCGACGCTCTCCGGGTCGGGCTGCGCTGCGGGGTGACGGACCATCGCTCACGGGAAGCCTCGGTCGACGTCTCTGGACACCATCTTACGCTCGATGGCGCGGCGACCGTGGGGCTTCAGCCGCGCGCCGGAGCTCGGCCGGGCCGGATCGCGACACCGCCCGAGAGGCGGAGCAGCGCGAGCGCGAGCGCGACGCCAGCGACCGCCGCCGCGACGAACAGCACGACCGGACCCGCGGCGCCGAGCGCCGCCACCCGCCGCCAGACGAGCTGCACGTCGTCGCCGCGCAACGCCGGCGCCCACGCGGCGCCCAGCCGCTGCGCCGCCGCGGTGAGCGGGATCGCCGCCGCCTCGTAGAAGTCGCCGAACAGCGAGGCGAGCGGCTGCGCCGCAGCGGCGAAGGCGGCGCCCCACAGCGCCGGCCGGCCGCGTCGCGCGGCGGCCCGGCACAGCGCCGCGCCGGCGGGCGCGAGCGCGAGGTGGGGCAGCAGTACGGTGGCGAGATACGAGAGGTCGCCGGCCGGCGCGAACCCCGACAGCCGCCCGGCGTACTCGCCGCCTGCGACGATCCAGGGGAAGACGCGGGCGAGCAACGCACCGCCGAACAGCGGCTCGATCTCCAAGCGCGAGACGGCGCCGCCGGTCAGCGCGCAGCCGGCGGCGTGGAGCAGCTCGTGGACCGGGACCAGCAGCCACAGCGCCGGAAGGAAGCCGGCCAGGAGCGCGGCCAGCCGGCGCGGCCGGCCGGCGAGGAGCACGGCGAGGCCGTCGACCTGGCGGGGGAGGAAGCCGCGGCTCAGCGCTTGCGCCGGCGCAGCGCCAGGGCGCCGCCCCCGAGCAGGCTGACCCCCAGCGCGACGAGCCCGACCTCGCCGAGCGTTGGAATGATCCGGCCCTGCGGGAACCCGGCGAACGCCACCGCAGGGAAGCAGATCATCGCGGCCAGAAGCAGCCCACGAACTCGTGTCATCGGTCCCCCCACTCCGCGCCGCGCCCGGTTGCGGCGGCAGCGTCCGCGCATCTCACCCTCGGTGGATCGAGCCTCAGCGCTGGCGCCTGCGCAGCACGAAGGCGCCGCCGCCGACGAGGCCCGCGCCCAGCACCAGCAGGCCAACCTCGCCCAGCGTCGGGATGCCCCGGCCCTGCTGGACCCCGGCGAACGCCACCGCCGGCACGCAGCACAACAGCCACAGGAACAGCACGCGCATTCTCGTCATCGATCCCCCCCGGTGCCGATGCACTTCGCCACGAGCGACTGGCGCAAGCGTAGTGTCGGGCCAGATCGCTGTCAACCGCGGCGCGCCCGCTCGATCAGCCGGTCGGCGGTGCGGATCGCCATCGCCGTGATGGTCAGGAACGGCGAGTCGCCGCAGCCGCTCGAGGGCAGCGCGGAGCCGTCGGCGAACGCGAGGTTCGCCACACCGTGGCAGAACCCCTCGGCGTCCGCGACCGAGGCCTCGGGGTCGGAGCCGACCCGGCAGGTGCCGAGGACGTGCGCCGCCGCGAAGAGGTCGAGCGCGGAGGTCTGCTCGACGACCTCGCCCGCGCCCGCCGCCCGCAGCACCTCGCGCGTGGTGTCGGCCATCGTCCGCAGCAGGCGCCGCTCGTTCTCGCCGAGCGCCGAGCGGATCCGAGCCAGCGGCATCCCGGCGGCGTCGCCCCGCCAGCGGTCGAGGTCGACGGCGGTGTCCGGGTTGGGGAGCCACTCGCCGACCGCGAGCACGGCGACCGCGTGGCCGAACGTCTCGCGCACCCGCCGCGCGTGCGCCGCGCCGAAGCCGGGCACGAGGCGCTGCGCGTACGCCGACGGGCCGCGCAGCTCCGCCGCGCCGTGCGCGGTCGCGAGCCGGAAGCCGCCGACCCAGCCGTCGCCCCGGTGCGGGACGGCGAACTCCCACGCGGAGCCGTCGATCGGCACGCCGCGGAACGAGTCGACGCGCGCCGGCAGGAGCGCGACGCTGGTCCAGGTCAGGCTCTCGGTGAGGTTCCGCCCGACCTGGCCGCGGCCGTTGCCGAGGCCGTCCGGGTGGGCGCGCGAGCGGGAGCACAGGAGCAGGCGCGGCGTCTCGACCGCACCCGCCGCGAGCACGACCCAGCGCGCCGCGACGCGGACGCGGGCGCCGCCCGGCTCGCGGTAGACGACGCCGGTGCAACGGCCGTCGCGGCCGACCCCGACCTCGACCGCCTGCGCGCCGGTGCGGAGGTCGAGGCGGCCGGTGGCGCGCGCGGCCGGCAGGAACGTGACGTCGGCGCTCCCCTTGTCGCCGATCGGGCACCCCTGGGTGCAGGAGTTGCAGTAGTTGCACGCCGGGCGGCGGTCGAACGGCCGCGGCAGGATCGCGAGCGCGTTCGCTCGCAGCGTCGCGCCGACGCTCGTGAATCCGTGCGCAAGCTGCCGACTGGCGTAGGAGAGCGGATGCGGCGGCAGGAGATGCGGGCCGCCGCCGGGGCGCAGCGGGTTGTCCGGCGCCGCGACGCCGATGCGCCGCTCGGCGATCGCGTAGTAGCGGTCGAGCTCCTCCCACGCCAGCGGCCAGTCGGCGCCGGCGCCGAAGAGCGTGTGCATGCGCAGCGAGTCGGGGTGGAAGCGGTGCGCCTCACCCTGGAAGTGGAGCGTGCTCCCGCCGACGCCGCGCACGTGGCTGTAGACCTGGTACTGGCGGCGGTCGCCGTCGACGAAGCGGCCCTGCGCGGCGTTGCGGGAGCGGTAGTCGTCCCACGCCGGCCCGATCGCCTGCGCCGGCCCGAACGCGAAGCGCGGCTTGCCGCGCTCGTCCTCGACCGGGTCGAAGGGGAAGGCCCGGAGCTGGAAGTCGTCCTGGTCCTGCGGGTAGTCGCGCTCCGGCCGGTACTCCCGCCCACCCTCCAGCACGACCACCCGCATCCCCGCGGCGGTCAGGCGCCACGCCGCCGCCAGCCCGCCGGCCCCGGCGCCGACGACGACCACGTCCGCGTCAGCCAGGCGGCGCCTCCGCGAAGTCCGGGTAGCCCTCGGGCTGCGGCGCGTGCGGCAGCCCGAGCGGCCGCCACACCGAGGGGTGCGCGTAGTGCAGCTCGACCGCGCGGTCGCGGACGACCCGGTAGAAGTAGTGCGGCAGCGAGCCGGGCGCCGATCGCTCGGCCGACGCGACGACCGCGGCGCGCGCCGCCGGCGGCAGAGCGCGGAACGTCCTGCCGTGCGCCTCGCGAGCGCGGGCGTCGAGCCAGGCGACCCCCTCGACCAGGGCGCGGCGCCCCTGCCGGCGCGCCGCCAGCTCGTCGGCCAGGCGCGGCATCACGCCGGTGCTCCGCCAGTCCGGCACGCCCTCCCCGGCCAGGAGCGTGTCGAGGAGCGCCTCGAGCGTGGTGCGGCCGTCGGCGTCGAGCGAGCCGGGCAGCAGGACGCGCCTGAGCACCGCGAGCCCGGCCGCCACCGCCGCCGCGCCAACTGCGATGCGAAACATGTCGCGACGGCTTGCGGTCGGCGGCGGGGCGCCGCCCTCGACTGCCGCCTTCTCCGGCTTGTCCGCTCGCATCGCGGCCGATTCTATCGTGCGCCGGCCGCGTCCGGCGCGCTGCCGGGCGCCGCCGACTCCGCCACCACCACGGCGACCGCGAGCTCCGCGGTGTGCGACAGCGAGAGCGCGAGCGCGCTGACGCCGAGACGCGCCGCCGCCCGCTCCAGCCCGCCGTGCAGCCGCAGCGACGGGCGCCCGCGCGGGTCGCGGCGGACCTCGGCGTCGCGCCAGGCGGCAAGCGAGGCAAGGCCGACGCCGAGCGCCTTGGCGGCCGCCTCCTTCGCCGCCGCCCGGGCGGCGTAGTGCTGCGCCGGCGCGTGCGTGCCCTCGCAGTCGGCGATCTCGTCGGGCGTGAAGAGCGACTCGCGCAGCGCGGCGCCGCCCTCCTCCAGCTCGCGCGCCATCCGGCGCACGTCGAAGACGTCCGCGCCGACGCCGACGATCATGCCCGTCCCGACGCCTGGCGGGCGCGGCGTCGCCGGGCCGGAGGCGCGGCCGTCACCCGTCTCCCTTCGTCCCGGCGGCGGGCGGCGCCGCCTCGAGCGGGATCAGCGCCCAGCCGTCCCCGGTCCTGACGAAGCCGCGCGTGGTGAAGCTCCACACCACCGCCTTCTTGCGTTCGAGGTAGCCGGGCTCCGCATGGGCGCGCCGGGCGAGGTTGATCCGCGAGTTGGTCGCGCCGCCGGCCGAGGAGATGATCGTGTCGACCGGGAAACCGAGCTCGAAGGCGATCTCCTGCGACAGACCCGCGCCTTGCCCCGTCCACCAGAGGATGTTGGAGTCGCCGATCACGACCACCGGGCTGTCGGGCTGGTCGATGCCGAGGGTCTTGTGACCCAGCCCGCTCTTCTCCTGGATCTGGCGGAGCCACATCAGGTCGGGCTTGCGGGTCGCGTCGCCGGTCGCCTCGCGCAGCGACTTGAGGATGTGGCCGTCGTGCTCGCGGCTCGACCACGTCGCGCTGAGCTCGTGCTCCGGCATCTTGCGGTACCAAGGCCGCGACCTGATCACCTTCGCCGCCTCGCGGGCGCCGACCACGGCGCCGTAGCCGGTCCAGTGCGACTCGCTCGGGACGAACACCGCACCGTGCTCGCCCCGGCGCTTGGCGAGGAAGACCGGCGTGAGGTCGACCACGGTCACGCCCCGGCTGCGCAGCAGGCGGTAGAACTCGAGCTCGGCGCTGAACAGCCGTGGAGGCACGCCCGGCGGCAGCTTGTCCTTTCCCAGCACCGCCTCGGGAAAGACCTCGATCCGGGTCGGCACCGGCATGAAGATCAGCTCGATCCCGCGCTGCTTGAGCTGGCGGTCGAAGTCGAGGACGGCCGCGAGCGGATCGGCGTTCGCCGGCGCAAGGTCGGGGTTGGTCCGCCGGGCGTCCGGCCCCCAGAAGCGCCCGAGCGTCAGGTAGTCGAGCTCGCTGCCGAGCACCAGCCAGCCGTCGCGACCGATGTGCAGCTCGGTGGTCCCCGGCACCGGCTGGCCGTTCATCGCGGCGCACGCGGCGATGAACTCGCGTTGCAGCGCCGACTGCGGCGGCTCCGCGGCCGGCGCCGCGAGCGCGCCGAGCCCGAGCAGCGCGGCGGCGCACCACCCCGTGATCGCTCTCAATTTCGAACCTCCTCGCCCCAGCAGGGCTCCTGCAGCATCAGGTCGCCCTCCAGCAGCTCGCCACGGCTGGCGTACGAGACCTCGGCCTCGACGTCGGCCCACGGCCGCAGCCGCAGCGTGACGCGGTCGCCGACGCGCAGCCGCGCCGCGGGCGTCAGCTCGCGCGCCCGCATCGCCCACATGAACACGAGCGCCTCCCCGTTTCCGTCCCGCGCACCGATTCCCACGTCGACGAGGTGGAGGCCGACGACGTAGTCGGCGTATGGCGCGCTGCGCGGGCGCGGGATCGGCGCCATCGCCGCGATCGTCCCCGACGCCACGACCGAGGTGCCGCGCGCGGGAACGAGGAAGCGACCCGGGACCGGCCGACGCAGCTCGACCGGAAGGATGCGCCAGTCGCCGACCGACAGCTCGCGCGCGGCGAACTCCCAGATCACGACCCGCTTCCCGGCGAGCCGGTCGCGACCCATCGCGAGCTCGTGGGCGAGGATGGCGCGGGTCGCGAACGCGCCGTCGTCGTTGCGCTCGATCACGTCGACCGGGCGCCGCAGCTCGTAGGCGAGGCGCTCCGCCAGTCCCGCCGCCTCACCCCACCCCATCGCCGCGTAGGAGAAGACGTTGGCGAAGCTGTCGCCGAGCAGCAGGATGTCCGCGTCGGGGCGCGGCCGGCAGAAGCGGTCGGCGCGGTCGACGACCTGCTCGAGCCCGACGCGCTCGCCGGCGAACGCGGCCCAGCGCGGCAGCGCGAGCATGCCGGCGAGGTCTCCTTCGCCGGTCACGCTCGACGCCTCCAGCCGGTAGCCGGGGTCGGCGGCCTGCGGCAGCCGGACTCGTTCCCGGACGAACCGCGCGAGCGCGGCGGCGGCCAGCGCCGCGCCCTCCGGCCGCCAGTGCGTGTCGGTCGCGAGGTATAGCGGTGCCTGCGCCGTCGCCTGCGCCCGCCACAGCGCCGCGGCCGGGTCGAACACCGCGACGCCGTCGCGTTCCATCTCGGCCGCGAAGCCGGCGAGCGACGCGTCCTCGACCGGGCCCAGCGCGGCATCGAGCCGACTCGAGAGGCGCTCCGGCTCCACCGACGCCTTGCCGGGCGCCGGCATCAGCACGAGCGTGATCCCCCGCGCGCGGAGCTGCCGCGCGAAGTCCACGATCGCGGGCAGCGGGTCGCTCGCGCGCCCGCGCGCCGGGCCGGCGGCCAGGAAGCCAAAGCGGGTCAGCGCCTCGACCTCCGGGCGGTAGAACAGCCACCCGCCCCGTCCCGCCACCACGCGCTCGTTGCCGTAGCGGAGCAGCCGGGTGAGGAGCCCCTGGACCTGCGGCCGAACGATGCCGGCGACCGCGCCGGCGTCCTCGAACCCGGACGCGAAGCCCACGGCCGCGCGCGCCGCGGCGCCCGCGGCCGCCGAGAGCCGTGCGGCCGGCGTCCGCCCGGGAGCCTCGGCGCCGGTCGCGGCAACCGGCCGCGCCTCGCGCGCACGCAGCGTCTGCACGAGCTGCCCGCCGAGCGGCGCCAGGAGCGTCGCCGCGAAGCACACCGCAGCCGTCGCCATCGCCGGGCGCCGTCCGGTGGGGGGCGCCGCAACCGCGTCGGTGCGCTCGTCCGTCGTCACCTCCACCTCAGAATACGGAGTAGAGGAACGGTTTGTAGGCCTGGACGAAGAGCACCGCCAGGCCGAGCCAGAGCAGCACCAGCGCGAGCGCGGTCCGGCCGGGAGTGAGCGGCGCGACCAGCAGCCGGGTCGGACGGCCCGCCCAGGTCACCAGCGCGGCGGCGCCGACGCTGAGCAGCAGGTACGGCTGGTAGAGCACGCCGCCGAGAAGCGCGCTGCCGGGGACGGGCGCGCCGGCGCCGGCGAGGCTGGCGAGGTAGCGGGCCGCCGCGTGCAGGTCCGGGGTGCGGAAGAACACCCAGGCGAACAGCACGACGGCGAACGTGACGGCGCCCTTGACCGCGCCGGGCGTGCGCCGGTAGAAGCGCTTGCGAGCGACCGCGCGCTCGGCGGACATCGCGGCGCCGTGGATCACTCCCCAGATCACGAAGTTCCACGCCGCGCCGTGCCACAGGCCGGCGAGCGCCATGGTCGCCAGCGCGGCGACGGCGTAGCTCGCGTACTCCTCCGCGGCGGGCGCCAGCCGGAGCCGCTCGAGGCGCCTCCCCGCGGCGTATGCGATGGGCAGGAAGAGGAAGTCGCGGAGCCAGTTCGAGAGCGTGATGTGCCAGCGCCGCCAGAACTCGGTGACGCTGCGCGCGAGGTAGGGCCGGTCGAAGTTCTGCGGCAGCTCGAGGCCGAACAGCAGGCCGAGGCCGATGGCCATGTCGGTGTAGCCGGAGAAGTCGAAGTAGATCTGCAGCGCGTAGGCGAGCAGGCCGAGCCACGCGTCGCCCGCCGCCAGCCCGCCGGCGCCGAACGCGAGGTCCGCGACGGCGCCGCACGGGTTCGCGAGCAGCACCTTCTTGGCGAGGCCGAGCGAGAACGTGAGCGCGCCGCGCGAGAAGCTCGCCAGGCCGACGGCGGGCGCGCGCAGCCGTGGCGCGAACTCCTTGAAGCGGACGATCGGGCCGGCGGCCAGCCGCGGGAAGAACGAGAGGAAGCAGGCGTACTCGAGCAGGCTGCGCGCCGGCTCG
>DATIYW010000180.1:0-28834 GCA_035517415.1 Thermoanaerobaculaceae bacterium
GTGAAAACGTCGCGCAGGATGCCGCCTACTCCCGTCGCCGCGCCCTGGTACGGCTCGATGAACGACGGGTGGTTGTGCGACTCCATCTTGAACACCGTCACCCAGCCGTCGCCGAGGTGGACGACGCCGGCGTTCTCGCCCGGGCCCTGGATCACGCGCGGGCCGCGGGTGGGGAACTTCCGCAGGTGGACGCGCGATGACTTGTACGAGCAGTGCTCCGACCAGAGGGCGGCGAAGATCCCCAGCTCGGTGAGGTTGGGCGTGCGCGCGAGCAGCGCGAGGATGCGCTCGTACTCCGGCCCGGAGAGCCCGTGCTCGCGGGCCAGCGTTGCGGTCGCGGGGGCGTTCCACCTCATGCCGCCTCCACGAGGCCGCGGATCAGGCCGAATCCGTCGGCGCCGCCGATCAGCCCGTGCACGCGCCGCTCCGGGTGGGGCATCATGCCGAGGACGTTGCCGGCGCGGTTGAGCAGGCCGGCCACGCCGTGGAGCGCGCCGTTCGGGTTGGCGCCGTCGCGCACCGCGCCGTCCGGCTCGCAGTACCGCAGCGCCACCGCGCCCGACGCCTCGACCTCGGCGAGCACCTCGGCGGAGGCGAACCAGTTGCCCTCCTTGTGCGCGATCGGCAGCGTCAGCACCTGCGCCTTCCGCACGTGGGCGAGCAGCGGCAGGTCGTCGCGCTCGACGCGGAGGTGGACGTCGCGGCAGATGAAGCGCAGCCCGCGATTCATCAGCATCGCGCCGGGCAGCACGCCGATCTCGAGCAGCGTCTGGAAGCCGTTGCAGATGCCGAGCACCGCCCCGCCCGCCTCGGCGTGGGCGCGCACCGCCGCCATCACCGGCGAGTGCGCCGCCATCGCGCCAGCGCGCAGGTAGTCGCCGTAGGAGAAGCCGCCGGGCAGGATCACCGCGCCGCAGCCCCCGAGCTCGGTCTCGCGGTGCCACACCGGCACCGCCTCGCCGCCGGCCAGCTCGACCGCCGCCATCGCATCGCGGTCGCAGTTGGAGCCCGGGAACACGATCACCGCGACCCTCGCACGCCGACGCCCGGTCATCGCCGCCCTCTCCCGCCGTGCGATCGGCCGCTCATGGCAGCCGCACCTCGAACTCCTCGATTACGGTGTTGGCGAGCACCTCGCGGCACGCCGCCTCGACCCGCTCGCGGACCTTCTCGGGATCGCGGCCGCGCACCTCGAGCAGCATCAGCTTGCCGACCCGCACCCGCTCGACCTCGCCGTAGTCGAGGCCCGCGAGCACGCGGCGGATCGCCTCGCCCTGCGGATCCAGCACCTGCTCCTTGAGCTTGACCCGAACCTCCACCTGCATGGCACCCTCTCCCTCCCGGCCGCGGGTCGAACGCCGATCGCCCGCGCCGTGCCCCTCGCCGCCCCCCGGGCTACCCGGTCCGCCTAGCTCGTCCGATCCGCACGCCGCCGGGCCGCGGCGCGGCTCCCGGCGACGGCCGGCCGCGGGAACAGCTCGAGCTGGCCCGGCGGCGCGGCCTGCTCGCCGACCGTCAACGTCACCGTCTCGTGCTGGGCCGCGACCTCGACCCGGACGCCGCTCCCGCCGAAGCGCCGGTGGAGCTCGGAGCGGACGATCTCCGGCCGGTTGTTCGTCTCCGACAGGTGCATCGCCACCACCACCTCGAGGCCGGAATGCGCGAGGCGGTCGAGCGCGTCGACAGCCTGCTCGTTGGAGAGGTGGCCGGTGCGCGACATGATGCGCTGCTTGAGCGGCCACGGGTACGGCCCGACGCGAAGCAGGTCGCGGTCGTGGTTGTGCTCGAGCAGGAGCGCCCGGCAGCCGGCGAAGCGGTCGAGCAGCAGCTCGGTCACCACGCCGGTGTCGGTCGCGACGCCGACGCGGCAGCCGCGGTGCTCGAGCACGAAGCCGACCGGCTCGCGCGCGTCGTGGCTGGTCGGCACCGGCAGCACCGAGAGCGCGCCGATGCGGACCGCGCGGCCGCCGCGCAGCGGCGCCGCCAGCGGCGGACGCACCGGCATCCCGGCGGCGGTGCCGGCGGTCGCGTGCACCGGGACCGGGTGGTGGCGGGCGAACACCTCGAGCCCCTTCACATGGTCCTCGTGCTCGTGGCTGACGCACACCGCCTCGACCTGGGCCGGCGCCAGCCCCACCCCGGCCATCCGCTCGCGCAGCTGGCGGAACGAGATCCCGCAGTCGAGCAGCAGCACCGTGCCGTCCGCCTCCACCACGAGGGCGTTGCCGCCGGAGCCGGAGGCGAGGACGCTCAGCCGCACCTCAGGCTCCCGTCGACCCGAACCCGCCGGCGCCGCGCTCGGAGGCGGGCAGCTCGGCGCGCTCGACGTACTCGGCGCGCGCCACCGGAGCGACGACGAGCTGGGCGATGCGCTCGCCGCGCCGCACGACGCACGGCTCGCTGCCGAGGTTGACGAGGATCACGTGCACCTCGCCGCGGTAGTCGCTGTCGACCGTGCCGGGGGCGTTCGCCACGGTGAGGCCGCGGCGCAGGGCGAGGCCGGAGCGCGGCCGCACCTGAACCTCGTACCCTTCCGGCACGGCGAGCACCAGCCCGGTCGGGACCGCGCGCCGCTCCATCGGCTCGAGCACGAGGTCGCCCTCGACTGCGGCGACCACGTCGGCGCCGGCGGCGCCAGCGGTCGCGTAGGTCGGCAGCGCGAGTCCGCCGGCGTGCGGGAGGCGCCGCACCGCGACGTGCACGTCGCCCACCCTCACGCCACCCTCCGGGCGACGCCCGACGGCAGCTGCAGCCCGGCGCGCGGCCCGCACACCGAGCCGGAGATCGCGTCCAAGCGCACCACCCGCGCCGCCAGCGCGCGCACCCGCTCCGGCGTCACCGCCTCGAGCTCGCGGCGCACCTCGGCGGCGTCGAAGCGCCGCCCGCGGGAGAGGTACTCGCCGGCCAGAGCCTCCATCATCGCGTCGGTGCCCTCGGCGCCGAGCGTCACGCCGGCGACCAGGCCGCGCCGCGCCAGCTCCACCTCGCGGTCGCTGACCTCCCCCGCCGCCACCCGCTCGAGGACGCGGAACACCGCGTCCCAGCACGCGCCGGCCTGCCGCACCGGGGCCGAGAACTCGACCTCGAGCACGCCCGCGGCGGCGGTCGCGTAGATCGAGCTGCCGACGTCGTAGACCAGGCCGAGGCGGTCGCGCAGCTCGCGGAACAGCCGGCTCGCCGCGCCCCCGCCGAGCAGCTGGTGCAGCACGCCGAGCGTGAGGATCTCCGGGTCGTCGGCCGGCAACGCCGGCAGCACGAGGTCGGCGTACACCTGCTCCAGGCCCTCGCGCTCCTCGGTCGTGACGCCGCGGTGCCACGCCGGGGCCGCCAGCGGCGGGTGCTGCACGCCGCCGGCGGGCAGCGCGGCGACGCGCTCGCGCAGCCGCGCCTCGTCGACCGGACCGACGGCGACCAGCAGCAGGTTGTCGGCGACGAAGCGCTCGCGGTGGAATCGGCCGAGCGCGTCGACGCCGAGCCGGTCGACGACCTCGCGCCGCCCGAGCACCGGCCGGGCGAGCGGGTGGTCGCCCCAGCACGCCGCCAGCGCCTCCTCGGCCGCCACCTCCGCCGGCGAGTCCTGCACCATGTCGAACTCCGCGGCGACGACACGGCGCTCGAGCTCGACCTCGTCGGGCAGGAAGCGGGGTGCGAACGCGGCGTCGAGCACGAGCGCGAGCGCCTCCTCGAAGCGCTCGGCGGGCACGTGCGCGGTCACGGCGCACGTCTCCCGCGTCGTGAACGCGTCGACCGCGCCGCCGAGCGAGTCGATCTCCTCGGCGATCGCCTCCGGCGTGCGCCCGCCGCAGCGGCGCAGCAGCAGGTGCTCGATCAGGTGGGTGATGCCGGCGACCTCCTTCCCCTCGTGCGCGGAGCCGCAGCGCAGCCACGCGCCCACCGCGGCGGTGGGGGCCTTCGGCATCGCTTCGACCAGGAGGACGGGCGCACCCTTCATGGACGCGCAAGTTTACCAGCCCGGGAACCAGCCACGCCGCCGCCCGGCCGCGCGGCCCAACCCGGCTCCGCCGCTGAGGTTATGGACCACGGCCCGCCGCGGGCAGGATCCGGTGGCTGGCGCACAGCGCCACGAACGGCCGGCGCCTGTAGCCGGCGCCAAAGGCCTCCTCGGCGAGCGGCCGCGCGTCGGCGGTGCGGCCGAGCAGGAGAAGCGCGGTCGCGTGCCGTGCCAGTTCGACGGGCGTCGGGTGGCTGCCGGCGGCCCGCTTCGCGCAGGCGTCGAGCGCCGCGGCCAGCAGCGCGGCGGCCGCGGGGCCGCCACCGGACTCCTGGGCGAGCGAGGCCAGCCGCAGGCGGAGGTCCGCGACGTCGCGGCTGTCGGGCCCGAGCGCCCGCATCGAGATACCGAGAGCGCGGGTGTAGGTCCGTTCAGCCTCCTCCCGCTTGCCTCCCGCGCGGCAGATGTCGCCGACCTCCATGAGGAGCGCGGCGAGGTCCGGGTGGTCGGGCCCGAGCGCCCTCTCGACCACTGCGACGGCGTGGAGTTCCAGCGGCTCCGCCTCCGCGGTCCGACCGCTCTCGCTCAGGATCACCGCAAGCCGGTGCTGGTCGAACGCGACGCTCGGGTGGTCGGGCCCGAGCGCCCTGCGATCGGCCTCGAGCGCGCGCCGCTGCAGCGACGCGGCCTCCTCGTATCGCCCGGTGTCGCGGTAGACAGTCGCGAGGTTGCCGAGGGCCGCGAGCGCCGTCGGATGCTCGGGCTCGCCCGCCTTGGCGAAGATCGCGACGGCGCGCAGGAACGAGTCCTCGGCGGTCCGGAACTCGCCGCGCACCTGGGCGACGTTGCCGAGGTTGTTGAGCGCGATCCCGACGTCGGGGTGATCCGCGCCCTCGGTCTTGCCGTAGAGGGCGAGGACACGCCGGAACAGCGCCTCCGCCTGGTCGTAGTTCTCGAGGTAGAACTCCGTGGTCGCGAGGTTGTTGAGCTCGGAGCAGACCTCGGGATGGTCGGGCCCGAGCAGTTCCTCCTGGATGCCGAGGGCGCGCCGCTGGAGCGCCTCGGCATCCCCGTACCTCCCCCGCCGGCTCGCGAGGTTCGCGAGGTTGGTCAGGACGGTCGCGACATCCCGGCTGCGCGGGCCGGTCGTCCGCTCGAGCATGGCCAGCGCGCGGCGGTGCAGCGGCTCCGCCCGGTCGAACTCCGCGACGTCCTGGTAGAGGAGCCCGAGGTCGTCGAGCGTCCTCGCGACGTCGGCATGCTCCGGACCGTAGAGCCTCTCCTGGATCGCGAGCGCCTCCCGGAAGGTCGGCTCCGCCGCCTGGTACTGCCCGAGGTGACACCGGATGTTGGCGACCTCGACCAGGGCGGCGGCGATTGCGGCCTCGTCGCGTCGGGGCGTCTCGCGGAGGTGGGCGAGCGCCTCCTCGGCGAGCGCCAACGCCTGGCGCGACAGCCCGAGGTCGTCGTAGACCAACCCCATCGTGTAGAGCAGCGTGCCCTTCACCGCCGGCTCTTCCTGCAGCCCGCCCTCGATCTCGCGGACCGAGCGGTCGAGCAGCTCCCGGGCGGTGACGCTGTTGCCGCGGCTCTCGTCCGGGTCGGAGATCTTGAACAGGTTGACGAGGAAGTCGGAGACGCGTTGCGAGGTGACGGCCTCGCGGTTCGCCCGGTCGCGCTCGCGGGCGACGCGGCGCGCCTGCACCGTCGCCGCGATCGAGAACCCGATCGCGAGGAAGAACAACACCGCCGCCGACCCGACGGCGAGCGCGTTGCGGCGCACGAACTTCCTCGCGCGGTAGGGGATCGTCGCCTTGTGGGCGGCGACCGGGCGGCCCTCGAGGTGGCGGAGGACGTCCTCGGCGAGCGCCTCGACCGAGCGGTAACGCCGCTGCGGCTCCTTGCGCAGCGCCGTCAGCACGATCGTGTCGAGCTCGCCGCGCAGCTGCCGCCGCAGGCGGTCGGGCGTCCCCTCGCGCGTCCGGCTCACCGACTCCGGCGTCGCCGTCGCGACCTCCCCGCCGGCCAGCGTCCGCCGCTCGGCGCGCAGCACTGCGGCGCTCGGCCGCTCTGCCTCCTCCTCGCAGACTGCCTTGAGGAACTCGAGCGAGGTGGGCGCCGCGCGGCCGTACGGCCGGTGCCCGGTGAGCAGCTCGTAGAGCACCACACCGAGCGAGTAGACGTCCGTCGCGGTCGTGATCGCCTGACCGCGCACCTGCTCCGGGCTCGCGTACTGCGGCGTCATGGCGAGCGACGTCAGGGTCGCCGTTCCGCCCGCGGCCTCGGGCTCGATGAGCTTGGCGATACCGAAGTCGAGCAGCTTCGGCACCCCCTGCGCGTCGACCAGGATGTTGCTCGGCTTGAGGTCGCGGTGGACGACGAGGTTCTGGTGGGCGAACTGCACGGCCGCGCACACGCCCAGGAACAGCCGGAGCCGCTCCCGCACCGAGAGCTTGCGCTCGTCGCAGTAGCGGTCGATCGGCTCGCCCTCGACGCGCTCCATGACCAGGTAGGGCAGCCCGTCGTCCGTGGTCCCGCCGTCGAGCAGGCGTGCGATGTTGGGGTGGTCGAGATCGGCGAGGATCTGCCGCTCGCGGCGGAAGTGGCGCAGGGCCTCCCCGCCGCCGTCGATGCCACGGATGGTCTTGATCGCCACCAGCTTCTGGTACTGATCGTCGGCCCGCGCGGCAAGGAACACGGTCCCCATGCCGCCGTGGCCGAGCTCGCCCAGAACGCGGTAGGCGCCGATCCGGCGCTCGACCGGCCGCTCCACCGCCGCACCGACCGTGACCGCCAGCGTCGGGTTCGGGGTCTCCTCGCCGCCGCCCATGGGCCCTCCTGAGATCTGCCCTTGTCAGTCTAGCCGCAGGGCGGGACCGGGGACGCGTGCTCCGCGCCACGTTCCGGGCCGCCGCGGGGGTCGCCGGCTCAGGGCTTCGGCGCGGGGGCGGGTTGCGGCGTCACCCCGGCTTGGTTGGTGAGGTCGAGGACGAAGGCCCAGTCGCAATACCGGGTGTGGCCGTTGAACACCTTGATCGAATCGGAGCAGTCCCGCGAGTGCACGCCGATGATCGGGCCCCGGGCGTCGGTCCCGGTCTGGCCGGGCGTCCCCGGCGCGGGGGTCGGGGTCGGCGCGGCATCGGGTCCGGGCGTCGCCTTCACGCCGCCGGGGCCGATCTGCGCTCCGGCCTGGCCGTAGAAGACCGGCAGCCAGTCGGGCTTGCCGGTGATCGGGTCGCGCCAGACCTTGCGCAGCACCCGCGGCTTGGCGTTGGCGAGCTCGACGAGCTGGATCGGGAAGCGTCCGTTGCGGGCGCGGAACAGGCGCACCGCCTCGACGATCTGGTTGCCGCGGAAGATCAGCTCGGCCTCCTTCTCGCGCCGCGCCTGGAACGTCACCGTCTCGATCGCGACGGTGAGGAAGATCGCCATCACCGCCATGATCACCACCATCGCGACGAGGGTGAACCCCCGTTCCGCAAGACGTGGAGGGTGGGTGGTGGCTTGTGGTTCGAGAGACGACCCGGGATCGGCCGAATCGGCGCGATCTCCATGTTGACCCTGAGCCGGGCGCCGCGGCGCCGCCCGTCTTGCGCCGCTACGATCCGCGATCCACGTCCCACGGCCCACGGTCTTGCTACCAGTCCGCATAGCGGCTGCCGTCCAGCGGCGAGGTCTGGTCGGAGCCGGAGTGGACGTCGATGATCCCCGGCGTGCTCTGCTGGCTCTGGTCGGAGTTGTCGGGCGAGACCTCCTCGTAGAGGGGCACCCAGGTGTCCTTCGAGCGCGTCACCGGGTCGACCGGCATCATGCGCAGGTAGCCGAGGCTGACCAGCTCGTCGAACGAGTTCGGGTAGCGGCCGCGGTCGGCGTGGAACTGGTCGAGGCAGGAGCGCAGCGTGAAGAGGTCCTCGCGCAATGCCGCCTCGCGCGCGCGGATCGGCGCGGTCCGCATCGCCGGCACCGCGATCGTCGCGAGGATGCCGATGATTGCCACCACGACGATCAGCTCGATGAGCGTGAAGCCCGCCGCCCTCCCTCGCCGGGGCTCGGGGTCCGGGGTCCGGGGTCCGGACGGCGCAGACCCTGCGAATGGAGCTCGGGATTCCGTGGGTCCCGATCTCGTACCCGACCCCTGTGCCCTGACCCCTGTTCCCTGGCTCATGTCACCAGTCCTTGTACTTCGTCCCGTCCAGCGCCGTGCCGCCGGAGAGCGAGTACACGTCGTAGACGTTCTGCCCGCCCCACGAGGTCGCGTCGAAGTCGTCCTGGTAGGAGCGCATGCCCCACTCCGCCTTGCCGGTCATGGGGTCGACCGGGACGCGGCGGAGGAACTTCTTCTTGTTGAGCTGGCCGACGATCGTGACGCCCTTCACGAGCGTGCCGAGCTCCTTCGGGTAGCCCTCGGTACCCAGCTCGACCTGGATCATCCCCTGGTCGGACATGTGCTTGTAGTCGTCGATCGCGCCCCGCATCAGGCGCAGGTCGAAGCGCAGCTCCGACTCGCGCTCGCGCTTCATCTCGAAGCGCGCCGTCGGCAGCGCCACCGCCGCGAGGATCGACACCAGGGCGACGACCATGACCAGCTCGGCGACGGTGAATCCGGGGGCGCGCCTCATCTCGGCTGCGCCCCCCCGCCGACGGCCAGCGCCGCCGGCAGCGCGACGATCGCGGCCGGGCGCGGCGCGACCGCCGCGGTTCCGGCCGGGCCGGCGAACACGATCGGGATCTCGCCGGGGTCGCGCGGCCGCACCGTCAGGCGCATCAGCGTGCCGCTCCCCGTCGCGGCGCCGTTCCAGCTCGCCGTGATGAAGCCCAGCGCCGGCGTGTGCCCGACCTCCACGTGGAGGTTGCGGTCGCCGTTCGGCAGGTCTCCGCCCTCGATGCGGGTGATCTCGAGCCGGGCCGGGTCGTAGGCGAAGTGGAGCGGCCCGCTGGCGCCTCCGGTCCCCGGGTCGAGCACGACGGTGAGCTGCCCCTCCTGGCCGACGATGACCGGCAGCCGCGCCGGGTAGAACGAGAGCTGGGTCAGCGCCAGCGTCGGCTGCGCTGCGACACCGGTCGCCTGCGCGGCCGTGCCGACGGTTTGGCCCGACGCGGCCGCGGCGTCCGGCTGGACGGCCGCGATCCCCGCGCCCTGCGCCGTAACCGCGGCCTGCGGCGCGTCGGCGGCCGCCGCCTGACCCTGCGGGCCTGCGCCCGTCCACCCGGACTTCTCGTCGGGCGAGACGTTCTGCTGCTTCGGCGAGCCGGGGTTGATGACGCGCTTGGGCGGCAGGATCACCGGCCCCTGCTGCACCGGCCTGGTCTCCTGCTGCT
Source organism: Thermoanaerobaculaceae bacterium (assembly GCA_035517415.1). GTDB lineage: Bacteria > Acidobacteriota > Thermoanaerobaculia > Thermoanaerobaculales > Thermoanaerobaculaceae > DATIYW01. The sequence goes on from DATIYW010000180.1 coordinate 9,272, forward strand.
CCGGCGACACCTGCGACGGCGGCGCGACGCCCTCGTCGCCGCTGTCCGGGCTGACGCCGCGGTCGACGCCGAGGCCCGGCGTGACGCCGCCGAACGGGCTGGCGGTGACGGCGGAGCGGACGCGCGGCGAGTTGCCGAACACGCTGATGCGGTTCTCCGTGCCGACCCACAGCGGCGCGAGGTCCTCCTCGGTGATGTCGGGGTAGCGGATGATGTGCGGCGTCAGCGTCAGCACCAGGTCGGTCTGCGTGAAGTTGCGCGAGGTGTCGCTGAACAAGCGGCCGATCACCGGGATGTCGGAGAGCCACGGCATCCCCGACGTCGTCGTGTTCTTGCTCACCTTGAGCAGCCCGGCGAGGAGCGACGTCTCGCCGTCCTTGAGGCGGATGACGGTGTCGATCGAGCGGGTGTTGATCGCCGGCTGGGTCTCGCCGGTCGCGACCGTGATCTGCGCCCCCAGCTCCGAGACCTCGACCTTGAGCTTGAGCGTCACCTCGTTGTTGTGGTGGACGCGCGGCTCGATGTCGAGCTTGATGCCGACGTCCTGGTACTGGAACGCGGTGATCGGCACGATGTTGCCGCCGACGGTCTGGGTGGTGTTGAAGGTGGTGGTGGGGATCGGCACCTTCTCGCCGATCACCAGGTTGGCCTTCTCGCGCTCGGTGATGCGGAGCTGGGGCTGCGCCAAGGTCTCCGCCTCGCCCGCCGACTTGATCAGGTTGATCGTCAGGCTGGGCACCGTAATGTTCCACATCGAGCGCGTGATCTGATTGAGCTTGTTGAGGTAGACCGGCGAGGTCGAGGTCGCGCCTCCGAGCTTGGTGGTATCGAGCTGCGGGGAGAACGAGTAACTGGAGAGCGACGAGCCGATGTCGCGGATCTTCGAGGTGTCGAGCTGGAGCAGCTCCACGTCGACGAGCACCTCGGCCTTCGCCTTGTCGTTGGCGTTGATCAGCCGCTCCGCGATCGCCACCTTGTCGGCGGTGTCGCGGATCACGATCGAGTTCAGCTGCTCGTTGATCGCGATGCGGCGCGCATCGATCAGCGCGCGCAGCATGTTGTTGACGTCCTTGACGTCGCCGTTGGAGAGGAAGAACGTCTTGACCACCAGGTCCTCGTAGTCGCGGCGGTTCTGCGGCGTGTCCTCGACCACGATCACGGTCTTCTCGTCCAGCACCTTGTAGAAATGGCCGGCCGCCTGCATCACCGCCTCGAGCGCCTGGCGCGCGGTCACGTCCTTGAGCTCGATCGAGAGCTTGGAGTCGCGCAGCTTGGGGTCGAAGAGGATGTTGAGGCCGAACGCCTGGCCGATCGCCTTGTAGATGTCGCGCACGCTGCGCTCGGTCGGGAAGGAGAGCGAGAGCGGCTCGTCCGACGCCGGGTTGAGCGCCGGCGGCTTGACCTTCATCTCGGACGCTTCCTTCTTCATCTCGGCGAGCTTCTGCGCCCCGCCCTCCTCGGAGAGCACGGCGAGGTCCTTGCGCACCTTGGCGAGCTCGACCTCGGCGTACTGGTGGGTGGGGTCGAGCTGGATCGCGAGCTCGAGCTCGGTCTGCGCGCGCTGCAGCTCGCCGACCTCCTTGAACTTCATGCCGCGCTTGAAGTGCTCCTCGCCGGCCCGCGTCCGCGCCCGCTGCAGCCCCATCTTGAACGTCGCGTTCCCCGGGTCGCGCGCCAGCGCCTCGAGGTAGTAGTAGACGGCGGCGTCCCAGTTCTCGGCCACCACCGCCTCGTCCGCCTTGCGCGTGTAGCGGTAGGTCGCGCAGGCGGGCAGCAGCGCCGAGACCAGAAGCACCGCGCCGACAGTCCTGATTGGCTTCATCCTCACACTCACCTCGCTAGCGGGACCTTGCTGGTCACGCTCTCGGCGTAGCCGGCGAAGCCCACCGTCACCGCGTTCGGGCCGACGTCGCGAACGATGAACTGCTGCTTCACGGTGTCGCCGCGCGGCACCGCGATGACGTCGTCGCCGTCGCGGAAGATCGCAATCGGCAGGCGGTCCGGGCCGAGCCAGCCGAGATAGGCCAGGGGGAACTGCGGCGGCGCCGGCAGGCAGCCGCCGGTCGTGCTCGCGAAGCACACCGGGGTGGGCGTCGGGGCCGGCGGCGGGGGCGGCTGCGTCGGCAGCGGCGTCGGGGTCGGCCGCCGGTCCGGCGTCGGCGTCGGCGGGGCGCCGAACGTGAACACGTTGCGCACCGCGCCCGGGCTCGGCACCGCGCGCGACTCGTCGCGCTCCCAGCCCAGCGCCGGGACCGAGTAGCTGCCCACCTGCACCGCGCTCCCGCCCGGGGTCAGCACCGACTCGAGCAGGAGCGGCCGCAGGCGCAGCGCCGCGACGATCGCGACCGCGACGAGCAGCACGACGAGCACGGCGAGGCGCTTCGGGTCCTGCTTACTCGCCATGCTTCACCTCGGTGACCCCGAGCTGGCGCAGCAGCTCCTCGTCGAGGTCGGAGAAGTAGGTGCCGACGACGAGCTGCACGCCGACGTCGAGCGACGCCGCGCTCTCGCCGCCGCGCAGCCCGAGCCCCTCGATCAGGACGAACTCGGGCGAGCTCTCGAGCAGGTAGACGCAGCGCCGGATCTGCTCGTAGCTCCCCTTCACGGAGTAGCTGGCCGCGAAGTAGACGAGGCCGCTCTTCTCGTCGGGCTTGGCCGCGTAGCCGACGCGCTCGACCTTGAGCCCCGCCTCCTGGGTGCGCTGCACCACGTCCTTGAGGAACGGCACGAGGCGCTCGTGCATCGCGCCGAGCTTGCTCCCGCGCAGCTCGCCGAGGTCGCCCTGCAGCTCGTCGAGCGACTTGCGCGCTTGCTCGAGCTGTTGCGCCTGTCCCTCGAGCTTCTTCACCGCCGCTTCCGTCTCTGCGGTCTGGCGCGACAGCAGCGGTCCGCGCCCGAGCAGCGCCGCGCGCAGGCCGATCAGCCACACCAGCGCGGCGACCACGAGCAGGCCGGGAACGGCCCACAGGTACCAGAGCCGCAGCCAGGGGTTGCGGCCGTTCACGGGCGTCCCTCCGGCCAGTAGCGCACCGAGAGCTGGAACTGATGCCCTCTCCCGCTCGTCACCGCGTTGGTCTCCTCGCTCAGCGGCAGCGGCTCGGAGAAGCGGTCGTCGGCGAACAGCGTGGCGAGGAGCTTGAGCCAGGCCTCGCGGTCCGTCGCGTAGCCGATGAGGACGAGCTTGATCCCGCCCTTCGGGTCCACCGACGGCATGATGCTGACGAGCCGGACGTTCCACGGCACGACGCGCTCGAGGTCGGCGAGGAGCTGGCTCCACACCAGCTTGCGGCGCGCCACCACCTCCTGCAGCGAGGCCGTCTCGGTCTGCAGCTTCTTCCACTTGACGGTCGCGAGCTGGCGGTTCGCCTTGTCCACCCGGCCGGCGAGCTCGCTGCGCCGGTTCTGGAGGCGCTGGAGCTGGAGCGAGGCGCTCTTCTCCGCGCCCTTGGCGGTGATGAACTCGGCCAGGCTCGCGGAGATCAGCGCGACCGCGACGACGGCGAGCACGAGGCTGGTCACCCACACCGGCCGCACCTGCTGGAACGGGCGCGTCGCAAGGTTGAGCCGGCGCGTCACGCCGCACCGTCCCACGCGACCGCGAGCAGCGACCACAGCCGCATCTCCGCCACGTCGGGAAGCCGCGGCACCCGGCCGGGGCCCATCGCCAGCTGATGGACCTCGACGCCCGCCTCCTGCTCCGCCCAGCGCTCGACCGCGGCGCCGTCCTCGGCGCTCGCACACGCCACCCACACCGCGACCCGCTCGCCAAGCTTCTCCTGCTCGCGGGCGTGCGCGAGGGTGCGCGCCAGCTCGCGGACGACGAAGATCTCCGCGCGCCTGGCGTCGGCGGGCAGCGGCTTGTGGCGCACGACCACGGTGCTGCCGCCGGCCACCAGGGCGAGGGCGAGCGCGCGCTCCTCGACCGTCGCCAGCAGCGCCGGGACGTTCCCGGGCGGGAGCATCGTCGTCATCGCCAGCACCGCGGGTTCGATCCGGCCCAGCTGCACGCCGCCCGCCGCGAACGTCTCCTCGACGTTGGCCAGCGGCTTGTCGAGCGCGAGCAGCGCCAGCACGCGGCCGGAGTCCCCGAGGACGCGGAAGTCGAGCCGGACCTCCTCCGGGCGGCACGGCAGTACCTTCTTGAGCCGCCAGCGGACGACATCCTCCGCCTCCTGGCGCTGGCGCGGCAGGTTCGTCACGTCGACCACGACGCTGCGCACCCAGGAGTTGGGGATCACCAGGCTGGCGTGCGACGGCGGCTTCTCGTCGCGCCCGAGCACCGCGGCGAGCGCGGCGGCGAGCGCCTGGCGGTCGACCTGGAGGAGGCCGACCGGCCCGAGGTGGAACCACTCGGCCGGGAACGTCGCCTTCTCGACATGCGCCAGCGCGTCGCGCCGGCGGGAGAGGCGGCCGTAGAGCAGCTGGTCGTCGCCGAGCGCGAAGGTGTGCGGCGGCGGCGGCGTACGGAGCAGGGAGAGCAGGCTCATTCGACGAACGTCACCTTGTTGATCTCCTTGAGCGTGGTCACGCCGGCGAACGCGCGCTCGAGCGCGGACTCGCGCAGGAACTTCATCCCCTCGGCGCGCGCCGCCCGCTTGATCTCCGCCGCCGGGCGCTTCTCGAGGATCAGGGCGCGGATGTTGTCGGAGAGGTCCATCAGCTCGGAGATCGCGCTGCGGCCGAGGAAGCCGGTGCCGTTGCACTCGATGCAGCCCGCCCCCTCGTAGAACGCCTTGCCGCGCACCATGTCGGCGGTGAGGCCGGAGTCCTCGAGCAGTTGCTCCTTGATCGCCGCCGGCCGCTTGCAGTGCGGGCAGATGCGGCGCACCAGCCGCTGCGCCAGCACGCAGTTCAGCGCCGACACGAAGTTGTAGAGGTCGACGTTCATGTTGAGGAAGCGGCCGAGCACGTCGACGACGTTGTTGGCGTGGACGGTGGTGAAGACGAGGTGGCCGGTGAGCGCGGACTGCACCGCGATCGCCGCCGTCTCCTCGTCACGGATCTCGCCGACCATGATCTTGTCCGGGTCATGGCGGAGGATGGAGCGCAGGCCGCGCGCGAACGTCAGCCCCTTCTTCTCGTTGACCGGGATCTGGCTGACCCCCGGGAGCTGGTACTCGACCGGGTCCTCGATGGTGATGATCTTGTCCTCGACGCTGACGATCTCCGACAGGCAGGCGTAGAGCGTGGTGGTCTTGCCCGAGCCGGTCGGGCCGGTCACCAGCACCATCCCGTACGGCTCGCGGATGAACTTGCGCAGCTTCCGCTTGGTCTCCTCGTCGAAGCCGAGGATGTCGAGGTTCAGCGTGCGGAATTCCTTGTTGGCGGACTCCTTGTCGAGGATGCGGATGACCACGTTCTCGCCGTGCACGGTCGGCATCACCGAGACGCGGAAGTCGATCGTGCGGCCCTTGAGGCGCAGCTTGAAGCGGCCGTCCTGGGGGATGCGCTTCTCGGCGATGTCGAGCTCGGACATCACCTTGATGCGCGAGACGATCGAGGAGTGGTAGCGCTTGTCGATCGGCTCCATCGCCTGGTAGAGCACGCCGTCGATGCGGTACTTGACGATCACCTCGGTGTCGCGGGTCTCGACGTGGATGTCGGAGGCGCGGCGCTGGATCGAGTTGAAGATGATCGTGTCGACCAGGCGGATCACCGGCGAGGTGTCGGCGGTGATCGACTCGATCGAGAGCGCCTCCTCGCCGTTGTCGCGCTCCTGCACGAGCTGGATGCGGAAGTCCTCGGTCGCCTCGTCGAGCACGCGCTGGGTCGACTCCGACTTCTCGAGGATCTCGGCGATCTTCCCCGCCGGGCCGACCCGCACCTCCACCGGCGAGCCGATCGCCAGCTCGACCTCGTCGACCGCGAGCACGTTCGACGGGTCGGCCATCACCACCACGACCACGTCGCCCTGTCGCTCGACCGGGACGAACTGGTAGCGGAGCATGATCTCGAACGGGATCTGGCGGAACAGGTCGGCGTCGCCGCGGAAGTCGGAGAGGTCGTCGAACGGCAAGCCCGACCGCTGCGCCAGCTCGGCCGCCTGGCGGCGGTCCTCCTCCTCGCGGGGGAGCCCCCTGAGGTATTTCTGCGCGACCACGTTGATGTCTTCAGGCATCGGCGACCTCACTGCACCTTCTGCAGCAGCGTGAACATCGGCAGGTAGATCGAGAGCAGCAGGCTCGCCACCACGCCGCCCATGATCACCAGGACGGCCGGCTCGATCAGCGTGACGATGCGGGCGAGCTTGACCTCGATCGACTCGTCGTAGAGCTGGCTGACGTTGAACAGCATGTCCTCGAGCGCGCCGGTCGCCTCGCCGACCTGCACCATCGCGAGCGAGAGCTCCGGGAACAGTTTCGTCGCCTCGAGCGACGACCATAGCGGCTGCCCCTCGCGCACGCGCGGGGCGACGTGCGAGAGCGGCGCGCCCATCGCCCGGTTCGTCACCACGCCGCTCGCGATCTCGAGCGAGTTGACGAGCGGCGTGCCGCCCGCCACCAGGGTCCCGAGCGAGCGCACGAACTGGGACAGGCCGAACAGGTGGATGACCTGGCCGATGAACGGGATCCGCAACTTGGCGTGGTCGATGGCGACGCCGCCCGCGTCGGTGTGCGCCCAGCGCCGGAGGAGGAAGATCGCCACCAGCAGCCCGCCGATCTCCCACGGCAGGTTCTCGTGCAGGAACTGTGCCGTGCCGACCACGATCTTCGTCGGCAGCGGGAGGTCGGCGCCGAAGCCGAGGTAGAAGGTGGCGAAGCGCGGGATCACGTAGGTCATGAGCAGGACGATCAGGCCGCTCGAGAGGCAGATCAGCACGAGCGGGTAGGTCAGCGCCGAGACCACGCGCCGCCGCACCGCCTCGAGCAGCTGCTGGTGGTGGATGTAGCGGGTGAGGACCGAGACCAGCTCGCCGGCGCGCTCGCCGGCGAACACCGTCGCGCAGTAGAGCGGCGGGAACAGGCCGCCCTGCGCCGCGAACGCGTCCGACAGCGAGGCGCCGCCGCGGATCTCCTCGAGCACGTGCGCGAGCACGTCGCGCAGCACCGCCCCGCTCTGCGCGCGCTGCAGCAGCTCGAGCGACTGCAGGATCGGGATGCCGGCCTTGAGCAGGGTCGCGAGCTGCTGGTTGAAGGTGAGGAACTCGAGCGAGTTGAGCTTCTCGCGGCGGTGCAGGAACGGGATCCGCAGCGCGCCGCGCCGGGGCTCGACGCGGAACACCTTGAACCCCTTGTTCTCGAGCTCGCGGCGCAGCGACTCGCCGCTGACGGCGCGATGCCGCTGCTCCACCACCGAGCCGTCCGGCGTGCCGAGGCGGGCGACGTACTCCGTCATTGCGGCGCGCCGGGTTCAGCGACCAGGACCACCACCAGCGCCTGGCTGGCCTTCTCCTCCCGGGAAAGCCCGAGGACCGAAGTCTGCCCCGCGAGCAGGCTGATCGCCGCCGTGGTGAGCACCGGCCGCATCGTCTCGGACTTCTCCGAACCGGGCTGGTGGAGCACCTCGAACTGCTTCAACTGGATGCGGTTGCGGTCCTGCGGCGAGGCCGTGAGGGTGAAGCGGACCCAGTAGTGCCCGCTGCCGGCCTCGGACTCGACCAGGTCGCCGTCCTTGGCGGTCACCCGCAGCGTGTCCACCTCGGTGCAGGAGCGGAAGCCGAAGAGCTTGGTGAGCCCGGCGCTGATCTCCTTCAAGACCGGGTCGCTGGGGTCGAACGGCGGCCCGGACTCGGCGACCCGCAGCAGGCTCACTCGCACCCGGTAGGTGACGGGCTCGGTGTCCCAGCGCAGCATCGCCTCGGAGATCCGCCGCAGCACCTCGGGGCGGTCGCGCACCGTGACCGCGTTCTTGCGCGGCTGGAGCAGGATGCTGCCGTCGGGCGAGAGCAGCGGCTCGATCACCGGGGCGGCGTCGCGCACCGCGCGATGCTGCAGCTCGAACACCCGCACCTCGAGCTCTTGCGCGAGCGCCGGGACCGCGCTCGCCGCCAGGAACGCCGCGAGGAGCCACCTGCCCATCTCAGAGCTCCACGTGCGGGTCGACGATGAACGCCATCTGCACCGCGTTCCGCTCGTCGGACGCCGGGGTGAGCTGGTAGAGCCGCACGCCCGCCTTGTCCACCTCGACGAACGAAGGGGCGCGGTGCACCGGCTGGCGCGCCGCCAGCGCCGTCGGCGCCGGCGTCGCCTGCGCCAGCGTCGCGGGGTTCGGCCCCGCGACTCGCCGCAACGCCACCGTCCCGCCCAGCAGCGCAATCAGCAGCCCCGCCGCCAGCGCGAGGTAGCGCTGCCGGCGGCCGAGCCCGGTCTCGAGGCGCCGCTGGTGGATCCCCGCCATCACCTCGCCGACGAAGTGGTCGTCCTCGGCGGCGTCCGCCGCCCCGAGCGACCACACGATCGCCTGCGACGGCTCCTCGTTCACGATCCAATCGCGGCACGCCTGGCAGCGGGCGAGGTGCTCCCTCACGCCCGTCTCCTCCTCCCCGGTCAGCTCCAACGCCAGGAACCGGCCGGCGAGGCGGCGGACCTCGTCGCAGCTCGTCATCGTGCGCCTCCCTTTGGCAGGTACTCGGGATACCGGGTCGCCAGCTCCTTGCGCAGCCGCACGCGCGCCTGGAACACGTGGTTGCGAACGGTCGCCTCGCTGCAGCCCATCACCGCCGCCACGTCGGCGGTCTCGCGCCCTTCGACCTCGCGCAGCAGGAACGCCGAGCGCTGCGCCGGCGTCAGCGTCGCCGCCAGCTCGCCGAAGATCCGCCGGACCTCGTTCTCGGCCAGGCGCCCGGGCGCCGACGGTCCGACCGAGTCGCCGACCACGCGCAGGTGCGCGACGTGGGTGCGGTCGCGGCTGTCGCGCGAGCGCAGGACGTCGATCGCGAGGTTCGTCGCGATGCGGTAGAGCCAGGTCGAGAAAGACCAGGTCGGGTCGTACTTCGCGAGGTTGTCCCAGGCGCGAATGAACGCCACCTGGGCGATGTCGCGGGCCTCCTCGTCGTCGCCGAGGATACGGGCCGCGCAGCGCCGCACGCCGCCCTGGTGACGCCGCACCAGCAGCGCGAACGCGCCCTCGTCACCGCCGCGCGCGAGCGCCGCCAGCTCCCGGTCGTCTCGCTCGGCGTTCACCGTCGCCCTGGCCGCAAGGCGCAAGAGGACCATCCCAAGTCCAACCTCCGGTCGGTATACGCGCCCCATTTCGCCGCCGTTGGGGCGACCCGAAGTATAACGTTCGCGGGGACTGGACCGGCGGCGCGGCGGGCGCACGCGGAGTCGAAAGCGCTCAGACGGCGTCGTCGTTTCGACGCGTCAGACAGAGCGGATTTGGTGGAGCCGACCAGGATCGAACTGGCGACCTCTTGAATGCCATTCAAGCGCTCTCCCAGCTGAGCTACGGCCCCACCCGGGGATGCGAAAGCTAGCAGGGGCCGGGTTTTCTGTCAACCGCGACGGAGCGGCGCGGCGCTCCGGGAGAGGGCGCGGCGCGATGCTAGACTCGGGACGGAAGCGCACGGGGCCCGGTGGCTCTCGCGGTCTTCAAAACCGTTGTCCCGTACCGTCGCGGTGCGGGAGGTGGGTTCGACTCCCATGCGCTTCCGCCACAACGCCGCCAATCCTCCGATTTCCCCCTGCGAGAAGGAGGATCTCCCGATCTTGACGGTCCTCGCACGCGGGAATTTCCCCACCTTCGCCGCGCCCCGTGTGCGCCCATGCCCGGACCCCGGACCCCGGACCCCTGTCTCCCGCGTGATACCATCCGCGCGTGACGGGCGAGACACGCCACATCTTCGTCGGTGAGCTGGCCGACACGCCGCTGCCGGAGATGCTCGCGACGATCCACCGCCATCGCGCGCCGGGGATCCTCGAGGCGCAGCTCGGCGAGTACACCAAGCGCGTCTTCATCCTCCACGGCGACATCATCTTCGCCTCGTCCACCAGCCGTGCGGAGTCGCTCGGCGACATGCTGCTGGCGGCGAATCGGATCACCGTCGACGAGTACCGCACCTCGGCGCTCCTGCTGCTCGACCACCCCGGCAAGCGGCACGGCCAGATCCTGGTCGAGATGGGGCTCCTGACCGAGGCGGAGATGCGCGCCGCGGTGCTCGAGCAGGTGCAGCGCATCGTCTGGAGCCTGTTCGACCTGGTCGACGGGCTGGTCACCTTCACGCTCGGCGAGGACCGCGCGGACGAGGTCTACAAGCTGCGCATCCCGACGCCGCGCGCCGTGCTCCACGGCTGCAAGACGGTGGCGGACGCGAAGCGTTTGGTGAGCCGGCTGGGGGGGAAGAGCACGGTCTTCTCGCGCCCGCCGACCCCCGAGCAGCTCAAGGACTTCCAGCTCGAGAGCGGCGAGGAGCAGCTGCTCGCACTGGTCGACGGCAAGCGGACGCTGTTCGAGCTGTGCGACACCGGACCGTTCTCGGCCGGGCTCAACGCCCGCGTGCTCTACGCGCTCCACTGCCTCGGGCTGATCCGCAAGGAGAAGGACGCGCCGGCCAAGATCAAGGTCCAGGTTCCCTCGACAACGTCCCCTCCGTGAGCTAGAATGTGAGCGTGAGGCGCTCAGGGAGCGCCGGAGGTTCGCCAGATGCCGCTGTACGAGTACCGCTGCGCAAGCTGCGGCGAGCGCACCGAGGTGCTGCAACACCTCGGCGACTCGCCGCTGACGGTCTGTCCCCGCTGCGGCGGCGCGCTGACCAAGGTCATCTCCGCGCCCGCGCTGCAGTTCAAGGGTTCCGGCTGGTACGTGACCGACTACGGCAAGTCGAGGAACGTCGCGGCCAAGGCAGCCGACAAGGAAGCTGCGAGCTCCACCCCGTCCAAGCCCGCCGAGTCGGCCGCCAAGCCCGCCGGCGACGCCAAGAAGTCCGCCTGACCCCCCCGCCGTGCCGTCGACGCCCCACCCGAACGGTCGGGCGAGGCGCGCTGTCGCTCAGCCCTTGACCGATTGGCCGAGAAGCTCCTCGAGCATGCGCCGGAAGCCGGCGCCGAGCTCGGGATGCCCGAGCGCGATCTCGACCGTGGCGCGGAGGAAATCGGCCTTGTTGCCCGCGTCGTAGCGCCGGCCGGGGAAGGTGCACGCGTACACCGGGCCGACCTCGAGCGTGCGGCGCAGCCCGTCGGTGAGCTGGATCTCGCCGGCGCGGTCGGGCGGCGTCGCCGCCAGCACCTGCAGCACCTCGGGCGTGAGCACGTAGCGGCCGATGATGGCGAGGTTCGACGGCGCCCGTGCCGGCTCCGGCTTCTCGACCAGCTCGCGCACCCGCCACACCCCCGGCTCGACCGGCTCGCCGGCGACGCAGCCGTAGTGGCGGATCTCCTCGTGCGGCACCTCCATCACCGCGATCACCGGGGCGCCGGTCGAGCGGTGGAGCTCGGCGAGGCGGGCGATCGCCGGCGGCTGGCCGACGATGATGTCGTCGCCGAGCAGGACCGCGAACGGCTCATCGCCGAGCACCGGCGCGGCGCCGAGCACGGCGTGGCCGAGGCCGAGCGCCTCCTTCTGCCGCACCGCCACGACCTGGATCATGTCGCCGACCTCGCGCACGACCCGGAGCAGGTCGTGCTTGCCGCGGTCGGCGAGGAACGACTCGAGCCGGAGGTTGCGGTCGAAGTGGTCCTCGATCGCCGACTTGCCCTCGGCGGTGACGAAGATCGCGGTCTCCACGCCGGCGGCGACCGCCTCCTCGACCACGTACTGCACCGCCGGCTTGTCGACGATCGGCAGCAGCTCCTTCGGGATCGCCTTCGACGCGGGGAGGAAGCGCGTGCCGAACCCCGCGACCGGGAACACCGCGCGCCGCAGCATCATGGCTTCGCCCCCGCCACCGGGTACCCGCCGACGCCGGCGAAGGCGAGCGGCACGCCGACCCGCAGGCCGTGCGCCGCGGCGAACCCGGCGTTCACCTCGAGCACCGCCCGCGAGGTCGTGCCGGGGTCGTAGGTCGGGCAGGGATCGGAGCGGCACGGCTGCACGTCCGAACGCACCGCGACGATCGCGCCCTTCGCGTCGAGCCAGAGCATGTCGAGCGGGATGAACGTGTTCTTCATCCAGAACGGGCGGCGGTCGTCGGCGGTGAAGACGAAGAGCATGCCGCCGGTCGGCGGCAGCGAGTCGCGGAACATCAGCCCCTGCGCCCACTCCCGCTCGTTGAGCGCGAGCTCGAGCACGACCCGGGTGCCGTCGGGCAGCGTGCAGGCCGGCGGCGGGGGCGCGGCGGCGGCAAGGGAGAGCGCCAGCATCAACGAGAGCACGGGTCAGTCCTCCGTCGTGAGGTTGAACTTCGAAGCGTGGTAGCGAAATCCCCGGTAGGTCATCCGCAGCAGCCGCGCCGCGTCCTTCTGCACCCCGCCGCAGCGCGCCAGCGCCTGGCGCATCAGCTCGCGCCGGATCGCGTCGAGGTGCGCCTCGATGTCGAGCCCGTCCTCGGGCAGCGTGAGCTCGAAGCTGGCGGCCCCGCCTGGCGCCTCGCCGCCGAGCAGCGACGAGGGCAGCGAGCTGATGCTGATGAGCGGCGACTGCTCGATCGCCACCGCCTGCTCGATCACGTTCTCGAGCTCGCGCACGTTGCCCGGCCACGAGCAGTTCTGCAGCACGGCGATCACGTCGCGGTGGAGCTCCTTGAGCGGGACCTCGAGGCGGGTGCAGGCGCGCTTGACGAACAACCGCGCGAGGACCGGGATGTCCTCGCGCCGCTCGCGCAGCGGCGGTACGTGCAGATGCAGGACGTTGATCCGGTAGTAGAGGTCCTCGCGGAACCGGCCCTCCTTCACCATCCGCTGCAGGTCCTGGTTGGTCGCGACGATCACCCGGACGTCGACGGTGCTCTCCTGCGAGCCGCCGACCGGGCGGATCTTCTTCTCCTGCAGCGCACGCAGCAGCTTGACCTGGGTGTTCGACGAGAGCTCGCCGATCTCGTCGAGGAACAGCACGCCGCCCTGCGCCTCCTGGAACAGGCCGCGGTTGTCGCGCACCGCACCGGTGAACGCGCCGCGGACGTGGCCGAACAGCTCGCTCTCGAGCAGGCCCTCGGGCAGCGCGCCGCAGTTGACCGGGACGAAGAGCTGCGCCGCGCGCGTCGAGGCGGCGTGGATGGCGCGGGCGAGCAGCTCCTTGCCGGTGCCCGACTCGCCGGTAACCAGCACCGTCGCCTCGCTGCGCGCCACCTGCGGGATGCGCTCGAGGATCGGCCACATCGCCGGCGACTCGCCCACGATCTGGTGGTAGCTCGGCCACGGCGGTCTGCCCGACTTCTTGGGCATCTGCTTCGCGACGATCAGCTTGAGCTGGTCGACGTCGAACGGCTTGGAGAGGTACTCGACGGCGCCCTCGCGCAGCGAGGTGAGCATGTGGGCGGGCGTCGAGTGCGCGGTCATCATCACGAACAGCGTCTCGGGCCGGCTCGCGTGGTGTGCACGCAGCAGGTCGAGGCCGTTGCCGTCGGGGAGGATGATGTCGCAGATGACGATGTCGAAGCCCTGCCCGGAGAGCTGGCGGACCGCCTCGCGGTAGGTCGGCGCCTCCGCGACCTGGTAGCCCTCGCCCTCGAGGACGATGCGGAGCAGCTCGCGCAGGCTGGGTTCGTCGTCGACGACGAGGATGCGCCCGCTCACGCCGCCGCCAGCGGGATGCGGAGCGTGAAGACGCTCCCCTTGCCCGGCGTGCTCGACACGCCGATCTCGCCGCCGTGGTCGGCGATGATCGAGTAGACGACGGCCAGTCCCAGACCCGTGCCACCTTTGCGGAACGCCTTGAAGGGCTGGAAGATCTCCTGGATCTGCTGGGACTCCATCCCCACTCCCTCGTCGCACCAGCGGATGACGTAGCTGCCGTGGTCCGGGCGCGCCTCGACGCGCATCGTACCACCCTGCGGCATCGCCTGGATCGCGTTGCGAGCGAGGTTGTAGAACGCCTGCCGCAGCTGCTTTTCGTCCGCCACCACCGGGTGCGGGTGGGGCACGATCTCGGTCACGATGTGGTGCCGCGGGGTGACCTCGGGCGAGTTCGCGAACAGGGTGAGCATCTCCTCGAGCGTGCGGGCGATCTCGCACGGGCCGCGCTGCGGGTCCGGCGGGCGCGCGTAGCCGAGGAACGACTCGATGATGCCGGACAGGCGCCGCGACTCCTCGACGATGATGCGTGACAGGCGGCGCTCGTTGTCGCCGAGTCCGGGCACCTTGCCGAGCACCTGCGCCGAGCCCGAGATCGAGGCGAGCGGGTTGCGGATCTCGTGCGCGATGCCTGCCGCCATCTCGCCCACCGCCTCCATGCGCTCGCGCAGCCGCACCCGCTTGGCCTCCTCGCGCGCCTCGGTGAGGTCGCGGAAGTGCACGACCAGCCCGACCGGCGCCGGGCCCGCCGCCATCAGCGGCGTGACCGTGCAGCCGAGCGGGATGCCGCGTCCGGCGACCGTGCCCTCGAGGCGGATCGGATGGCCGCCGGCGAGCGTCTCGAGCACGCTCTCCCACTGCACGCCCTCGAACGGCAGCAGCTCCGCGACGTGCCGGCCCTCGAGCGCGTCGCCGAGGCCGAGGATCCGCCGCGCGGCGAGGTTGGCGAGCACCACCTGCCCCTTCTGGTCGGCGGCCAGCACGCCGGAGTCGACCGAACGCAGCACGTCGGCGGAGATCGCGAACAGCCGCGCGCTCGCCGCCTGCTCGCCGCGCAGCTTCAGCTCCGCCTGCTGGACGGAGTGCGCGAGGTACGAGGTCAAAAGCGCGACCACCGCGAACCCCGCCCCGGTGACCACCATCTGGAACGCGAGCGCGAGGTGCCCGAGGGTCGGGAACAGCTGCGCCAGCGCCGGCCGCGGCAGGAGGTGGAACAGCATCCCCTCGGCGACCGCGCCATAGACCACGAACGCGCCGCCCGCGAAGGAGAGCGCGCCGCGCAGGCCGAACATCAGCGCGCCGACGGCGACCACGATCAGGAACAGGAACGCGAACGGCGACGAGGGCCCGCCGGTGAGGTAGATCAGCGTGCCGAAGATGAGCAGGTCGCCGGAGAGCTGCAGCGCGCCGTGCAGCCGCGGCGCGACGCCGGCCATCCACAGCGCGATCCAGACCAGCGAGAGCAGGTACGCGGCGCCCGCCACCCGCACCAGCGGCGCGATCGGCAGCAGCTCCTCGGTGGTGGTCTGGACCACCAGGGCGCCGATCAGGAGCGCCGAAACGGCGACCAGGCGCAGCCCGATCATCCACTTGGCGATGCGCCCGGTGGACAGCCTCGACGCTTCCGGTTCCACGGCCGACGGTGCGCGGAGCGGACCGCCGCTCGTCATCCGATCTTGGAGATCAGGTCGAACATCGGCATGTACATCGCGATCACGATGCCGCCGATGATGACGCCGAGGAGGAGGATCATGAGCGGCTCGATCAGCCGCATCATGCCGGCGACCGCGACGTCGACCTCCTCCTCGTAGAACTCCGCGATCTTGGCGAGCATGGTGTCCATCGCGCCGGTCGCCTCGCCGACGCCGATCATCTGCACCACCATCGGCGGGAACTGGTTGGTGGCGCGCAGCGGGTCGGCGAGCGCCTTGCCCTCCTCGACCTGCTTGCGCACCTCGAGGATGGCGCGCTCGATCACCGCGTTGCCCGACGTCCGCGCCGTGATCTCGAGCGACTCCAGCACTGGGACGCCGGCAGAGAGCAGCGTGCCGAGCGTGCGGCAGAAGCGCGCGACCGCGATCTTGCGCAGCACCAGGCCGAGGACCGGCAGCTTGAGCATGATCCGGTCGATCGTCATCTTGCCCTGCTCGGTCGCGTAGTAGCGGCGGACCGCGAACACGGTCGCGACCACCACCGCGACGATCAGCCACCAGAACCGGCCGACGAAGTTCGAGAGCGCGACGACGATGCGGGTCGGCAGCGGCAGCTGCGCGCCGAGGGAGATGAACAGGGTGGCGAAGACCGGGATCACCTTCCACAGGATGACGTACACCACCAGTGCCGCGATCGAGAGCACGGCGATCGGGTAGATCAGCGCCGACTTCACCTGCGCCTTGAGCTTGGCCGCCTTCTCGATGTAGGTCGCGAGGCGCTGCAGGATGGTGTCGAGGATGCCGCCCGCCTCGCCCGCCGCCACCATGTTGACGTACAGCTCGTTGAACGCCTGCGGGTGCTTCTTCATCGCGTTGGCGAGCGAGGAGCCCGACTCGACGTCCTCGCGGACCTGGAGCAGGATGCGCTGGAACGTCTTGTTCTCCTGCTGCTCGCCGAGGATCTGCAGGCACTGCACGAGCGGCAGTCCGGCGTCGATCATCACCGAGAACTGGCGGGTGAACACCGCCAGCGTCTTCTCGTTGACGCCGCCGCGCAGCTTGGGCAGGGCGATCTCCTTGCCCTTCTCCTTGACCGTGATCGGCACGATCTGCTGGCGCCGCAGCACCGCGAGGACCGCGTCCTTGTTGTCCGCGACCAGGACGCCGCCCTGCGGCCTGCCCGCGCGGTCGCGGCCCTTCCATTCGAAGCTGGCCATGGCCTAGGCCCTCCCCGGGCGCGGCGCGGGAACCGCCTGGACCACGCCGGTGCCCCGGTTGATCATGTCCTGCAACTCCTCCGGATTGGAACTGTACGACATCGCCGTCTGCATCGTGATCAGTCGCCGCTGGTAGAGCGTGGCGAGCGACTGGTTGAACGTCTGCATCCCGTGCTTGAGCTGGCCGGTCTGCATGGTGGAGTAGATCTGGTGCACCTTGTCCTCGCGGATCAGGTTGCGCACCGCGGCGTTGGGGATCAGCACCTCGCACGCCAGCACCCGGCCCTTGCCGCCCGCGCGCGGCAGCAGCGACTGGCAGATGATCCCCTCGAGCACGAACGAGAGCTGGGCGCGCACCTGCGGCTGCTGGTGCTCGGGGAACACGTCGATGATGCGGTTGATCGTCTGCGGCGCGGAGTTGGTGTGCAGCGTGGCGAAGGTGAGGTGCCCGGTCTCGGCGATCTGCAGCGCCGACTCGATCGTCTCGAGGTCGCGCATCTCGCCGATCAGCACCACGTCGGGGTCCTCGCGCAGCACCGAGCGCAGCGCGTTCGGGTAGGAGAGCGTGTCGGAGTGCAGCTCGCGCTGGTTGACCATCGCCTTCTTGTGCGTGTGGAGGTACTCGATCGGGTCCTCGATCGTGACGATGTGGAGCGGGTGCTCGTTGTTGACCTTGTCGATCATCGCCGCGAGCGAGGTCGACTTGCCGCAACCGGTCGGGCCGGTCACCAGTACCAGCCCGCGCGGCTTCTCGCACAGCGACTCGACCACGGCGGGCAGGCCGAGCTCCTTGAAGCCGAGGATCTCGTACGGGATGCGGCGGAACGCGCCACCCACCGCGCCGCGCTGGTAGTAGATGTTGGCGCGAAATCGCGCCAGCCCCTTGATCCCGAACGAGAGGTCGAGCTCGAACGTCTCCTCGAGCCGGTGCTTCTGCGCGTCGGTGAGCACGGAGTAGGCGAGGCGCTTGGTCTCCGGCGCGGTCATCGGCGGCAGCGGCAGCCGCTCCAGCGCGCCGTCGATGCGGATCACCGGCGGCGTGTTGGTGGTGACGTGGAGGTCGGTCGCGCCGCGCTCGACCATGGTCTTGAGCAGTTCGTGCAGTGTGATCGGCATGCCCGCCTCCCTACAGCACCGTCTCCCTGACCACCTCGTCGATGGTGGTGACGCCCTCGCGGATCTTCTGCAGCCCCGAGCGGCGCAGCGTGATCATCCCCTCCTCGACCGCCTTGCGTCGCAGCTCCACGGCGGTCGCGCCGGAGAGGATCAGCTCGCGCATGTCGTCGGTCATGTCCATCACCTCGAACAGCCCGACGCGTCCCTTGTAGCCGGTGTTCGCGCACTTCTCGCAGCCGCGCCCCTTCGACAGCTTGACGCCGTGCGCCTCCGCCTCCGAGAAGCCGACCGCGAGCAGCGCCTGGACCGGCGCGTCGACCTCCTCCTTGCAGTTGCTGCACACCCGGCGCACCAGCCGCTGCGCGGCGATCACGTTGACCGAGGTCGCGACCAGGAACGGCTCGATCCCCATGTTCATCAGGCGCGAGATGGTCGAGGGCGCGTCGTTGGTGTGCAGCGTCGAGAGCACGAGGTGGCCGGTGAGCGCCGCCTTGATCGCGATCTCGGCGGTCTCGAAGTCGCGGATCTCGCCGACCAGGATCACGTTCGGGTCCTGGCGCAGGAACGAGCGCAGCGCCGCGGCGAAGTTGAGCCCGATCGCGTCCTTCATCTGCACCTGGTTGACGCCCGGGAGCTGGAACTCGACCGGGTCCTCGGCGGTGATGATGTTGGTCTCCGGCACGTTCACGCGCTGCAGCGCGGAGTACAGGGTGTTGGTCTTGCCCGAGCCGGTGGGACCGGTCACCAGCACCATCCCGTACGGCTTGAGGATGTTGTCCTCGAACTTCTTGAGGCTCGACTTCTCGAAGCCGAGCTTGGTCATGTCGAGGCGCAGGTTCTCCTTGTCGAGCAGCCGCAGCACCACCTTCTCGCCGTGCACGGTGGGCAGCACCGAGACGCGGAAGTCGAGCTCGCGCATCCGCCCCTCGATCTTCGCCTTCAGCTTGATGCGCCCGTCCTGGGGCAGCCGCTTCTCGGCGATGTCGAGCTTGGCAAGCACCTTGATGCGGGAGGTGATCGCCGCCTGCAGCCGTTGCGGCGGGGTCATCACCTCGCGCAGCAGCCCGTCGATGCGGTAGCGCACGCGGTAGCTCTTCTCGTACGGCTCGACGTGGATGTCGGAGGCGCCGCGCTTGATCGCGTCGGTGAGCATGATGTTGACGAGGCGCACCACCGGCGCCTCGGAGGCCTCCTCGGAGAGCTTGGCGACGTCGAGCTCCTCGTCCTCCTCCATCAGCTCGAGCGCGGCCTCGTCGACGGTGGAGAGGTCCTCCATCACCTTCTTCAGCTCGAGCTCTCGCGAGGAGCCGAAGTTGCGGTCGATCGTCTCGCGGATCGCCTCCTCGGAGGCGACCACGGGCTCCACCCGATAGCCGGTCATGAAGGTGATCTCGTCCATGGCGAAGATGTTGGTCGGGTCGGTCATCGCCAGCGTCAGGGTGGCACCGGTCTTGTTCACCGGGATGACGTTGTACTTGCGCGCCAGGTCGACCGGGATCAGCTTCGCGACGTTGGGGTCGATCTCGAAGTGGCGCAGGTTGATCGACGGCACGCCGAACTGGTGCGAGAGGCACTCGATGATGTCGTCCTCGCTGACGTAGCCGAGGTGCTGGAGGATCTCGCCCAGCTTCCCACCGGAGGCCTTCTGCTCGTCGAGCGCCTTCTGCAGCTGTTGCTGGTTGAGGAGCTGGGCCTTCAACAGCAGTTCGCCGAGCTTGAGCGCCATCGTGCTCCTTTCGCTGAGTTGCGGTCCGACTTAGGATTCTAGCATTCCGACCCTCATGGTTCGGTCGCAATCGGGCTCGGGGCGAGGACCGCATTCGGCCGCTGCGGCGCGCGCGGACGCCAGCACCTCGTCGAGCGCGCCCGCCACCTCCGCCACCTCGACATCGCGGCGTGCCTCCCGCCGCGCCCGCGACGGCGGACCCCCGCGGGCGGCGGCGTCGATCAACCGCACGAGCGCTCCGCGCGGCG
>DATIYW010000181.1:0-6362 GCA_035517415.1 Thermoanaerobaculaceae bacterium
CAAGATCCGCGGCTGGCTCGCGCGCGGCGAGAAGGAGCACGCGGTCGAGGCCGGGCGCCGGCTGCTCGACCGCGAGTGCCGCAAGCTGGGGGTCGCCGCCAAGGAGCTGCGCGAGAACGGCCGGATGGCGCAGCTCGCCAGCGACCACGGCTTCGGCAAGGAAGAGGACATGATGGCGGCGGTCGGGTTCGGGCGTCTGTCGGTACGGGACCTGCTCGCGCCGTTCGTGCGTACCCGACCGGCGCAGCCGGCGCCGGTGCCGAAGGGCCGCGCCGCGCTGACCGAGGCGCCCGTCATCACGGTCAAGGGGCAGAGCGACCTGCTCACCTACCGCGCCCAGTGCTGCAACCCCTTGCCGGGAGACGAAATTGTGGGCTACGTCACACGCGGGCGCGGGGTCGCGGTCCACGCCACCCAGTGCCCCAACGTGCGCAAGCTGCTCTTCACCCCGGACCGCGAGGTCGCCGTCGAATGGGGCGGCGAGACCGGGGCGTTCGCGGTGCCGATCGCGGTCGGCTTCGAGGACCGCCCGGGGATGCTGGCGGCGCTCTCGCAGGCGGCGAGCGGCGAGGACGCGAACATTCGCAGCTGCCACCTCAACACCCACGAGGACCAGCTCGGCGCCGCGGACCTCGTGATCGACGTTCAGGGCCGGCGCCACCTCGAGCGGGTGCTGGCGGTGCTGCGGCGGATCCCGGGCGTGACCACGGTCGAGGCGGGGTTCTCCTCGCAGGGCCGCAAGCTGCGCGCGCTCTAGGGGTGGAAAAGCCCCGCCGGCGCGGCGGAATCCGCGCTTCCAGCGAACGACGACTGCGGTTGTGGGTCGGGGCCCGCCGCCCGCGCGGCCCGAGCGGGCGCGCTCGCGCCCGGGGCGGCGCGGCGCGGGGTCAGCTGACGGCCTTCTTCACCTTGCCGGAGCGCAGGCAGCGCGAGCACACCTTGATCCGCATCGGCTTGCCGTCAACCAGCGCATGGACGACCCGCAGGTTGGGACGCCATTCGCGCCGCGACACGTTGTGCGCGTGGCTGATGTTGTGGCCGAGCATCCTGCCCTTGCCGCAGATCTCGCATGTCCGAGCCATGAATCCTCCAGCCCCGTCCACGAGGGCGGGGGAGTATACCACTCAATTTATCCGCTGCCAACGGCTTACTCTCGCAGTGCGTTCTTGACAAGCTAGGGGGCCATTGCTAGATTAGTCACAAAAGGATGGAAGTAACGCATCCACCTAATCAGGGGCGAGTAGGAGCGTAAAAGAGGGGGCCAGCGACCGTGTTCCTACGAAAGAAGAAGGGGATCGTCGGGCTCGACATCGGTTCCTCGGCGGTGAAGCTCGTAGAGCTCAAGGCCGGCAAGGGCGGGCGCTACTCGCTGCTGCATGCCGGCCACGCGCCGCTCTCCCCCGAGGCGATCGTCGAAGGCACCGTGATGGACTCCTCGCTGGTCGTCGAGGTCGCCCAGCGGCTGATCCAGGAGCAGGGCGTCAAGAACCCCGGGCTCGGCATCTCCCTGTCGGGGATCTCCGTCGCGATCCGCAAGATCCAGGTGCCCGCGATGTCCGACGCCGAGCTCGCGGAGTCGATCCACTGGGAGGCGGAGCAGTACCTGCCGTTCGACGTCAACGAGGTCAAGCTCGACTACGTCGTGCTCGGCGGCGACGCCGACACGATGGACGTGCTGCTGGTGGCGGCGAAGAAGGACCGGATCGCCGACTACACCGGGATCGTCGCGCAGCTGGGGAAGGTCCCGTCGCTGGTCGACGTCGACGTGTTCGCGCTGCAGAACGCCTACGAGCACAACTACACGATGCCGCAGGACAAGGTCCTCGCGCTCGTGAACGTCGGCGCGCACATCATGAACGTGAACATCCTCGCCCGCGGCCAGTCGGTGTTCTGGCGCGACATCGTCTTCGGCGGCAACGCCTACACGGAAGCGATCCAGCGCGAGCTCAACCTGACGCGGGAGCAGGCGGAGGCGGTCAAGACCGGCGAGCAGCTCGGCGACCACACCCCGCAGACGATCCTCGGCGTGCTCAACGGGGTGAGCGAGGACCTCGCCGCCGAGCTGCAGAAGACGTTCGAGTTCTTCTACACCACCTCGAGTCACGACCATGTCGAGGAGATCGTCCTCGCCGGCGGCGCCTGCCAGGCGCTCAACCTCGACGGCGTCCTCAAGGACCGGCTCGGCGCCCGCGTCGAGGTGATGAACCCGTTCCGGGAGATCGACTACTCGGAGAGCCAGTTCCCGCCGGAATGGCTCAACCGCCACGCCCCGGCGATGGCGGTCGCGGTGGGGATGGCGTTGCGGACCGCCGGAGACTGATCCGATGATCAAGATAAATCTCCTGGTTGAAGCGCGTGCGGAAAAGGTCGCGCGGGCGCCGCTGATCTCCCTCGGGGCCGCGAACCTCAACAACTACATCCTGATCGGTCTCATCGTCGTCGGCCTCGCCGTGGTCGGCGTGCGCTACTGGAAGCTCTCCTCCGCGCTCAACGCCGTCAAGGCCGACATCGCCACCAACCAGCGCGAGTACGAGCGGCTGAAGCCGATCATCGCCGAGGTCGAGAACTTCAAGCGCCGCAACGCCGAGCTCAAGCACAAGATCGACGTCATCGAGCAGCTCAAGCAGAACCAGAACGGCCCGGTCCGCATCATGGACGAGATCAGCAAGGCGCTGCCGGACCTCCTCTGGCTGACCAACATGACGCTGTCAGGCAACGTCGTGACGCTCCAGGGGCAGGCGCTCAACGAGAACGCGGTGGCGAACTTCATCTCCAACCTCTCCGGCAGCCCGTTCTTCGCCGAGCCGAGCCTGCGAATCATGTCCCAGGACGACCGTGGAGTCTTCACCTTCGACCTCTCGTGCAACTTCAAGTACACCCCCCGGGAGGCGGCCGCCGCCCCCGGCCACAAGGGCTAAGGGAGGCGACGCGCAATGGCCGGCCTCGACCTCGAAAACCGACCCTGGTACTGGGGGCTGATCATCGGGCTGGTGATCGCCGGCGGTCTGGTCTGGGCGTTCGAGAACTACCTGTTCACGGACATCCAGAAGGAGATCAAGGCGCGCACCGGCGAGCTCCAGACGCTGCAGCAGAAGGTGCGCGAAGGCAAGCTCGCGGAGAACCGCCTGCCGCAATTCCGCGAGGAAGCCGAGCGCCTGGAGACCGAGCTCGCCCGCCTGCTCCGCATCCTCCCCACAGCGCGCCAGACCGACGAGCTGATCAAGAAGATCAAGTCGCTGACCGAGCGCGGCAACTTCCGCCTCGTCAGCTTCCAGCCCCAGGGGTTCGTCAAGAAGGAGTTCTACTCCGAGTGGCCGATCGTGGTGCAGCTGCAGGGCGCCTACCACGAGCTCGCGCTCTTCTTCGACCGGCTCTCACGCTTCTCCCGTATCATCAACGTCGACTCGCTGCAGATCGGCGCGATCCAGCGCAAGGGCCCGTACACCATCAGCTCCAGCTTCACCATGAAGACCTTCATCTACACCGAGCCCGAGTCGGGCGGCAGGCAGGAGGGAGCACGGTGATGAAGACTGGCATGGCAGCCGGCTTGGTCTGGCTGGCGGCGGTCGCCGCGCTGGCGCAGGGCCAGCCGCGTCCCACGCCGACGCCGACGCCGGGGGAGAGTCCGATCGACACCTCGACGGTCGAGCGGATCCTGCGCGGCGACGAGGCGGTCGAGGCGGGGCAGGGGTTCACCTACGACCCCGCCGGGCGGCGGGACCCGTTCCGCTCGCTGTTGTCGGGCCAGCTCCGCGAGGAGCTCGGGCAGCGGCCGCCCGGGCTGCGCGGCATGGGCGTCGACGAGGTGAAGCTGCAGGGCATCTTCAAGCTCCCCGAGGGCTACGTCGCGATGGTCCAGGGGACCGACAACATGAGCTACCTCGTTCGCCCGGGGACCGTCCTCTACGACGGCAACGTGGAGTCGATCGAGGCCGGCAAGGTCGTGTTCCGGCTCCAAGTGGCCGATCCGAAGAGCCTCAAGCCATACCGCGAAGTGGTGCGGACACTTCAGTGATCGTCTGGGGGTTGCGATGATGGCGACTCATACTCGCTCGTTCGTGGCGGTGGTGGCCGTGGCGGTGCTCTCGGCCCTCCTGGCCGGCGTGGCAACGGCGCAGGAGGCGGTCTCGGTCCTCGGCATGGCCTGGACCCCGAAGCCGGCGCCCGCCCTGGTGATCAGCGCCTCCGGACCTCTCAAGTACACGCGTTCCAGCCCCGAGGCGGGCGTCGTCGTGGTCGATTTCCCCGACACGGCGCTGGCCGCGCCGCTCGCGGCGGTTGAGCAGCCGGACGCGGGTCTGCGCCACGCCGCCCTCCAGGCGGTCGACGAGGGCGGGACGCACCTCCTGCGGCTCCGCCTCGAGGTCGACCCGGGCGTGAACGTCGCCGTCGCCGAGCTTCCCTCCGGGATCGAGGTTCGCTTCGCGCCGTCCGGTAAGGGCGAGGCCGCGCCCGCGGCTTCCCTCACCGACGTGCTTCCGGTGGTGGACGCGACCGGCGTTTCGGTGCAGCTGATCGCCCCGGGGCCGCTCGACGGCAAGCTCTTCACCCTCGCCAACCCGCCCCGCGTGGTGGTCGACTTCAAGGGCGTGGTCAACAAGGTGGCGCGCCGGATCCAGCCGGTCGGCGCCGCCGGCGTCCAGCGGGTGCGCGTCGCGCAGCACGCGACCGCCCCCGACCCGGTGGTGCGGGTGGTGGTCGACCTCGACCAGCCCGCGTCGTACCACCTCGCCGCCACGCCGCAAGGCGCGGTGCTGCGGATCGGCGGCGAGCCCGCCGCCGTCGCGGCGACCCAGCCGGCCGCGCCCGCCCCGGTCGAGCCGGCGGCCCCCGTGACCGCCGCCGTCTCGCCGACGGTCGCCCCGCCGGCGCCGGTCCAGCCCGCGGCCGCTCCGGCCGCTCCGGCGGCGGAGGCCCCAGCCCCAGCCAAGACCGAAGCCGTTGCGCCGGCCCAGCCTGCCGCGCCCGCCGCGGCGCAGGTCGCTCCGCCCGCGACGCAGGCGCCGACGGCGCCCGCGCCCGAGCCGACCCAGGCCGAGGAGCCGCCGGTGACCCCGGTCAAGATCGTCAATGAGCCGGCCCCGACGCCGCAGTCCGCGACGCCGCCGAAGACCGAGCCGGCGCCCGCCGCCCCGCAGCCCGCGGCGCCGCCGTCCCAGCCCGCCGAGTCGCTCGTCGCGCCGCCGGCGGCGGCCCCCGCCGAGGCGGCCAAGACCGCCGCACCCGCGGAGTCGCCGTGGACCAGCTCGCAGGCCGCGATGGCGGAGCAGGCCGCCCCGCCGACCACGGTCTCGACCGGCGCGAAGGAGGTCGAGAGCCAGGAGAAGCACTTCACCGGCGAGCCGATCTCGCTCGAGCTGAAGGACGCGGACATCAAGGACGTGCTCCGCACCTTCGCCAAGATCACCGGGCTGAACGTGGTCGTCGACCCCGGCGTCTCGGGCTCGGTCACGGTCAACCTCGAGAACGTGCCGTGGGACCAGTGCCTCGACATCATCCTGCGCATCAACGGGCTCGACTACGTGGTCGAGAACAACGTGCTGCGGGTGGCGCGCATCGACACCCTCACGCGCGAGCGCGGGGACGTGGCCCGGTTCAAGAAGGCCGAGGAAGAGGCCAAGCCGATGCGCACGGTGACCAAGACGCTCTCGTACGCGAAGGTCGACGACGTCAAGTCGATCCTCACCTCCACCGGCTTCATCCTCTCGGAGCGCGGCTCGGTGGTGACCGACCCGCGCACGAACCAGCTCATCATCCGTGACTCCACCGACCGCATGGACGGGATCCTCAACCTGATCGACAGCCTCGACCAGCCCAACGCGCAGGTGATCATCGAGGCGCGCATCGTCGAGACGACGCGGACGTTCTCGCAGGCGATGGGCGTGGCGTGGGGGTTCAACGCCAACGCCGACGCGACGCACGGCACCAACACCGGCTGGAAGTTCCCGAACACGGTCGACGCGACCGGCGGCGTGAACCTGGGCGTGCCCGGCTTCGGCTTCAACCCGACCGGTGCCAACAACCCGAACATCCTCGCCCTCACCTTCGCCGACGTGCTCAACTCGTTCAACCTCGACTTCCTGCTCTCCGCCGCGGAGACCAAGGGCCTGGTCAGGATCGTCTCCTCGCCCAAGGTCACGGCGCAGAACAACCTCAAGGCGCACATCCAGAGCGGCGTCATGATCCCGATCCAGACGGTGGCGAACAACACCGTGACCGTGCAGTACGTCGACGCCACGCTCGCACTCGACGTGACGCCGCACATCACCGCCGAGGGGACGGTGCTGCTCGACATCGACCTCAAGAAGCGGCAGCCGGTGAGCGGCATCAACATCGCCCAGGCGACCAACGTGCCGATCCTC
>DATIYW010000182.1:0-4224 GCA_035517415.1 Thermoanaerobaculaceae bacterium
GAGTTCCTGCCGCCGATGGACGAGGGGGGCTTCGTCATCGACTACATCGCGCCTCCCGGCACCAGCCTGACCGAGACCAACCGGCAGATGCTGGTGGCCGAGGGGATCCTGCGCCAGGTGCCGGAGCTCGAGAGCTACTCGCGGCGGACCGGCGCTCAGCTCGGCCTCGCCATCACCGAGCCCAACACCGGCGACTTCCTGGTCAAGCTCAGGCCGGACCGGAAGCGCTCGACCGATGCGGTGATCGCCGAG
Organism: Thermoanaerobaculaceae bacterium; assembly: GCA_035517415.1. Taxonomy (GTDB): domain Bacteria; phylum Acidobacteriota; class Thermoanaerobaculia; order Thermoanaerobaculales; family Thermoanaerobaculaceae; genus DATIYW01. The sequence goes on from DATIYW010000182.1 coordinate 253, forward strand.
CTGCGCCACGCCTTCACCGCCGCGCTTCCCGACGTCCAGTGGGAGTTCCCCGGCATCCTGGCCGACCTGATCGGCGACCTCGAGGGCGCCCCGCAGCCGGTCGAGATCAAGCTGTTCTCGACCGACACCGCCTGGCTGAAGGCCAAGGCCCCGGAGGTGGCGGAGAAGATCTCGCACGTCCGCGGCGTGGTCGACGTGTTCAACGGCCTGGTCTACGCCGGATCGTCGCTGACGCTGCGGGTGCGCCCGGTGGACGCCCGGCGGTTCGGATTCACCGGCGAGGACATCGCCAATGCGGTCAACACCGCGATGCTCGGGCAGACCGCATCCACCGTCCTGCAGGGGGATCGTGTCGTCAACATCCGCGTGAAGGTGTCCCCGTCGCGCCTCGACCGCATCGCGAGCCTGCGCACGCTGCCGCTGCGCTCGCCGGACGGCACGGTCGTCCAGCTTTCGCAGCTCGTCGACGTCACCGAGGAGCCGGGTCAGCTCGAGCTGCGCCGGGACGACCTCCGGCAGGACGTCGCCGTCACCGCGCGCCTCGAGGGCCGCGACCTCGGCAGCGCGATGGGCGAGATCCGCACACTGCTGGACCGAGACCCTTCGCTGCGGGGGGGCGCGCTCGAGCTGGGCGGGCTCTACCAGCAGCAGCAGGAGTCGTTCCGCAACCTCGTGATCGTGCTGGGCATGGCCATCGTGCTGGTGTTCACCGTGCTGCTCCTGGAGTTCCGCTCGTTCCGCGAGCCGGTGGCGATCGTGTTCGGGGCGCTGTTGGCGCTGTTCGGGACGGTCCTGGCGCTGTGGATCACCGGGACGTCGCTCAACGTCGTCTCATTCCTCGGCGCGATCATCGGCGTCGGCATCGTCGCCAAGAACGGCATCCTCATGCTCGACCTCGTCGGCCAGCACCGCGCCGCCGGCCTCGACGCGGTGGAGGCGCTGGTGCGTTCGGGCGCGCGCCGGCTCCGCCCGGTGCTGATGACCTCATTGGCCGCCGCGCTCGGGATGCTGCCGCTCGCCTACGGGATCGGCTCCGGCGCCGACATGCTCAAGCCGCTTGCGATCGCCGTGATCGGCGCGCTGTGCATCTCCGTGCTGCTCTCGCTGGTCGCCACCCCGGCGGCGTACCTGCTGCTCGAGCCGCGCCGCCATCGCGAGGACGCCGTCTGACGGGCATTTGCGGTGCTACGATCCGCGTTCGAACAGCCATCAGGGGAGGAACGCCGCCATGTCACACCGACCGCTCGTCGCCGCGCCGCTGATCCTCGCCGCCCTCGGCGCCGCCGCCGCGCTCGCGGCGGAGCCGCCGTACCGCATCGCCGACCGCATCCGACCCGGCGGCGACGGCGGCTGGGACTACCTCACCGTCGAGAGCAGCGCCCGCCGGCTGTTCCTCTCGCGGGCGAGCCGGGTGCAGGTGGTCGACCTCGAGCACGGCAAGCTCGTCGCCGAGATCCCCGGCACCGACGGGGTGCACGGCATCGCCCTGGCGCCGGAGTTCGGCGTCGGCTTCACCAGCAACGGGCGGGCCGGCAGCGTGACCGTGTTCGACCTCCAGACGCTCAAGGTCACCGAGACCGTCAAGCTCGAGGCGCGCAACCCGGACGCGATCGCCTACGACCCGGTCTCCAAGCGGGTGTTCACCTTCAACGGCGGCAGCCACGACGCGACCGCGATCGACGCGCGGAGCCACGCCGTGGCCGGCACCGTGCCGCTCGGCGGCAAGCCCGAGTTCGCGGTCGCCGACGGCAAGGGCGCGATCTTCGTCAACATCGAGGACAAGGGCGAGATCGCCAAGATCGACACCCAAGCGCTGAAGGTGCTCGCGACCTGGCCGATCGCCCCCGGCGAGGAGCCGTCCGGCCTGGCGATGGACCTCGCCCACCGGCGGCTGTTCTCGGTCTGCGGCAACAAGCTGATGGTGGTGGTGGACGCCGACAGCGGGAAGGTGGTGGCGACGCTGCCGATCGGCGCCGGCGTGGACGGCGCGGCGTTCGACCCGGCGGCGGGGCTCGCGTTCAGCTCCAACGGCGCCGGCAGCCTGACCGTCGTGCGCGAGGAGACGCCGGACAAGTTCAGCGTCGCCGCCGAGGTGCCGACCCAGCGCGGCGCGCGGACGATCGCGCTCGACCACGCCACGCACCGGCTCTTCCTGCCGACGGCGGAGTTCGGGCCGCCACCCGCGCCGACCGCCGAGCACCCCCGGCCGCGGCCGCCGATCCTGCCCGACAGCTTCGTCGTGCTCGTGCTCGAGCCGGTCAGGTAGCGACGGGTCAGCGCCGCCGGCGCGAGTGTGGTCGCGCCATCGAGCTCGCCGCCGCCGAGGCGCCGGCCGGAATGGCGGCGGCGAGCCGGCGTTGAAGCAACGCAACGTCGCCTGACCTGTCCTCGGGGCCGTGGACCTCCATGCGCGAAGGCATGTTGAGCCCCGCGCCGGCCCCTGGCGCCCGGCCAGGCGCGGGAGGCAGCGATGCGGTGGATCACGCGTGAGCGGGTGAAGGTGGACCGGGTCGCGTGCCCGTGGCTGATCCGCCGCTTCGTCGACCCCAGGCCCGAGTTCCACTTCGTCCCCGCCGACGACGTGATGCGCGAGGCGGAGCGCCTCGACGCGACGCCGTTCGACGTGCCAGGCGTGGAGCTCGGGCACCACCGCAAGGAGTGCTCGTTCGAGGCGATCCTCAAGCGGTTCCACCTCACCGGCGACGCCGCGCTGGTGCTGCTCGGCAAGATCGTCAACGGCGCCGACACCGACAACACGCTCCACCGCCAGCCGGAGGCCCCGGGCCTGCAGGCGATCGCCGAGGGGTTCCGCCACCTCGGCCTCGCCGACGATCACGCCGTGAACGCGGCGGAGTGGATCGTCTACGACGCGCTCTACGCCTACTGCCGCGTGATGGTGGCCGCCGGCAAGCCGGACGGCGCGTTCAAGTAGCCGACGGCGGGCGGCGCCGAGTCGAGCGGTGAGCTGGGCGCGCCCGACCGCGACCCGCGCCACCGGCTCGAGGCGCGGCTACGGCTTGACCAGCCGGCGCGCCGCCGCTCGTGAGAGCAGGCGCACGCGGTCGGCCCACGGCAGGCGCCAGAAGGTGGTCGCGACCACGCCGCGGGTGAAGTAGCTCTTGCGCGAGTAGTCGATCGCCACCTCGACCATCACCGGCGCGCCCTCGCGCGAGCGCGCGAGCGCCTGCGCGAGCACGGCGGGCGCCTCCGCGTCGCGCGCGAGATGGAGGTAGGCGCAGTTGGTCGCGGCGGCGAGCGCCTCGACCGAGTAGGGATGGAGGCGCGAGTCCGCGGCGCGGTTCATCGTCGTGCGCTGGAACTGGGCGATCTGCGCCAGCTCCTCGTCGCGCAGCACGCAGACGACGACCCCGACGCGGTAGGCCGCCGCGGTTAGCAGCTCGAGGCCGGTCATCAGCAACGCGCCGTCGCCGGCGAGCGCGATCACGTCGCGGCCGGGCGAGACGAGCTTGGCGCCGATCGCGGCGGGGACGCTGTAGCCCATGCACGAGTAGTCGATCGGGGCGAGGAAGCGGCCGGGCGCTTCGAGGCGCAGGTGCTCCATCGCGAGGAACGTGCCGTTGCCGCTGTCGGCGACGAAGATGGCGTCGTCACCGGAAACCGCCTGGAGCGCCTCGAACAGCGCCGCCGGGGTGACGCGGTCCGCGCTCGACTGCGTGTGCCATTCTTCACGAACGTCGCGGTGGCCGCGCGCGATCGCCTCCTCGAGCGCGGCGTCGCGCCCGGGAGCGCCGAGCTTGGCGCCGATCGCCGCCGGCACCGCGTAGCCCATGCACGAGTAGTCGACCGGGGCGAGGAAGCGGCCCGGCGCGTCGAGGCGCAGGTGCTCCATCGCGAGGAAGGTGCCGTTGCCGGAGTCGGCGACGAAGATGGCGTCGTCACCGGAAACCGCCTGGAGCGCCTCGAACAGCGCCGCCGGGGTGACGCGGCCCGCGTCCGAATGCTTGTGCCACT
>DATIYW010000183.1:0-10128 GCA_035517415.1 Thermoanaerobaculaceae bacterium
AGCGCGCAGCGCCGCCAGGGCCGCCAGCGAGACGGCGAGGATCGCCGGCTGGGTGTTCGCGGTCAGCCGGAGTTGCTCGTCCGGCCCCTCGAAGCACAAGCGCGAGAGCGGCTCGCCGAGCGCCGCGTCGGCGCGCTTGAACACCTCGCGCGATTCGGGGAAGCGCTCCGCCAGGTCCCGGCCCATCCCCGCGAACTGGCTGCCCTGCCCCGGAAACACGAACGCGATCTTGCCCATCCCCACCTCTCCCGCGAGCTCAGGCTTTCTGCGCCGAGCGCTTGATCAGCGCCGAGGCGATCTCGTTGCGCTGGATCTGGTTGGTGCCCTCGTAGATCTGCAGGATCTTGGCGTCGCGCAGCATCTTCTCGACCGGGTAGTCGCGCATGTAGCCGTAGCCGCCGAACACCTGGACGGCGTCGAGCGCCACCGACATCGCGACGTCGGAGCCGACCACCTTCGCCATCGACGACTCCATCGCGAAGTCCTCGCTGCCACCGTCGATCGTGCGCGCCACCGCGTAGAGCAGCGAGCGCGCCGACTCGACCCGCATCGCCATGTCGGCGAGCATGTGCCCGACCGCCTGGAACGCCGCGATCGGCTTGCCGAACTGCTTGCGCTCGCGGGCGTAGGCCACCGCCGCCTCGAGCGCGCCGGCGGCCAGCCCGACGCCCTGCGCGCCGACCGCGACCCGCGCGCGCTCGAGCGTCCGCATCGTGACGAGGAAGCCGACGCCCTCGCGGCCGATGCGGTTGGCGAGCGGCACCCGGACGTTGTCGAAGATCACCTCGCGGGTGGAGGAGGCGCGGATGCCGAGCTTGTCCTCGCGCTTGCCGAACGAGAGGCCGGGCGCGTCCTTCTCGACCAGGAACGCCGATGCGCCGCGCGCGCCGCGCGCCGGGTCGGTCATCGCGATCACGGCGTAGAAGTCGGCCTCGCCGCCGTTCGTGATCCACTGCTTGGTGCCGTTGATCAGGTAGCCGTCGCCGTCCCGCTTCGCCTGCGTCCGCATCGAGAACGCGTCGGATCCCGCCTCCGCCTCGGTCAGGCAGAACGCGGCGATCCACTCGCCGGCGGCGACCTTGGGCAGCACGCGCGCCTTCATCGCGTCGTCGCCGGCGAGCAGCACCGGCAGCGTGCCGAGCGCGATCGCGCCGTAGGTGGTCGACACGCCGAGGCAGGCCTTCGACAGTTCCTCGGTCACCAGGCAGAGGTCCATCATGCTGCCGCCGAGGCCGCCGTGCTCCTCCGGGACGAACACGCCCATCAGCCCCGCCTCGCCCATCGTCCTGACGATCTCGCGGGGGAAGATCTCCTCGTGGTCGAGCTTCGCCCGCGCCGGCAGGATCTCGCCCGCCGCGATCTGTCGCGTGAGCGCGACGATCTCCTTCTGGGTGTCGGTGTAGAAGTGGTCCATCGCTCCTCCTCGATGAGAGTTCGATCGCAGCCGATCCGCCCGCGCTAGCCCGCGCCGGCGGCTACCACTTGAGCAGCGTCGCCGCCCAGGTCAGTCCACCGCCGAACGCCGCCGCCAGCAGCAGGTCGCCGCGCTGGAGCGCTCCGCGGTCGATCGCCTCGCGCATGGCGAGCGGGATCGAGGCCGAGGACGTGTTGCCGACCCGCTCGAGGTTCAGGTACACCTTCTCGGCGGGCAGGCCAAGCCGGTCGCCGACGGCGCTGATGATGCGCAGGTTGGCCTGGTGCGGCACGAACAGCTTGACCTGGTCGATGCCGACGCCGGCGCCCGCCAGGACCTCCTGGCAGACCTCGGTGATCGCCCGCACCGCGACCTTGAAGGTCTCGTTGCCGCGCATCTTGATGAACGGCAGCCGCGCGTCGATCGTCTCCTTCCAATGCGCCGGGTGCTTGCTGCCGCCGCCGGGCATCTGGATGAAGTCCGCGTAGGTCCCATCGGTGTGCCAGGCGCAGCGCAGGATCCCCTCGCCGGCCGGGCACGCCTTGAGCACTGCCGCTCCCGCGCCGTCGCCGAACAGGATGCAGGTGGCGCGGTCGGTGTAGTCGGTGAAGCGCGAGAGCGTCTCCGCGCCGATCACCATCGCGGTGGAGACCTCGCCGTTGATGATGAACTGGCGGGCGATCTGGATCGCGTAGAGGAACCCCGAGCACGCCGCCGCGATGTCGAAGCAGGTCGCCCGCTTGAGCCCGAGCGCGGGCTGGATGATCGCCGCCGTCGCCGGGATCGGCTGCTCGACCGTGGCGGTGGCGAGCACCAGCAGTTCGACCTCCTCCGGGCTCACGCCGGCGTCCGCCATCGCCCGCTTGCCGGCCTCGATCGCCAGCGTCGACACGCTCTCGCCCTCGCCGACCACGTGCCGCTCGCGGATGCCGGTGCGCGAGACGATCCACTCGTCGGACGTGTCGACCATCTTCTCGAAGTCGGTGTTGGTCAGGACCCGCCCGGGCAGGCTCACGCCCAGGCCGGCGATGCGCGCCGTGCGCGCGTGCTCGTCATGCACCTGACACCCCCTCCTGATCACGGAAAGCATTGAGCACAGAGACCTTCGCTTCGATGTGCGGGATCACCCCGCTGCTCGCGTAGGCATGGGCGAAACGCACCGCGTTGCGGATCGCCTTCGGGTTGGAGCGGCCGTGGCCGACCAGGCACGCCCCGCGGACGCCGAGCAGCGGCGCGCCGCCGTACTCGGCGTAGTCGGCCTTGCGCCTGAGGGCGGCGAGCGCCCCCTTGGCGAGCAGCTGGCCGACGGCGGAGGTCGCCGAGCGCCGCCCCTCCCGCCGCAGCATCGCGTAGATCATCTCGCCGAGCCCCTCGGAGACCTTGAGCACCACGTTGCCGACGAAGCCGTCGCACACCACCACGTCGACCGTGCCGGCGTACACGTCGCGGCCCTCGACGTTGCCGACGAAGTTGAGACCCGCGTCGGCGAGCAGGCGGTAGGCCTCGACCGTGAGGCGGTCGCCCTTGCCCTCCTCCTCGCCGATCGACAGCAGCCCGACGCGCGGGTTGCGGACCCCCAGCACGGCCTCCGAATAGAAGTGGCCCATCACTCCGAACTGCAGGAGATGCTGGGGTTTGCAGTCCACGTTGGCACCCACGTCGAGGACCAGCGCGCCGCGGTCGAGGCCGGGCACCGGGGTCGCCAGCGCCGGCCGCTCGACCCCGGCGATCGGCCCGATGATGAGCTTGGCGGCGACCATCGCGGCGCCGCTGTTGCCGGCGGTGACGAACGCGCACGCCTGGCCGTCGCGCACCAGGCGCGCCGCCTCCGCCATCGAGGAGCGGCGCTTGGTGCGGATCGGCGCGGTCGGTGCGTCGTCCATCTCGACCACCTCGGGCGCGTCGACCACGTCGACGCCGCGGGGGGCGCCGCCGAAACGCGAGAGCTGCCGGCGCAGGATCGCCTCGCGGCCGACGAGGAGCACCTGGACGCCGTACTGCTGGGCCGCCTCAACCGCGCCCTGCACCGGCGCCGCGGGCGCGTGGTCGCCGCCCATCGCGTCGAGCGCAACAGCTCGGGAGACCGCCCGGTCCATCCGACCCGTCCGGCCTAGGAGATCTCCTCGACGTGGAGGACCTGGCGGCCCTCGTACATCCCGCAATGCGGGCACACGCGGTGCGGCTGCTTCGGCTGGTAGCAGTTCGGGCACACCGACTGCGCGGGCTGCGCGAGGTGATCATGGGCGCGCCGGCGGTCGCGGCGGGCCTTGGAATGACGGTGCTTGGGGTTGGGCATCCTTCTTCCTCCCGGTTCGTCACTCGCTCGGCCGCCACTCCAGCAGCGGCGCGAAGCGGTCGTCGGATCGTTGCTCGGGGCACCCGCACGGCCCCAGGTTGAGATTGGCGCCGCACCGCGGGCACAGCCCGCGGCAGTCGGCGCGGCACAGCGGCTTCACCGGCATCGCCAGGGCGAGCTGCTCGGCGGCCAGCTCCTCGAGGTCGGTGCGCGGCTCGGCGTAGAAGCGGGTGTCGAGGTCGTCGCGACCCAGCCGCGTCTCCTCGTCCTGCGGCGCCGAGTCGGCCGGCGACAGCTGGATGGCGAACCGCTCGCCGAACTCGAAGCCGAACTCGGTCAGGCAACGCACGCAGCGCAGTTGCACCGCGCCGCGCGCCTCTCCGGCGAGGTGGTAGCCCTTACCGGACCGCTCGACGCTGCCGGACAGCTCGACCGGGCTCACCGACACGACGTCCTCGCCGCCGGAGTCGGGCGGCAGCTCCACCGTCTCCCGGAAGACCACGGGCTCGATGTCGGCGCGGGTGAGGTCGATCCACGGCACACGTTACCCCTTTCGGGGAACGGGAAGGATAGCAACGCGGCCCGCTTCCGTCAAACCGCAGATGGCGGAACGGCGAAGCGTGGGCGGGATCCCCGCCCACGCTCCACTCGCTTCCGCCGGTGTGGCGCCGCGCCGAGCTCAGTGGCCGGCGCGGTTCTCGTACGCTGGGCGTTTCGGCACCGCCGCCGGGTGGGCCTTGAGCAGCCGGCCGACCTCCTCGATCGCGCGCTCGAGCTGCGGGTCGCCGCCATTGACCATCTTGGCGGGGTCGTCGACCACCTCGATGTCAGGGTCGACGCCGTGACCCTCGACGATCCACTTGCCGTCCGGCGAGTAGATGCCGAACGTCGGCACGGTCACCGCGCCGCCGTCGATCAGCGTCGGTACGCCGGAGATCCCGATCAGGCCGCCCCAGGTCCGCATGCCGATCAGCGGGCCGCGCCCGGCCTGGCGGAAGTAGAGCGGGAAGCAGTCGCCGCCCGAGCCGCTCCAGCCGTTGATCAGCATCACCTCGGGACCGAAGTGGGCGAACGGCGGCCACTGCCAGTCCTTGCCGTCGCGCACCGCCCAGTAGCTGTACACGGGGCGGTTGAGCAGCTCGACGAAGCGGTCGGGGATCTGGCCGCCGGAGTTGAAGCGCTCGTCGATGACCAGGCCCTCCTTGTCGAACTGGCCGAGGAACTGGCGCACCAGCTCCGTCTGCCCGCCGCGCCCGGTGTCGGGAACGTAGACGTAGCCGACCTTGCCGCCGGTGGCCTTGTCGACCATCAGCCGCTTCTGGTTGACCCACTCGAGGTAGCGCAGCCGGTCCTCGTCGCCGAGCGTCTTGACCAGCACGTCACGGGCGCCCTCGGCCCCCGGCTTCGAGTTCACGGTCAGCAGGACGTCCTTCTCCGCCAGCCCCTGGAACGCCGCCCACGGGTCTTGCGTGACGTCGAGCGGGACGTGGTTGACCGCGAGCAGGTAGTCGCCCTCCTTGACGTCGACGCCCGGCTCGTCGAGCGGGGAGCGCACCTCGGAGTCCCACGGCGCGCCGCGCACGATGTGGCTGATCCGATACGCGCCGCCCTCGAGGCGGAAGTCGCAGCCGAGCAGCCCGACGCCCCTCTGCAGCGGCTTCTCGAGGTCGCCTCCGCCGCGGTAGGTGTGCGACGAGTTCAATTCCGCGATCAGCTCCCCGATCACGAAGTTGACGTCCCAGCGCGTGACGGCGTCGTCGAGGAGCTTGCCGTAGCGGACGCGCATCGCGTTCCAGTCCTCGCCGTGGAGGTTGGGGTCGTAGAAGTAGTCGCGCTCGAACCGCCAGGCGTCGGTGAAGATCTGCCGCCACTCCGCCGGCGGGTCGACCGTCATCTCGAGGTCGCCGGTGGGGAGCTTCTTCTCCGTCTTCTGGTCGGGTTTGACGTCGACGATCGAGTAGGCGTCCTTCTTCCACACCAGCAGCTTCTTGCCGTCGGCGGCGACGAGGTACCCGTCGACGTCCGCGACGACGGTCTTCTCCTCGCGCTCCTCGAGGTCCCAGTAGACCACCGGGGTTTTCTCGGCCTTCGGGTCGGCATCGCCGGTGCGGGGCTGGCGGCGGTAGAGGACCTTGCCCGAGACCGCCTCGAGCCGGTCGTAGTTTCCGGCGTGCGGCGGCAGCACGACGAGCCGCTCCGCAAGGCCGTCGAGGTCGATCTCGACCGGTTTGGGCGGCTCCTTCTTGTCCTCGCCGGCCTTGGCGCCCTCCTTGCCCTTGTCGGCCGCCGCGGCGGACTTGCCCTCCTCCTTCTTCGCCTCGTCCTTCTTGCCGTCGGCCTTGGGCTTGTCGCCGTCCTTCTTCGCCTCCTTGCCCTCGACGTCGTCACGCGGCGCGAGCGGGGAGGCGACGTCTTTGCGCAGCGTGATCGCCGCGAGGTCGGTGGCGTTGGAGTAGATCCAGGTGTTGTCGAAGTCGCTGTAGGACGGCGTGAACGTGCGGTTGGTCAGGACGTAGAGGTACTTGCCGTCCGGGTCGAAGACCGGGGCGGAGGTCCAGTAGAACCCGTCCGTGACCTGGTGCAGCTTGGCGTCCTTGGTGTCGTAGAGGAACACGGCATCATTGCGGTTGGCGAGGTCGTGGGCGTAGGCCAGCCAGCGGCTGTCGGCCGACCAGCTCACCGAGAACTGCTCGAGCGAGCCCTCGAACATGTGGAGGCCGCGGTCGATCGGGGTCACCTTGCCGGTCGCGAGGTCGCAGATCGAGATCACCATCGCCTTGTCGATGAACGCCACCTTCTTGCTGTCCGGCGACCAGTACGGCCGGTAGCGGAAGCCGGGCCCGAGCGAGGTCACCTTGCGCTCCTCGCCGCTGCCGTCGGCGGGACGGACGGTCAGCTCGTACTCGCCCGAGCGGTCGGAGAAGTAGGCCACGGTCTTACCGTCCGGCGACCAGGTCGGGAAGCGCTCCGCGATCCCGGAGGTGCGGGTGAGGTCGTAGACCGGGCCGTGCTCCGCCGGCACCGAGAACACGTCGCCGCGCGCCTCGAACAGCGCGCGCTTGCCGGACGGCGAGACCGACGCGTCCTGGATCAGCTTGCTCACGTTCTCCTCGCGCGGCTTGAGCGTGGCCCGGTCGGTCACGACCTCGATCTTGACCGCGTGGACCTTCTCGGTGGCGAGGTCGAGCAGGTAGAGGTTCTCGCCGTCCTCGAAGACGATGTCGGAGGGGCCGATCGACGGGAAGCGGACGTCGTAGTCGGTGAAGTGCGTGACCTCGCGCGTCTTGCCGGTGGCGAGGTCAAGCGCCCAGATGTTGTTGCGCTTGACGTCGTCGCGGTCGGAGAGGAAGTAGAGCGTCGATCCGTGCCACATCGGCTGCGCGTCGTTGGCCGGGTTGTTGGTCAGGTTGCGGGCGGTGAGCTTGACGAGGTCGAACAGCCAGATGTCGGGCGCCCACCCGCCGCGGTAGCGCTTCCAGGTGCGGAAGTCGAGGCTCTCCGGCATGTACGCGAGCTGCGTGCCGTCGGCCGAGATGGCGCCGAACTCGCCGTAGGGGACCGGGAGCTTCTCGGGCAGCCCGCCCTGCGCCGAGACCTTGTAGAGCTGGTCGAAGCGGTCGCGGCCGCTCGTCATCGAGGTGGCGAACAGGATCGACTTGCCGTCCGGGTACCAGCCGAGCATCCGGTCCGCGGCGGGGTGGTGCGTGATCCGCCGCGGCAGGCCGCCCTGGGCCGGGATGACGTAGAGGTCGAGGTTGCCGTCGTAGTCGGCGCTGTAGCCGATCTGCGTCCCGTCGGGCGAGAAGCGCGGGAACTGCTCCTCGCCGAGCGGCGTCGAGAGGCGGTCCGCGACGCCGCCGGCCTTCGGCGCGACCCAGATGTCGCCGGCGTAGACGAACGCGATCTGCGTCGCCGAGACGGCGGGCTGGCGCATCAGGCGGGCGTCGATTGCGGCGTCGGCGACGGCCGCGCTGCCGGCGAGCAGCGCTACGGACAGGGCGGTGAGAACCCTTGGCATGGATGCTCCTCCTTGAGCTTGACAACGTTCACGGCGGGGCCGGGCAATCCGTGGATCGCTCCCGGTTGGTGTCTCGAAGGGGCTGCGAGTGGTGCGTTCGATCCCGAGGCGCCGCGCGGCGGCACGTCAGCGCGCCGCCAGCCGTGGGACGAGGACCGCGAGCGGGCGGCGCTGCGCCGCGAGGGCGGCGAAGGCGCCGATGCCGGTCACGTTGGCGAGCAGCCAGACCACGCTGCCAAGCGCGGGCACGAGCGAAACGGCGGCGAGCGCGAAGACCGCGGTGGCGGTCCGCGCCGTCTCGCCGCGCAGGGCGAGCGGCAAGCGGGGCGCCGCGGCCCTGCCGATCAGCCAGGCGACGCCGACGATGCCGAGGACCTTGGCGAGCAGGAGCGCCGCGACCGCGAGCAGGACGCAGGCGATGCCGAGCGGCGTCGCGGCCACCACCAGCGCCAGTACGACCGTCACCAGCCACACCAGGAGCACGAGCGCGCCGAGCAGCGGCACGCGCCAGCGCTGCGCCTCGAGCTGCGCCGCGATCGACCGCGCGGTGCGCGGCCGGAAGAGCACGACCAGCGCGGCGAGCGTGACCCAGACGCCGACGCGGAGGATGCCGATGCCGAACGCCTGCGCCGGATTGCCGGTCGCGCCCGCGAGCGAGAGCACGTCGACCGGTCCGCCGACGCCGACCGCGCGGCCGGCGACGCGTCCGGCGCCGCCGACCCGCCCGCCGAGCGCCACCGCGTCGCCGTGGACGGTCACTCCGGGCGCGAGGAACACCGAGCCCCCGACCGCCACCACGTCTCCGGTCACGTCCGAGCGGACCGTCACGTCGCCCAGCACCGACACCACCGGGCCTCTGGTCGGCTGCCCCACCGTCACGGCGGCGCCAAGCTGCGGCGCGGGCGCCGCGGCGAGCGCGACCGCGAGGAGCAGCGCCGTCACGATCGGCTCCGGGCGTGGCGGCGGTGCGCCAGCGCGAGCGCGGCCCAGGTGCCGCCCAGCGCCGTCGCCACCAGCCACACGATCAGCCACACGCCGCCGAGCTCCGCCAGCGCGCGCGCCGCGTCCGAGCCGCCCTGGGCGGCGGCGAGCGCGTCGAGCGTCCACGTCGCGAGCCAGCCGAGGAACCCGCCGGCGACACCGGGCACGGAGGCCGCGACGCCGGCGGCCGGGACGCCGCCGAGCAGGACCAGGCCCGCGACCACCAGGGCCAGCCCCGCCGCGAGCGGGAGCCACGCCGCGAGGCTGCGCCGCTGCCAGCGCGCCGCGGGCAGCGCCGCCATGATCCGCCGCACCACCGCCTCGTCGGCGGCCGCGGGCGCGACCCGCTCCAGCACCCCGAGCAGCTCGGCGTGGGCGCGGCAGGTGGAGCAAGCTGCGAGGTGGACGGAGATCTGGCCGGTCACGCCACCGGTTTCCATTTCCAGAGTCCGTCGCACCTCACGGCAGCTTGCTTCCATCAGCCCCCCACCTGCCCCAGGTACGACCCCAGGGCCTCCCGTAATACGCTGTGTGCGCGGAATAGTTTATTCTTCACCGTCCCCAGCGGTAGCCCTTTGAGATCAGCGATTTCGTTGTACGACAACCCGACCAGGTGGCGCAACGTGACGAGCTCGCGGTAGGAGTCCGGCAGCCGCTCGATCTCGCGCGCCAGCGCGCTCGCGAGCTCGCGGTTGGCGAGGTCGCCGAGCGGGCCGCGGCGGGCGTCGGCCGGGTCGAGGCGGATCTCGTCGCCCTTGTCGTCCTCGCCGAGCTCGAGCGAGACGGTCGGCTGACGGTTGCGGCGCAGGTGGTCGATCGCGAGGTTGTGCGCGATGCGGAACAGCCAGGTCGAGAAGCGGAAGCGCGGGTCGTACTGGTCGAGGTGGCGCCAGGCGCGGATGAACGCCTCCTGGACGAGGTCGCGCGCCTCCTCCTCGACCGAGACGATGCCGGCGACGTAGACGCGCAGCTTCGGCTCGTAGCGCCGGACGAGCGACGCGTAGCCCTCCTCGTCGCCCGCCAGCACGCGGGAGAGCACGACGGCGTCGTCGTCCGGCATGGCGCGTAGTGTATCCCGACTCGTTCCGGCGAGGACGGCGCGGTCTCGACGCTGAGGTCGAGGTTGGGACCGCGGACGGCCCGCGGCTCCGGCGCGCCGACGCCGCCGGCCCCCGATGCGGGCCGGTGTAGAATTCGCTGCCGTGCGGCGGGGGAGCGGCGACGGCGCCCCACGCCGGGACACACGTTTGGGGGACGCGCGAGGCCGGGGCGCGCGATCGAGGAGAACGCCGATGACAGGGATCAATCCGTTTGCGATGGCGCAGCGCCAGTTCGACGAGGTGGCGGACCAGCTTGGGCTGGAGGCGGGGGTGCGGGCGATGCTGCGCTGGCCGCTGCGCGAGTTCCACTTCCGCATCC
>DATIYW010000184.1:0-28818 GCA_035517415.1 Thermoanaerobaculaceae bacterium
CGACAACCTGACGCCGTGGATGTCGGCGCTCGTCGTCTCCAACCACGTCAAGGCCGGCCTCGAGCTGGCGCGGCAGTACAAGCTCCCGGAGCCGATCCGCGACTCGATCACGACGCACCACGGCACCAAGCTGATCCGTTACTTCTACTCGCGCGCCAAGGAGCAGGCGGATCCGGACAAGGGCGAGGTGCAGGAGACCGAGTTCCGCTACCCCGGCCCGCGGCCGCGCAGCAAGGAGATGGGGATCCTGCTCCTCTCCGACGCGGTCGAGGCGGCGAGCCGCACGCTGCAGGACGCCACTCCGGGGCGCATCCAGTCGATGATCGACCAGGTGGTGAAGAACGTGCTGGAGGACGGCCAGCTCGACGACTGCGAGCTGACGCTCAAGGACATCGAGAAGGTCAGCGCCGCCTTCTTCTGGGTGCTCACGAACGCCTTCCACAACCGGATCGACTACCCCGGCTTCGACTTCAACCGGCGGCGGCGTGGCTAGGGGCCTTTCCGGGAAACGGGGCGGGATCGCGCGCACGGGGTTTGCGGGCGCAGGCAAGGCGCGAGGCAGCCGGCGATGTCGAGCCATCGCGGCCGACGAGCAACGCAGCATGCGCCCGCAAGCCCCTGCGCCCATGTCTTGCGGCGACGCGGGGCGATCTGCGGCGTTGCCGCTCCTCGCCGACGGATCCCCGTCGCCCTCGTCGCGGCGCCTTGCATCTCGACCCGCGGCGCCGGCAACGCGACCCGCCCGCTTTCCCGGAAAGGCTCCCAGGAACCTGGTGGCGTTCCGCTGGCAGCGCCGGCCACCGGGGCGCCATGCCGCCCGGCTGCGGGCGCTCGCGGTCGCGGCGCTCGCGCGCCTCGGCCTGGAGCCGAGCGAGATCGGCGTGCTGCTCTGCGACGACGCGACGATCCGCTCGCTCAACCGCCACTTCCGCGGCAAGGACGCAGCCACCGACGTGCTCTCGTTCCCGGCCAACTTCCCGCAGCCGAACGGGCCGAGCTACCTCGGCGACGTGGCGATCTCGGTCGAGACGGCGGCGCGGCAGGCGGCGGACGCCGGCATCGGCCTGGAGCGCGAGCTGGGCCAGCTCCTCCTCCACGCCCTGATCCACCTTGCCGGGCACGACCACGAGAGCGATGAGGGCGAGATGGACCAGCTCGAGCGGCGCATGCGCCGGGAGCTGAAGCCGTGAGCGCCGACCTCGCCGCGTGGTGGGGGAACCCGGTCACCGGACTCCTGGTTGCGTTCGTCGTCCTCGTGTGTCTCGTCGTGGGCGAGGCGGCGCTGGTGGCGGTGGTCCGCCTCGGGGCGATCCAGCTCGGCGGCCTGCTCGCGCAGCGGGAACGGCTCCTGCCCGGGCTGCCGCGCCGGGCGAACGCGTTCTCCGGCGTCGTGCTGTTCCTGCAGGGTATCGCCGCGGTCACCGTCCTGGTCTACGCCGTGGCGGTCACGCGCGCCGGCCGCCTGGTCGGCCTGCGGGCCCCGGCGATCGCGGCGCTGCTCTTCCTCGGCGCGCTGATGGCCACCGTGATCGCGCTCGGGATCGCGCGCGGGCCGCGCCTCGAGGCGCTGACCACCGCCGTGCTATGGGGGCTGAGGCCGTTCTCCCCGGTGCTCGGCTGGCTGACGCGCCTGGAGGAAATCGAGGAGATCGGGACGGCGAACGGGGAGCAGCCTGTCGATGAGCACGAGGTCCAGGCGTTCATCGGCGCCGGCGAGGAGGCGGGCATCCTGGAGCGGGGCGACGCCGAGCTGGTGACGTCGATCGTCGAGCTCTCGGAGACCGTCGCGCGCGAGATCATGACGCCGCGCACCGACGTCGTCGCGCTCCCGGTCGAGGCCGGGTTCGCCCAGGTCGAGCGGCAGTTCGCCGAGTCGATGTTCACCCGCGTCCCGGTGTTCCGCGACTCGCTCGACCGCATCGAGGGCGTGGTCCACGTCAAGGACGTGCTGCGCGCCGTCAACCGCGGCCTGCAGCCGGCGGCGGGGGAGCTGGCGCGGCCGACGTTGATCGTGCCGGAGACCAAGCCGCTCAAGGAGCTGCTGCGCGAGTTCCAGGCCGCGCGCCAGCAGCTCGCGGTGGTGGTCGACGAGTACGGCGGCACCTCGGGCATCGTCACGCTCGAGGACGTGCTCGAGGAGATCGTCGGCGAGATCCAGGACGAGCACCAGCGCGAGACGCCGGAGGTCGAGCAGGAGTCGGCGGGCGTGTACCTGCTGCCCGGCGGCGCGAACGTCGACGTGCTCGAGGACCTCTTCGGCGTCGAGGTCGGCGAGGTCGGCTTCGACTCCGTCGCGGGCCTCGTCCTCGACCGGCTCGGCCACCTCCCGCGGGTCGGCGAGGTGGCGGAGTGGGGCGGGCTCGAGCTCGAGGTGGTCGACGTCGACCGCCGCCGGCTGCGGCGGGTGCGGGTGCGGCGGGGGGCGGAGACGCAGGCGTGAGCCGCGCCGGCACCGTCGCGCTGCTCGGTCGCCCGAACGCCGGCAAGAGCACGCTGGTCAACGCGCTGGTCGGGACCAAGGTCGCGATCGTCTCGTCGCGCCCGCAGACCACGCGCCACCGCATCGCCGGGGTGCTGACCGAGGCGCGCGGCCAGGCGGTGTTCTTCGATCTGCCCGGCGTCCACCGCCCGCTGCACCGGCTCAACGTGCAGATGATGCACGTCCTGCGCGACACGCTCCGCGAGGTCGACGTGGTCGTCGAGCTCTTCGACGCCTCGCTCGCGCCGGGCGGCGGCGAGGAGTTCGTGATCTCGCTCCTCGACGGTCTCGACGTGCCGGCGATCCTCGTGCCCAACAAGATCGACCTGCCGGACGCGGCGGCGAGCCTCGCCGAGCGCACCGAGTTCTACACCCGGCGCCGCGGGTACGCCGCGGTCGCGCCGATCTCGGCGCTCACCGGCACCGGCGTCGCCGAGCTGAAGTCGGCGCTGTTCGAGCGGCTGCCGGAGGGCGAGCCCTGGCTCGACCCCGACCTCTCGACGACGCAGACCGAGCGCTTCTTCGTCGCCGAGCTGATCCGCGAGGCGCTACTCGAGCGCGTCGAGAAGGAGCTGCCGTTCACCAGCGCGGTGCACGTCCGCGACTACGCCGAGGAAGAGACCGGGAGAGGCCCGCTGCTGCGGGTGATCGCCGACATCGTGGTCGACCGCGACAGCCAGAAGGGGATCGTGGTCGGGCGGTCCGGGGCGATGATCAAGGCGATCGGCACCGCGGCCCGGGCGCAGATCGAGGCGCTGCTCGGCGCCCGCGTCTTCCTCGACCTGCACGTCAAGGCGCGGCCGGGCTGGCGCGAGGACCGCGGCTTCCTCACCGAGCTGGAGTCGGTCGAGGCGATCGTCGACGCCGCCGCCGCTCCGGAGGCGGAGGAGTGAGCGCGCGGGTGTACGTCGCGAGCGGCTGCCCGCACTGCGGGCGCCTGCTCGAAGACCTCGCCCGGCGCCGCGTCCGGTTCGAGGTGGTGAACCTGACGGAGGAGCCGCACCGCCTCGCCGAGCTGGCCGCGCTGACGCGCGAGCGGCGCCTGCCGGTGGTCGTCGATCACGAGCGATGCTCGGTCGGCTTCGACGGCGGCAGCACGCCGTTCGCCGAGCTCGGGCTCGCCTGGCCGCCGCGCGCACGCCGGTGACTCGGCTATACTTGCGCGAGACAGGGGAGGGCCGGGGGCGCAATGGGTGAAACTCCGCTCCACCGCAGGGTCAAGCAGCTGATCATCGAGCGGTTGCAGTTGGAAGGCATGTCGGCCGACGAGATCGACGACGCCGCGCCGCTGTTCGGCGACGGCCTGGGGCTGGACTCGATCGACGCACTCGAGCTGGTGATCGGAATCGAAAAGGCCTTCGGCGTGCGAATCCAGGACGAGGAGGTCGGCGCGAAGGCGTTCGCGTCGGTCAACGCGCTCGTGGATTTCATCCGGAGCAAGGGTGTCAGCGACGCCGCGTGAGGGGATACCACACGGCTTTCCGCTCCGCCTCGTCGAGAAGGTGGAGCGGCGTCCCGACGGCACGATCGTGGTCGCGCTGGCGACCGCCGACGGTTTCCTCGCCGGCGTGCGGCCGTGGCCGGTGACGCTGGTGGCCGAGGCGCTCGCGCAGGCGATCCTGCTCCTCAACCCGCGACGTGACGAGTCGGCGCTGCGCCTGGTCGGGCTCGACGCGGTGAGGCTCGACCGGACCGTGGACGCCGGGGACCGCCTCGAGATCGACGTCCGCGAGCTTGCCGCCTTCGGCCGCCTCCGCCGCTACTCCTGCCGAGCCTCGAGCCGGGGGACGCTCGCCGCCGCCGCCGAGATCACGGTGGCGGGGTAGGCGGGCGCGCGGACCGGGCGATGCAGCTCCACCGGACCGAGGAGGACGGCGCGACGGTGGTCGAGGTCGTCGGCACGGTCAAGCTCGGAGAGTCCGCGGACGAGTTCTCGCGCGAGCTGCAGCGCACCTTCGAGCAGGCGCCCGGTGGCGTCGTGATCGACTTCGCCCGCATCGACTACCTCGACTCCACCGGCATCGGCGAGCTGGTTGGGCACCTGCGCCGCTTCACCCGCGCCGGCCGGAGGATCGCGCTCTTCCGGCCGCACCATCGGCTCGAGGCGCTGCTGACGATGACGCGGCTCGACTCGGTTTTCCCGATCTTCTGGGAGCGCGACGAGGCGCTTCGCTTCGTCAGGGGCGAAGCGGGGGGAGGCTAGATGGTGCGAAAGGGGGGATTTGAACCCCCATGGGCTTGCGCCCACAAGGTCCTGAGCCTTGCGCGTCTGCCAGTTCCGCCACTTTCGCACGCGCCGCGCGGAGTCTAGCGGGAGGTGGAAATCCTGTCAACGGAATCCGCCCGGCCAGCGAGTGAGCCCACGCCCGTCACGCGCCGCGCCGTCGTCGACGCGGTCCGGGCGGCGAAGGCGTCCGGCCTCACGCTCGCGCAACTCGAGCGCAAGCTCGCGGGCGAGAGCGGCCGCCGGGCGATCCGCGACGCGCTGGGCGCGGCGCTCGCCGAGGCGGAAGGCCGCGGCGAGCTGGTGCGCGGGAGCGGCGGCCGCGTCGTCGCGGTCGAGTTCACCGACTTCTGGGTGGGCGAGCTGCGGCTGACCTCGCGCGGCTTCGGCGTCGTGCGCGTCGGCGAGCCGGACGTCGAGGACATCGTCGTGCCGCCCGAGAGCCTGGCCACCGCGCTCGATGGCGACCTCGTCCTCGCTCACCGCGGCACCCGCCGCAGGCGCGGTGCGCTCGTGCCCGAGAAGCACGGCGAGATCGTGCGGGTGCTGCGCCGCCGCCGCCCCACGCTGGTCGGGCGGTTCGTGCCCGACCGCGACCGGCCGTGGGTCGACCCGTTCGCGCGCCGCCTCAAGCTGAAGGTGCTGCTCGACCCGGTCCCGGCGGACCTGCCACGGCCGGGCGAGTTCGTCGAGGTCGCGGTCGAGGAGCCGACCGAGACCGGGGTGGTGAGCGGCCGCCTGCTGCGCCGCCTCGGCGCGCCGGGCGAATCGGGCGTGGACGAGGAGGTTGTGCTCGCGGAGCTCGCGATCCCGGTCGAGTTCCCGCCCGCCGCCCTCGCCGAGGCCGCCCGGCTGCCCGGCGGCGTGCGTCCCGCCGACTTCGCCGGGCGCAAGGACCATCGTGACCAGCCGGCCGTGACGATCGACGGCGAGACCGCGCGCGATTTCGACGACGCGGTGGCGGCGTTTCCGGCCGCCGGCGGCGACGTCGAGGTGTGGGTCCACATCGCCGACGTCTCGCACTACGTCACGCCGGGCAGCGCCCTCGACGCCGCAGCGCGCGAGCGCGGCACCAGCGTCTACCTCCCGGGCCGGTGCGTGCCGATGCTGCCCGAGGCGCTCTCCAACCACCTGTGCTCGCTGGTGGCGGAGCAGGACCGGCTGGCGTTCTCGGTGCGCTTCCTGGTCAAGCCGAACGGCGCGGTCGAGGCGTACCGGGCGGAGCGGAGCGTGTTCCGCTCGCGCCGGCGCTGCACCTACACCGAGGTGTTCGCCTGGCTCGACGAGGGCGCGTGGCCCACCGGCATCGTGCCGGAGGTGCGCCGCTCGCTCGAGCTGCTCGACGAGGCGGCGCGGCGCATCGGCTCCCGCCGCCGCGCGCGCGGGGCGATCGACTTCGACCTCCCCGAGCCGGAGATCCTGCTCGACCCCGAGGGGTTCATGACCGGCGTGCAGGCGTCGCCGCGCAACCGCGCCCACCGGCTGATCGAGGAGCTGATGATCGCGGCCAACGAGTGCGTGGCGCGGCTGCTCACCTGGGGCGGGCAGCTCGGCCTCTTCCGCGTCCACCAGCGCCCGTCGGCGGGCAAGCTCGCGGAGCTGCAGGCCGTGCTCTCCGAGTTCGACGTCGCGCTCAAGGGCGACCTCGACCACCTGCCGCCCCGCGAGCTGCAGCGCGTCCTTGCCGGGATCGGGGGCAAGCCCGAGGAGCGCTTCCTCCAGACGCTCGTGCTGCGCTCGCTGGCGCGCGCCAGCTACCTGCCCGTCTGCAAGGGCCACTACGCGTTGGCGACCGAGTTCTACCTCCACTTCACCTCGCCGATCCGGCGCTACCCCGACCTCGTCGTGCACCGCTTCCTCGGCGAGCTGCTCGCCGGTCGGGTGCGCCAGGGGACGGAGCGGGCGCTCGCGGAGGCCGACCTCGAGGAGCTGGCGCCGCACTGCTCGGCGACCGAGCGGCGCGCCGAGGAGGCCGAGCGCGAGGTGGTGAAGTGGAAGCAGGCGGAGTTCATGCGCGCCCACGTCGGCGAGGAGTTCGGCGGCCACGTCTCGGCGGTGGTCGCGTTCGGCCTGTTCGTGCAGCTCGACGAGGTGTACGTCGAGGGGCTGGTCCACGTCAGCGCGCTGGGCGACGACTACTACCGCTACGACGAGGCCGGCCACCGCCTCGTCGGCCAGCGACAGGGGCGCGTGCTTCGGCTCGGCGACGCGCTGCGGGTGCGGGTGAAGGGCATCGACGAGGAGTTCATGGAGGTCAACCTCGAGCCGATCCTCCCGCCGCTCGTGAAGGCCGCGAACAAGCGTCGCATCGCCTCGCCGGCACGGCCACCGCGGCCGACGCGACGGCCGAATCCGCGGAAGCGCCCGCGGCGCTGAGCGTCAGCCGAGGACGGGCGGCTCACCCGTCCGGTCACGCCCTCGCACGGCGTGGAGCGGTCAAAACAGGACGCAAGAGGGCAGGACGTAGCGCTCGAATCCGGTCGCCGCCTGCCGGCTCATCCACTGCCCGGCGGCGCGGCATGTCGCGCCGGCATCGAGGAGGTGCTCGACGCCGCTCTCGAACACGGCGGGGACGAGCACCTGCACCGGGCCTGGCCCGCCGTCGGCGGCGAACTGCAGCGCCCAGCCCAGACCGGCGAGGGCGGCCTCCGCGGTGGTGGCGACCACCGGCCCGCACTGGCCGGTCCCGCCGTACGCGTACGCCGCCACCCGTTGGGCGTCGTGCACTTTCGCAAGGCGCAGGTGGCGCTGGGTCAGCCAGTACTCGTGGTCCATCGGGCGGGCGATCCCCCGCACCAGGCGGTCGAGACGCTCGAGGTCGGCGCTGCCGAGGCGGCGCTGCAGCGCGTCGGCGGACGGCTCGCTCCCGGCGAGGAGCTTCGCCAGCTCGTGGCCGCAGGCGCGGGCGTCCTCGGCCGCGAGCACGAGGCGGTAGACCGGGAAGCGCGGCCGCAGGCCGTGGCGGTACTGCCACGCCTGCTGCGCGGCGCTGCCGATCACCAGCCCCGAGGACTCGGTCGCGCCCGAGCGGTCGCCGTAGCCGAGGGAGCGGCGCAGCAGCAGCGCGGCGACGTCGTGGTCCTGATACTCGGGGAGGAGCCACGGCTGCGAGAGGAACAGCTGGCGGGAGCGCACGTAGCCCGCGACGAATCCGACCACCTCGTCGTCGAGACTGGCGGTGAGGAAGCCGTCGCCGTCGTGGGCGGCGAGGTGGGCGAGGTCGAGCGCGAGGTCGCCGGCGAGCGCCGAGCGCGGCGGCGTGATCGGCGCGTCCTCCCAGCCCGGGATCGCGGCGCGCAGCTGCTCCGCCATCTCGACCAGCGGCGCCAGCCCCATCCGCGAGACGGCCTGCACCTTGACCTTGCCCGCCATGCCCAAGCCTCCCCGTGCGACGGATGCGCCGGCGCCGGCGTGAATCGAGCCGAGGTGCGGATTCTAGCAGGCGCGGCGCGCATCCGGCGCCGTTGCGCCGCCGGCCGTGTGGCAGAATGAGACCGTCGGCGAGGGAGCGTGACGATGACCCACCACGCGACAGCGGGCGTCTTCCTGGGGCTGTCGGGCACCATCTGGTTCGTGCTGCTGACGATCGCGGCGGTCGCCGGGGTCGCGTGGTCGCTGAGCCGGAAGGTCCAGCTGCTCGCCGCGGGGCGCGGCGGGGTTACGCTCGGCAGCTGGCGCGAGCGGGTGCGCGGCCTGCTGGTCTTCTTCCTCGGCCAGAAGCGCATGTTCCTCGAGCCGCTCCCGGGGATCATGCACGCGCTGATCTTCTGGGGGTTCTGCGTGTTCTCGGTGCGCTCGCTGGCGATGGTCGCCGAGGGGTTCGGCGGCGGCCGCGAGCTGCCGCTCCTCCACACCCTCGCCGGCCACGCCTACCTGCTCACCAAGGACGTCTTCGCGCTGCTCGTGCTGGTGGGGATCGCGATCGCGGCGTGGCGCCGGCTCGTGAGCCGGCCGGCGCGCCTGGAGTACAGCGCCGACGCCTGGGCGATCCTCGGGCTGATCGCGCTCCTGATGGTCACGGACCTGCTCGGCGACGGTGCCCGGATCGCCGGCGGCGCGCCCGGGCCGTGGAACTGGACGCCGGTCTCGGGCCTGGTCGGCGCTCTGCTGCGGGGACGGCCGGAGGCGGGTCTCCACGCGCTCTACGGCGCGGTGTGGTGGGTCCATCTCGCGACGCTCTACGTATTCGCCAACTACCTTCCGTACTCGAAGCACTTCCACGTCTACACCTCACTCCCGAACGTGCTCCTGCGGCCGCTCGACCCGCCCGGCCGGCTGGCCAAGATGGACCTCGAGAACATCGGCGAGGGCACCACGCTCGGGGCGGCGAAGGTCACCGATCTGACCTGGAAGCAGCTCCTCGACCTCTACACCTGCACCGAGTGCGGGCGCTGCACGGTCGTCTGCCCCACCACCATCACGAAGAAGCCGCTGATCCCGCGCGATCTCACGATCGACCTGCGCGACCACCTCAACGCCGCCGCGGGCGAGATCGTGGGCGCCCCCGGAGACGCGGCGGGCAAGCCGGTCCGCGATCTCGCCGGCGACGTGATCGACCCGGAGGTGATCTGGGCCTGCACCACGTGCCGCTGGTGCGAGGAGTCGTGCCCGCTGTTCATCTCCTACGTCGACAAGATCGTCGAGATGCGCCGCCACCTGGTGCTGGAGAAGGCGGAGTTCCCGGCCGAGGCCGAGGGGGCGTTCCGCGGCATGGAGGTCAACGGCAACCCCTGGCAGCTGCCGGCGGAGTCGCGCGGCGACTGGGCGAAGGGCCTGGGCGTGCCGCTCGCCGCCGAGGGAGGCGAATTCGAGTACCTGTTCTGGGTCGGCTGCGCGGGATCGTACGACGACGCCGGCAAACGCACGTCGCAGGCGCTCGTCAAGCTGCTGAAGGCGGCGGGTGTCAGGTTCGCGATCCTCGGCCCCGAGGAGACCTGCACCGGCGACGCGGCGCGGCGGCTCGGCAACGAATACCTCTTCCAGACCCTCGCCGCGGCCAACTGCGAGACGCTCAACCGCTACGGAGTCAAGCGCATCGTCACGAACTGCCCGCACTGCTACAACACCCTGGCGCACGAGTACCCCGACTTCGGCGGCACCTACGAGGTGAGACACGGGACGCAGTTGGTCGCGGAGCTGATCGGCCAGGGCCGGCTCGCGCTCACGGCCGAGGTGCGCCGCGCGCTGACCTACCACGACCCCTGCTACCTCGGCCGCACCAACGGCGAGTACGACGCGCCGCGCCGCGTCCTCGGCGCGATCCCCGGCCTCACGCTCAAAGAGGCGCCGCTCTCGCGCGAGAAGGGGATGTGCTGCGGCGCCGGCGGCGGCCGGATGTGGCTGGAGGAGAAGCTCGGCACCCGCATCAACCAGACGCGGATGCGCCAGCTCCAGGAGTCCGGGACCGACGACGTCGCGGTCGGCTGTCCGTTCTGCGCCGTGATGGTCGGCAACGCGCAGCAGGAGCTTGGCCTCGAGGGGGCGCACACGACGGACGTGATCACGCTCGCGGCGCAGGCGCTGGCGCCGGCCGGGGAGCCCCGTCACGCCTGACCCGCGGCGGTCGGTAGGGGCGCGCGGCGAGAGCGTCGCGGCGCTGCTCCTGCGCCTCAAGGGCTACCAGATCGAGGCGCGCAACTGGCGCTGCTCGCTCGGCGAGATCGACATCGTCGCCCGCGACCGCGACACGCTCGTGTTCGTCGAGGTCAAGACTCGGACGGATCGCAGCGCGGGCGCCCCCGAGGCCGCGGTGAACCGCCGCAAGCAGCAGCGCCTGGTGCAGCTGGCGCAAGCGTACCTTGCGAAGCGCCGGGACGCCGAGGTGCCGTGCCGATTCGACGTCGTCACCGTCGAGGGGAGATTCCCGCTCCCGCGCGTCCGGCACCTTCGCGCCGCGTTCCGTGCCGACGGCCTCTGAAGGACCGTGGTTCGTGGACGGTGGCCCGTGGTCCGAAGGGACGGAACAAGCAGATCCCCTGCGTATCGCGTGTAGCCGCGCCGCCGCCGTTGGGCCTGTCGCAAGGCGCGCGAGTGGCCCGCACCGGAGCATAGCCGGAGGCTATGTGAGGACGCGAGGCCGCGAGCGCAACGCCGCGAGAGGTCCGACGCCGGCGGCGCCTCTCAGGGACGCTCGATCAGGTAGGCGAACCCCATGCCCCCGCCGATGCACATCGTCACGATGCCGCGCTTGGCCCCCCGGCGCGCCATCTCGCCGAGGATCTTGCAGGTCAGCACCGCGCCGGTGGCGCCGAGGGGATGGCCGGTCGCGATCGCACCGCCGTTGACGTTGGCGCGGTCGGCATCGAGCCCGAGCTCGCGCATGCAGTAGATCGACTGGCTGGCGAACGCCTCGTTGATCTCGACCAGGTCGACGTCGTCGAGCCTGAGGCCGGTCTTGGCAAGCAGCTTGGGGACGGCCTTGGCCGGTCCGATCCCCATCACGTCGGGCGGAACCCCCGCCACGGACCACGAGCGGACGTAGGCGAGCGGCTCGAGGCCGAGCTTTGCCGCGCGCTCCTCCGACATGATCACGACGGCCGCCGCGCCGTCGTTGACCTGGGAGGAGTTGCCCGCCGTCACCGTGCCGCGCGGGTCGAACGCGGGCTTGAGCTTGGCGAGCGCCTCGAGCGAGGTGTCGGCGCGCGGCCCCTCGTCGGTGTCGAAGACGAACTCGCGCCACGCGCCGTCGTCCATGGTGCGGACGCGGAGCGGCACGATCTCGTCACGGAACTTGCCGGCCGCGATCGCGGCGGCGGCGCGCTGGTGGGAGCGCAGCGCGAACGCGTCCTGCTCCTCGCGCGTGATGCCGAACTGCCGGGCCACCACCTCCGCGGTCGTCCCCATCGCGGCATAGGCGTTGGGGAGCGCGTCCATGAGCGCCGGGTCGGCGACGATCTTGTTGCCGCCCATCGGCACCATCGACATCGATTCGACGCCGCCGGCGATGATCACGTCGGCGTTGCCGGAGCGGACCACGTCGGCGGCCCAGGCGATCGACTGCGAGCCGGAGGAGCAGAACCGGTTCGAGGTCGACGCCGGCACCTCGACCGGGAGGCCGGCGAGGAGCGCGATCAGCCGCGCGATGTTCATGCCCTGCTCGGCCTCCGGCATGGCGCAGCCGAGCATCACGTCGTCCACCGTCGCCGGGTCGAGACCCGGGGTGCGGGCGAGGAGCGCCTTGAGCACCGGGGCGGCGAACTCCTCGGGCCGCGTGTCCTTCAGGCTGCCCTTGCGCGCCCGGCCGATCGGCGTCCTGGCATACGAGACGATCACCGCTTCACGCATTTGAACCCCCCAAGCGACTCGTTCGGCAGGCAAAGCACCAGTAGTGGAGCGGCTTGTCCGCTCCCGCGGGTGGTTCCGCGCTCCCGGGAGGGCGGCGGGCGGGGGCAAGCCCCGCCCCTACCACGAAGATCGCACGCACGCTCAGTTCCTCAGCGGCTTGTTGTTGAGGAGCATGTACTTGATGCGCTCCTGCGACTTCGGCTCGCCGCACAGCGAGAGGAACGCCTCGCGCTCGAGGTCGAGGATCGCTTGCGCCGGGACCGGGTTGTGGATCGTCGTGTCGCCGCCGCACAGGATGTTGCCGACGTGGCGGGCGATCTTCTCGTCGTGCGACGAGATCCAGTGGGTGACCTTCATGTTGTGGAGCAGCATTTCGATCGTCGCCAGCCCCTCGCGCCCGGGCAGGCTGAAGAAGCGCGGGAGCGGCGTTCGGTAGCCTTCGTCGGCCATCGCCAGCGCCATCCGCTTGGCGGTCCACAGCTGGCGGTCGCGGTTGAGCTCGATGTGGTCGACGGGACGCAGGTAGCGGAGCTCGCGCGCCTCCTCCGCGGAGGTGCTGACCTTGGCCATCGCGATCGCCTCGAACCCCTTGCGGAGGAACGGCAGGTTGGAGAGGATCGGCTCGTCCACGCCCTCGAGGACGCGCTCGAGCATGAAGACATGCCCGCCGCCAGCGGGGACGAGGCCGACCCCCACCTCGATCAGCCCCATGTAGGTCTCGGCGAGGGCGCAGACGCGGTCGCCGCCCATCGTGATCTCCGCGCCGCCGCCGAACGTGTAACCAAACGGCGCGGTCACGACCGGCACGCGGGCGTGGCGCAACCCCATCGTCATCCCCTGGAAGGTGCGGACCATCGCGTCGATCGCCCGCCACTGCTGGCTCATCGCCCCCTCGAGGATCATCAGCAGGTTGGCGCCGGCGCAGAACTGCTCGCCCTGGTGGTGCACGACGAGGCCGCGGAAGTCCCGCTCCGCGATCTCGATGCCCTTGTGCATCACGGCCATGATCTGCTCGTCCACCGGGTTCAATTTGGGCTGCGTGGTGGAGTGGAACTCGATGCACGCGATCCCGTCCCCGAGGTCGACGACCGAGGCGCCGGGGTTGCCGAACACCACCGGCGCGCGGCGCTTGAGCTCCTTGAGCACGATGAAGCTCGCCGGCCGCTCGAGCGCGACGTAGCCGTGCGTGCGCGGGTCGAAGTACTCCGGGCCCTGCTCGCCGGCGCGGTAGAACGACTCGTGGCCGCCGGCGAGCATCGCCGTCACCCACGCCGCCGGCTCGACGCCCTCCGCGCGCATCCGCTCGACCGTCTCGCCGACGCCGAGCGCGTCCCACGTCTCGAACGGGCCGAGCTCCCAGTTGAACCCCCACTTGAGGCCGTTGTCGATGTCGACAATCGTCTCGGAGATCTCGCCCAGCCGGCGCGAGGAGTAGGCGAGCGCGTCGCGCAGGAGGCGCCAGGCGAAGCGGCCGGCGCGGTCGTCGGCGTGGGCGAGCGTGCGGATGCGCGCCCCCGGGTCGTGGATCCCCTTCGCCGCCTTGAGCGAGGGCGCGTCGGGCTTGGCCTTGAGGCGGTACTGCCCGGTCGTCCAGTCGAGCACGTAGTCGACGTTCTCGCCCTTCGGCCCCTTCTCGCGCTTGAAGAACCCCGCCTTGGTCTTGCGCCCGAGCTGCTTGTTCGCGAGCATCCGCTCGACGAACTCCGGCATCACGAACACCGGCTGGCCCTCGTCGTCCGGGCAGTCCTCGCGCAGCGTGCGGACGACGTGGGCCATGGTGTCGAGGCCGACCAGGTCGGTGGTGCCGAACGAGGCGCTCTTGGGGCGGCCCATCGCCGGTCCGGTGATCGCGTCGACCTCGTCGATCTGGTAGCCCATCTCGATCATGGCGTGGATCGTCGCCATGATCCCGTACACGCCGATGCGGTTGGCGACGAAGTTCGGGGTGTCCTTGCCGCGGACGATGCCCTTGCCGAGGAGGAACTGGCCGAACTCGGTGATGAACGCGGCCACCTCCGGGTCGGTGTCCTCGCCGGTGACGACCTCGAGCAGGCGCATGTAGCGGACCGGGTTGAAGAAGTGGGTGACGAGGAAGTTGCGGCGGAAGTCCGCGGAGCGGCCCTCGACCATCTTGCGGATCGGCAGGCCGGAGGTGTTCGACGAGACGATCGTGCCCGGCCGGCGAACCTCGTCGACGCGGGCGAACACCTGCTGCTTGACGTCGAGCCGCTCGACGACGACCTCGATGATCCAGTCGCACTCGGCGAGCTTGGCCCAGTCGTCCTCGAAGTTGCCGACCGAGATCAGCGGCAGGAAGCGCTTCGAGTAGATCAGCGCGGGCTTGGAGGTCCTGATCGCCTCGACCCCCGCGAGCGCGAGCTTGTCGCGGAATCGCCGGTCGGAGCGCTTGAGGCCGGCCTTCTCATCTTCCGGCGAGAGCTCCCGCGGCACGATGTCGAGCAGCAGCGAGGAGATGCCCGCGTTGGCCAGGTGCGCGGCGATCCCCGAGCCCATCACCCCGGCGCCCAGCACCCCGACCTTGTGGATCCGTCGTCGCATCGGCTCCCCCCTGGCCGCCGGCCATCACCGGGCCGGGCCCGGTGCAGCGGGCGTCCGCGGCCCGATCGGCAGAACAAACGAAACTGAACCGCGATTCATTTTGCCATCCGGCGGGCGCCGGGGCAAGGCCGGCCCGGGGGTCCGGCGCGGGCGGCCGGCTAGAACAGGCCGACGCCCCAGAGGTCGTGCAGGTGCAGCACGCCGAGGACGCGGCGTTCGGCGTCGGCGACGATCAGGGAGGTGATGCGGCGCGTCTCGAGCAGGCGCAGCGCCGCGGTGGCGAGTGCGGTCGGCAGGATCGTGACGCCGCCGGTGTGCATCACCTCGCCGGCGGCGCGGCCGAGCGGGTTCGGGTCCGCCTCCATCAGGCGGCGCAGGTCGCCGTCGGTGATCACGCCGAGCAGGCGCCCCTCGCCGTCCTGCACGGTGGTGATGCCGAGGCCCTTGCGCGACATCTCGTAGATCACGTCCTTCATCGCGGTGCCCGGGCCGACGCGCGGGAGGCCGTCGCCGGAGTGCATCAGCTCGCCGACCGTGAGCAGGCGACGCCCCAGCCCGCCGCCCGGGTGCAGCTCGGCGAAGTCCTCGGGCCGGAAACCCTTGCGCACCGAGACCACCATCGCGAGCGCGTCGCCGAGGGCGAGTGACGCGGTCGTGGAGGCGGTCGGCGCGAGGTTGTGCGGGCACGCCTCGCGGTCGACGCCGAGGTTGAGGTGGATGTCGGCGTGGCCGGCGAGCGTCGATGCCGGGTTGGAGGTGATGGCGAGCAGCGGGTTGCCGAGCCGCTTGAGGTACTCCACCAGCCGGAGCAGCTCCTCCGTCTCGCCGGAGTTGGAGAGCGCGACCACCACGTCGCCGGGCTTGACCATGCCGAGGTCGCCGTGGATCGCCTCGGCGGGGTGGAGGAACAGCGCCGGCGTCCCGGTCGAGGCCATGGTGGCGGCGAGCTTGCGGCAGATGATCCCGGACTTGCCCATCCCCGTCCACACGATCCGGCCCTGGCAGCCGACCAGCATCTCGACGGCGCGGAGGAAGGACTCGTCCAGGCGGTCGCGCAGGCGGACGATCGCTTCCGCTTCCGTCGTCAGCACCTCTCGCGCCAGCTCCAGCGACATGCCACCTCCCGGCGAAACGAGGCTCATTCTAGCCCCAGGGCCGGCCCCGAGCGCGCAGCCGTGCGGAATGGGGCGAGCCGACGTCGGCTTGTCGCTTGGGAGTGGCGCACAACCTCGTTCTCGCCGTGTCCGCGGCCCTGCTGGCGGCTCGCGCGGCGCAGGCCGGCGAGAACGGCCGCGTGGTCAGGCTCACGCTCGCGGGGCCGCACGCGCCCTCCGGCGTGCGCACCGAGGTCGTGGTCCCGCCCGGGTGGAAGCCCGGGAGACCGGCGGTCCTGATGGTGTTTCTCCACGACGGCTGGGGGAGCCAGCGCTCGTTCCGCCGCCACGGGCTCGCCGACCTCGCACTCGGCATGATGCAGGGCGGCGCGCTGCCGCCGACCCTGATCGCGAGCCCGCGGCACCGCGGCACCTTCATCGCCGACTCGCCGCGCGCAGCGATGGAGAGCTTCGTCGCCGACGACATCGTGCCGGCGCTGGAACGCGCGTTCCCCGGTGCGGGCGGCAGCCGCGAGCGCCGCGTCGTGTGGGGGATCTCGATGGGCGGCTACGGCGCGCTGAAGATGGCGCTGCGCCACCCCGACGCCTACGGCCGGGCGGGCGCGCTCGCCCCCTGGGTGATGCGGCTGTCGTGGGCGGCCTACGAGCGGCACCGGACCTGGCTCGGCCGCCTCCTGCTCGAACCCGTGTTCGGGCGCACGCGGGAGGACAACCGCTTCGACGCCAACGATCTGTTCCGCATCGCCGCGGCGGCGGACCCGTCGGGCGTGCCGCCGCTGATCGTGCGGACCGGCTCGCGTGACGAGTGGGAGCCGGGCGCGCTCGAGCTCGAGGCCTTGCTGCGCGAGCGCGGGATCGCGGTCGACGCGGCGTCGCTCCCCGATGCCGAGCACCGCTGGGCCGACTGGCGGCGCGAGGCGCCGGAGGTGCTGCGCTTCCTCACCGCGGGCGCCGCCGCGCGGTGAGCCTCGGCAACGGCGCCGCGCGCCCGCCGTTCGCCGGCAGCCGCCCTCCGTTTGCCGGTCCGTGCTCAACCCGACGATGGACCGCGCGTAGCATCCGGGTGCCGCGGCGGGGTCGGCCGACGTCGAGACGCCGAAGGGCCTTGCGGGGCGGCGCGATCGCTGCGAGACTCGTCGCTCCCGCAGATGGCAGGCAACGACGAATCGCGCGGGCTCGTGGAGGAGCGGACCGATGGGTGCTGAGCAGGGGGCGAAGGGCCCCGACCTCGCCGGGTTGCGGATCGCGGAGGGTTCCCGGACGAGCGGGAGCGGCGGGCGCAAGGCACGCTGGATCGTGCTGGCGGTGGTACTGCTGCTGCTGGTGGTGGGGCTGGGCTGGGTGCTGCGCGGCCGGACGCCGGAGGTCGAGGTGGCGAGCGCGCGGCCGGCGAGCGGCGCGCCGGGCGCCACGCTGCTCAACGCCAGCGGCTACGTCACGCCGCGCCAGCGCGCGACGGTGGCGGCCAAGATCACCGCCCGGGTCGTCGACGTGCTCGTCGACGAGGGGATGGCGGTGAAGCAGGGCGACGTGCTGGCCCGCCTCGACGACTCCGACGCGCAGCGGCGCCTCCTGGCGGCGCGGACGGCCCGCGACGCGACCGCGGCGGCGGTCGCGAACCTCGAGGTCAACCTGGCCAACGCCGAGCGCGAGCTGGAGCGCCAGCGCAACCTCGAGAAGGAAGGGGTCTCGAGCGTCGAGACGCTCGACACGGCGCGCACCACCGCGGAGAGCCTGCGGGCGCAGATCGTCGCCGCCCAGGAGCAGATCAAGGCCGCCGACGCGCAGATCGCGGTGGCGCAGCAGGACGTGGACAACTGCACCGTCACGGCGCCGTTCTCCGGGATGGTGGTGTCGAAGGACGCTCAGGTCGGCGAGATGGTGTCGCCGCTGTCGGCGGGCGGCGGCTTCACCCGCACCGGTATCGCGACGATCGTCGACATGAACTCGCTCGAGATCGAGGTCGACGTCAACGAGTCGTACATCGCCCGGGTCAAGCCCGACCAGCGCGTCGACGCCGTGCTCGACGCCTACCCGGACTGGCACATCCCGTCGAAGGTCCGCACCGTGATCCCGACCGCGGACCGGCAGAAGGCGACGGTCAAGGTGCGCATCTCGTTCGACAAGCTGGACCCGCGCATCCTCCCGGACATGGGCGTCAAGGTTGCGTTCCTCGCCGCGGAGCCGGGCGGCGCCGCGGCGGCGGCGCCGCGGGCGCTGGTGCCGCAGGCGGCGGTCCGGGAAATCGACGGCAAGAAGGTGGTGTTCGTCCTCCACGACGGCAGGGTGGAGCGCCGCGCGGTCTCGGTCGGCGGCGTCCGCGACAGCGACGTCGAGGTGCTCGCGGGTTTGAACGAGGGCGACCAGGTCGTGGTCAGCGGGCCCCCCGACCTGCACGACGGCGAGGCGGTGCGGGTGAAGCGCTAGCCGGAAGCGGCCGGCCGCAAACGAGCGCGGCGGCGCTGCGGTGACGAGATCGGTGGATCGGAGGAGACGATGGTCAAGGTGGACGGGACGTCGAACGGCAGCAGCCTGATCCGGGTGCGCAACCTGGACAAGCGGTACCAGCGGGGCAGCGAGGAGCTGCACGTCCTGCAGGGGCTCAACCTCGATGTCGAGAAGGGCGAGTTCGTGGCGTTCATGGGCCCGTCCGGCTCGGGCAAGACGACGCTGCTCAACCTCCTCGGCGGTCTCGACGTCCCCACCGCGGGCAGCATCTCGGTGGCGGGAGACGAGATCACGGCGATGTCGGCGAGCAAGCTGACCGCGTGGCGGGCGCGCCACGTCGGCTTCATCTTCCAGATGTACAACCTGATCCCGGTGCTGACGGCGTTCGGCAACGTCGAGCTGCCGCTGCTGCTGACCAAGCTCGGCAAGGCGGAGAGACGCACGCACGTCGAGACGGCGATGGCGCTCGTCGGGCTCGCCGACCGCATGAGCCACTTCCCGCGGCAGCTCTCCGGCGGCCAGGAGCAGCGCGTCGCGATCGCCCGTGCGATCGTCACCGACCCGACGTTCCTGCTCTGCGACGAGCCCACCGGCGACCTCGACCGCAAGAGCGCCGACGAGGTGCTCGACCTGATCGCCCGCCTCGTCAAGGAGTTCGGCAAGACCGTGCTGATGGTCACCCACGACCCGCGCGCGGCCGAGCGAGCGCACGTGACGCTCCACCTCGACAAGGGCGTGCTGGTGGAGGCGGCGAGGGCGGCGGTATGAAGTACCTCCGGCTGGTCTTCGCGAACCTCAAGCGCAAGAAGATCCGCACCACCCTGACGATCGGCTCGTTCGCGGTGGCGCTGTTCCTGTTCGGCCTGCTGATCGCGATCCGCACCGCGTTCAACGGCGGCGCCGACGTCGCCGGCGTCGATCGCCTCGACGTGATCAACAAGACCTCGCTGATCATGCCGCTGCCGTACTCCTACCGCGAGCGGCTGGCCAACGTCGCCGGCGTCAGCGGCGTCACGTTCGCCACCTGGTTCGGCGGGATCTACCAGGACGAGCGCAACTTCTTCCCGCAGATGGCGGTCGACAAGGACACCTGGTTCCAGGTCTACTCGGAGTACAAGGTGCCGGACGCGGCGCGCAAGGCGTTTCTCGCCGACCGCCAGGGGTGTCTGATCGGCCGCGCCCTCGCCAAGCGGTACGGGTTCAAGGCTGGGGAGCGGATCCCGCTCAAGGGCACGATCTGGCCCGGCGCGTGGGAGTTCAACATCGACGGGATCTACGACGGCGCCCGCCCCGAGGTCGACACCAACCAGATGCTGTTCCGCTACGACTACCTCGAGGAGAAGCGCCAGTTCGGCAAGGGCACCGTCGGCTGGTACGTGGTCAAGCTCGCCAATCCCGACGACGCGGTGAAGGTGACGAAGACGATCGACGACGACTTCGCCAACTCCCCATACGAAACGCTGACCCAGACCGAGCAGGCGTTCGCCGCCTCGTTCGTCAAGCAGATGGGCAACATCGAGTTCCTCGTCCTGACGATCGGCTCGGTGGTGTTCTTCACGCTGCTGCTGGTCGCCGGCAACACGATGGCGATCGCCGTGCGCGAGCGCACCGGCGAGCTGGCCGTGCTCAAGACCGTCGGCTTCACCGACGTCGGCGTGCTCGGACTGGTGATCGCCGAGACGCTGGTGATCGCGGTCCAGGGCGGCGTGATCGGCCTGGCGCTGGCGAAGCTGTACACGATGGGCGGCGACCCGACGCGCGGCATGCTCGGCGGGTCGTTCTACCTGCCGGTGCGGTCGCTGCTCGCGGGGTTCGGGCTGGCGCTGGTGGTGGGCGCGGCGGCCGGCCTGCTGCCGGCGGTCTCGGCGATGCGCCTTAAGGTCGTCGACGCGCTGCGGAGGGTGTGATGGAGCTCAACCTCAGCTTCATGGGGATCGACGCCGCATTCAACGTGGGCTCTCAGATCCCGCTCAGCTACAACATGCGAAGCGTCCGCCAGCGCTGGAACTCCGCCGTCGTCGCGGTGCTCGGCATCGCCGGCACCGTCGGCGTGTTCGTCGCGATGCTGGCGATGGCGCGCGGCTTCAAGGCGACGCTGGTCTCTTCCGGCTCGCCCCGCAACGCGATCGTGCGGCGCGCCGGCGCCGACTCCGAGATGGTGAGCGCGGTGAACCTCGACCAGGTACACGTGATCGAGAGCGCGCCAGGCGTCGCGCACGAGGGCGGCCAGCCGCTGGTGAGCGCCGAGATGGTGGTGATCGCCGGCTTCCACCTGAAGAGCACCGACACGGTCGCCAACGCGCAGGTGCGCGGGGTGTCGGCGCGGGCGCTCAAGGTGCGCGACAACGTCCACGTCGTCGAGGGCCGCTTCTTCAACCCGGGGTTGGCCGAGCTGGTCGTCGGGCGCAACGCGCGCGCGAGCTACGCCGGCCTCGACCTCGGCGACACGGTCAAGTTCGGCGGCGGGAGCTGGAAGGTCGTCGGTATCTTCGAGGCGGGCGGCAGCGCGTTCGACTCCGAGGTGTGGTGCGACGCGAACGTGCTCGGGCAGGTCTACAAGCGCCCGCAAAACGTGTTCCAGTCGGTCACCGCGCGCCTCGACTCGCCGGCCGCGCTCGGCGCGTTCAAGGACGCGCTCACCTCCGACCCGCGCCTGTCGGTGCAGGTCGATCGCGAGACCGATTACTACGACAAGCAGTCGCGGACGCTCTCGACCCTGATCCGCGTGCTCGGCTTCCTGGTCGCGTTCGTGATGGGGATCGGCGCCGTGTTCGGCGCGCTCAACACGATGTACTCGGCGGTCTCCGAGCGCTCGCGCGAGGTCGCGACGATGCGCGCGCTCGGCTTCGGCGCGGGCAGCGTGATCCTCTCGTTCGTGTTCGAGGCGCTGCTGATCGCCGCCTTCGGCGGGGTGCTCGGCTGCATCGCGGTGCTGCCGATGAACGGGTACACGACCGGGACAATGAACTGGCAGACGTTCTCGCACCTCGCCTTCGCGTTCCGCATCACGCCCGGGCTGCTGACCGGCGGGATCGTGTTCGCGCTGCTGATGGGGCTGATCGGCGGCGTGCCGCCGGCGGTCCGCGCCGCCCGCCGCCCGGTCGCCGTCGCGCTGCGCGAGCTCTGAGGCCGCCTCGACAACCGGCGCTAGGGGCGACGCTCGCGGCCGCCCGGCGTTGGGTCATGCTTTCTGCGGGCGGGGACGGGCCTCGCCCCTACCAGCGAACACACCGTGGCGATCGGGTTGGACCGTGAACCGCGGCCGAGCCTCAGAACCTCGTGCCCACACCGAGCCAGACGTTGGGGCCGGTCGAGTCGGTGTCGGCGGTGACGGTCGGCGCGGGCGCGAGCTCGCCCGAGGCGGCGACCGTGTGCTTCAGCCGCGCCCAGACGTAGGCGGCGCCCACCTCGACGTACCAGGCGTCCCCCGAGCCGAGCGGGATGTCGGCGCCGAGGCCGAGCGAGCAGGACGGGAACCAGCCGTCGTTCTTGACCAGCAGGCCCTGGTGGAACGCGTCGTTGCCGAGGTCGAGCGTGGTCTTGTCCTTCTCGTACGCCACCCCGGCGCCGGCGTAGACGAACGGGATGAGCGGGCGCGCCTCCGGCCAGGGGAGATAGTGGGCGACCACGTACAGGTCGGAGTAGACGCTGTAGCGCTGCTCGAACGCGAGCCGGGCCGGCCCCGCCTCGGTCGGGACCGTCGCCGAGCCCGTGAGCGCGCCCTCGCTGTAGTCGAGCTGCAGCCCGAGCTTCCAGTGGGGTGCCACCCGCTTGAACAGCTGCATCCCGAGGCTGAGGTTGGCGACGTCGCTCCAGTCGTCGAAGTGGGTGCCGAAGGCGGCGTTGATCTGCTGGATCTGCGCGTTGGTGTTGGTCTGCTTTGGCCAGCTCTGCTGCAGGTAGAGCGTCAGGTACCACGGCCTGGCCGGCTCCTGCGCCAGCGCCGCCGACGCCGCCAACAGCGCGGCCGAGGCCAGGAGCACCGCACGCCGCGCCCGCCGGCACGGTGATCCCGTCGTGGTGGCTAACGACAGAAAGGCCCGCCGTGTTGAGACCTGCTCGATCTTCATGATGACATCGTAGGACGCCGCTTCTTCGCGGACAAGTTGCGCTCGTCGTCATTCGAGCCACCGCCGCCGTTCACCGACCCGCGGTCCCGGTTCTCCTTGCCGCCCGTTGACCGGCCTGGTAGCATGCCGCGGCCTGCCGTGCGGGCACTATGACCAGCCATGAAACGCTGCTGATCCTGGACTTTGGCTCCCAGTACACCCAGCTCATTGCGCGCCGGGTGCGCGAGATCGGTGTCTACAGCGAGATCCGCCGCGGCGACATCCCCGCCGCCGACGTGGCCGCGCTCGGGCCGATCGGCATCGTGCTGTCCGGCGGTCCCGCGTCGATCTACGAGGCCGGCGCGATCGAGCCCGACCCCGGGATCTTCGCCCTCGGCGTGCCGGTCCTCGGCGTGTGTTACGGCCACCAGGCGATGGCGCACCTGCTCGGCGGCGTGGTCGAGCGCTCCGACAGCCGCGAGTACGGCGCGGCCGAGCTCGACGTCGAGCTGACCTGCCCGCTGTTCACCGGGACGCGCTCGCGTCAGCGCGTCTGGATGTCGCACGGCGACCGCGTGGTGCGGATCCCGGACAGCTTCTCGGTCGTCGGCCGCACCGAGAACTCGCCGCTCGCGGCGATGGCGGACGAGTCGCGGCGACTGTTCGCGATCCAATTCCACCCCGAGGTGCACCACACCGAGTTCGGCAAGGAGATCCTCGGCAACTTCCTGAGCGTCTGCGGGGCGCGGCGCGACTGGACCGCCGCCTCGATCCGGCGCGACGCGGTCGAGCGCATCCGCGAGCAGGTACCGCAGGGGCGCATCGTGGTCGCGCTCTCCGGCGGCGTCGACTCCTCGGTCACCGCGCTGTTGTGCCGCGAGGCGGTAGAGGAGCGCACCGCGCCGATCTTCGTCGACACCGGGTTGCTCCGCCTCGACGAGGGCGACAAGGTGCAGCAGCGCTTCGCCAGCTACGGACTGGCGGTCGACCGGGTCAACGCGGCGGAGCGGTTCTTCGCGCGCCTGGCCGGGGTCGGTGACCCCGAGGAGAAGCGCCGCCGCATCGGCCGCGAGTTCATCGCCGTGTTCGAGGAGGAGGCGAAGCGCTTCCCGGACGCCTCATACCTCGCGCAGGGCACGCTTTACCCGGACGTGATCGAGTCGACGTCGGTGCGCGGGCCGTCGCAGACGATCAAGACCCACCACAACGTCGGCGGCCTGCCGGAGCGGCTCGGGCTCAAGCTGGTCGAGCCGCTGCGCTGGCTGTTCAAGGACGAGGTGCGGCGCCTCGGCCGCGAGATCGGGCTGCCGGAGGAGTTCGTCTGGCGCCACCCGTTCCCCGGACCGGGGCTGGCGGTGCGCATCCTCGGCGAGGTCACGCCCGAGCGGGTCGCGCTGCTGCAGCGCGCCGACGCGATCTTCATGGATGAGATCCGCGCCGGCGGCCTCTACCGCGAGATCGCGCAGGCGCTCGCCGTGCTGCTGCCGGTGCGCAGCGTCGGGGTGATGGGCGACCTGCGCACCTACGAGAACGTCGTCGCGCTGCGGGCGGTCACGACCGAGGACTTCATGACCGCGGACTGGTACCGCTTCCCGCCCGAGGTGATGGACCGGATCTCGCGGCGCATCGTCAACGAGGTGCGAGGCATCAACCGGGTGGTCTACGACGTGACGTCGAAGCCGCCCGGCACGATCGAGTGGGAGTGAAGACTACAAGACGTGGCCAGTGGCCAGTGGCCGGGGGCCGGAACGGCGATCGCGAGGCGGTCCCGTTCAGTCACCGGCCACCGACTACCGGCCACTGACAACCGGATTTAAGCCGCCGGTTCAGCCATACCCGGCGGAGCCGCTCGGTACGCCATGCCGAGCCCCGGTCGAACGGCCCGCAGAACGGATTGGCCGCTCGCCGGCTCACCGAGGAGGTGGATATGGCGAAGCGTAAGGCCGTGATCATGGGAGCCGCGGGCCGCGACTTCCACAACTTCAACTGCCTGTTCCGGAAAAACGCCGACGTGGAGGTGATCGCCTTCACCGCGACGCAGATCCCGGATATCGAGGGC
Organism: Thermoanaerobaculaceae bacterium; assembly: GCA_035517415.1. GTDB lineage: Bacteria > Acidobacteriota > Thermoanaerobaculia > Thermoanaerobaculales > Thermoanaerobaculaceae > DATIYW01. The sequence goes on from DATIYW010000184.1 coordinate 24,218, forward strand.
CGAGTCTACCCGGCGGTGCTGGCCGGACCCCTCTATCCGAAGGGCATTCCGATCGTCGCCGAGGACCAGCTGGAGCGCCTGGTCAAGGAGAACCACGTCGACGAGGTCTGGTTCTCGTACTCCGACGTGCCGCATCAGTACGTGATGGACAAGGGCAGCCACGTGATCGCCTGGGGCGCCAACTTCGGCGTCTGCTCGGTGCAGCGCACGATGCTCCCGTCGACCAAGCCGGTGATCGCGATCTGCGCCGTTCGCACCGGGGTGGGGAAGTCGCAGACCACCCGCTACGTCTCGCGCATCCTCAAGAAGCTCGGCAAGAAGGTCGTGGCGGTGCGCCACCCGATGCCGTACGGCGACCTCGCCAGGCAGGCGTGCCAGCGCTTCGAGACCTACGCCGACCTCGACAAGCACGAGTGCACGATCGAGGAGCGCGAGGAGTACGAGCCGCACATCGACGCCGGTTTCATCGTCTACGCCGGGGTGGACTACGAGATGATCCTGCGCGAGGCGGAGAAGGAAGCCGACGTCATCCTCTGGGACGGCGGCAACAACGACACCTCGTTCTACAAGGCGGACCTCCTGATCACGCTGGTCGACCCGCATCGCCCCGGCCACGAGCTGACGTACTTCCCGGGCGAATCCAACTTCCTGATGGCGGACCTGCTGATCGTCAACAAGGTGCAGACCGCGGACCCGATCAAGGTCGTCGAGGTGATCGACAACTGCCGCAAGTACAACCCCAAGGCGCGGGTGATCAAGTGCGCCTCGACGATCACCGTGGACAAGCCCGAGCTGATCCACGGCAAGCGCGCGCTGGTGGTCGAGGACGGCCCGACGCTCACCCACGGCGGCATGACCTACGGCGCCGGGTGGTTCGCGGCGAAGAACGCGGGCGCGGCCGAGATCGTCGACGCCAAGCCGTACGCCGTCGGCACCATCGCGGCCACCTACAAGAAGTACCCCAACTCCGGGCAGATCCTGCCGGCGATGGGCTACTCGAACGGCCAGATCGCCGACCTTCAGGCGACCATCAACGCGACGCCGTGCGACGTGGTGGTCGAGGGCACACCCATCGACCTCACCCGCATCCTCAAGGTCAACAAGCCGATCGCCGAGGTGACGTACGAGCTCGAGGAGCTCGAGCCCGGCGTGATCGAGGCGATGGTCCGCAAGGTGGTCAAGTAGGGGAGGGCCTTGCCCCTCTCGAGAAGAGCGGGTCCAGGGGCCAGGGGTCAGGGGCCCGCGAAGACTCAGAAGCGACAGGGCGGGGCGAGTCCCCGCCCTCGCTCATTCGACGCGTAGTAGGATACCTGCCGGTAATCGACAAGGAGGAGGGATCCAACCATGACGAGGTACTCGTTTGATGGTGGTTCGTCGAGCGTCCGTGGAGCCATCCGAGGTCGGCGAGGTGGAACCTGGGCGTTCGCGCTGATCGCGGTGCTCGCGATCATGCCGTCGGCAACGGTGCGCGCGGCCGACATGGACGCGAGCGCGAGGGCGCTGGTCAAGCTCGACGACGATTGGTCCAAGGCGGCGGCGGCGAAGGACACGGATCGGGTGGTTTCCTTCTACGCCGACGACGCGCTCGTCTACCCGCCGGACGAGCCGCTGGCGGCCGGCAGGGCCGCGGCGGCGAAGGTGTGGGGGGCGTACTTCGCCATCCCGGAGTTCGCGATCTCGTGGAAGACGACGCACGCGCAGGTCAGCGGCGATCTCGGCTTCACCACGGGGACCTACGAGGACTCGTACAAGGGACCCGACGGCAAGACCGTGAACGAGAAGGGGAAGTACGTCTGCCTGTGGAAGAAGCAGCACGACGGGACGTGGAAGTCGATCCACGACATGTGGAACTCGGACGCCAAGTAGGCGTTCGACCGCGGCGCGGCGGGAGGCAGGGCGATGGCGGATGTCAAGACGAGGGCGAGCGATTCGAGCGTGGCCGCGTACCTCGACGCGATCGACGACGAGGCGCGACGCGCGGACTGCGAGCTGCTGACAGACCTGATGGCGAGGGCCACGAAGCAGCCGCCGAGGATGTGGGGCACCAGTATCGTCGGCTTCGGCTCCCGCCACTATAAGTACGACAGCGGACGCGAGGGCGACACCTGCCTCGTCGGGTTTGCTTCCCGCAAGGGCGACATTGCGGTGTATGGCCTCCGCGCCGCCGCTGACGCCGAGGAACTGCTGGCCAATCTGGGCAGGCACAAGTCGGGGAAGGGCTGCGTGTACATCAGGAAGCTGGCCGACATCGACCTGAAGGCGCTGGAGAGGCTGGTCACCGCCGCGACCGCCGCGAAGCGACCCTGAACCATCCCCGCGGGTTTGCATTCGCCTGGCTCGCGTGTCCAAAGGGGCGGAGGGCGCGACGATGGACACGCAGGCGATGCGGGGTTCGCGAGGGATCCAGGCATCGATCAACGTGACACCGCTCGTGGACGTGTGCCTGGTGCTGCTCATCATCTTCATGGTCGTCACACCGATGATCAACGACGGCGTTTCGGTCGACGTGCCGGAGACGGCGAAGCCCGCGAAGTTGCGGGACGATCGCGCGGCGCGCACCGTCTCGGTGCGGACCGATGGCCGCGTCTTCCTCAACGATCAGGAGGTCGCGCCCGGCGACCTCGGCGCCCGGCTGCGGCAGACCCCGGACGGCGAGTCCGCGATCATCGTGCGTGGCGACCGCGCGCTGCCGTTCGCGGCGGTCCGGTCGGTGCTCCAGCAGATCAACCAGGCGGGCGTGACACGCGTGGCGCTGGTGACACTGCAGCGCGGCGGCTCCGCGTCGCGCTGAGGAGGCAGCCATGGCGATGACAGGCTCCGACTCGAATGGCCAACGGTGCGAGATCAACGTCACGCCGCTGGTTGATGTGGTCCTCGTCCTGCTCATCATCTTCATGGTGGCGGTGCCGGTGGTCCGCATGGGCTACGCCGCGCACGTTCCCCCCAAGCCGATCGACGTGGCGCCGCCGCTGCCGCAGCTCGTGCTCCAGCTCCGCGCGGACGGCGCCGTCTTCGCCAACTCCGAGCTGTTGCCGCCCGGTTCTGTCGCGGCGCGCCTGGCTGCGCTCGCACGGGGGCGCGAGTCCAGCCTCGCGTTCGTCGGGGCGGACGGGACCGTGCCCTACCAGAAGGTGATGGCGTTCGTGGACCTCTGTCACGAGGCCGGGTTCGCCAATCTCGGCATCGTCCTCGACGACCTGCCGCGCTGACCGCCGGCGGCGTCGCCCCAGATCACGCTCGGGGGTCAGCGCTTGAGCGGGAACGCAGCGGCAGAGGCTCCGCCGAATCCCCCGAGTCCGCAGAGGGCACTGTTGTCCGTGCAGCGCTGGAAGACGGCGGTGCTGGTCGCGCTCGCGGTGCAGTTGTCCGAGATCGGCATGGCGAGGTTGATGGTGGCGGGCCCCTGGTACTGAGCCGGGTCCTGGCCGGCGTTGATGCGCGGCAGCGTGTACGAGCACCAGACCTTGGTCGGGGTGCCGTCGTCCTCGGTGTAGGTGTAGGAGTAGCGTCCGGTGACCTGGTTCGCCGTGAGCACTCCCGATCCGGTGTAGACCCCGGTCGGCCGCAGCTGTCGCGCCAGGAGGACGAGCGCCGGGTCGATGGTCAGGATGCCGTTCTCGTTGATGTAGCCCATGTAGCCGAGCATGATGGTGTTCGGGAGCACGTGGCAGGGGGTGGTCGCGCCGATGCTCGGGCCCACCACCGCCCAACGGTCCATCGCCGGGCCGCTGTAGTCGTAGGTCCCGTCGCACTTGCCGTTGAAGCCGACCACCTTGACCCGCCCGCCCTCGTTGATCGTCGCGGATCCGGAGACTGGGTACTTGGGGCACGCGCCGAGGTCGAAGTGGGCGCTTCCGGTGACGGTGACCGAGCTCTGCGCCGCGGGCGCCGCGTCACCGTCAGTCGAGGACGGGGCCTGCCAGGGCCCGTTTCCGCTCACGCTGGCGTCACACACGGGGTGCGCGCCGCTCGTCGCGCAGGCGACGTGGCCGCTCGCATTCTGGAGCGCGACCGTCCCGCCGTTCACGTGCAGCCCGCTGTTGGTCGCCTGGAGGTCGAACGAGAAGCCCGACGACGTCTGGGTGAAGCCGGAGTAGGTCGCCACCACGCTGCCAATGACGAGCGTGCCGCCTTTGGTCGTGTACCCGCTGCCGTAGTCGACCCGTACGCCGTTCGACAGCTTCGTGGCGAGCGAAGGCCACCTGGTGATGAGTTGATCGATGAGCGCGCCGACGCCGCCCGACTTGATGGTGGCGACGGCCTGCTCCGCGGTCGGGTTGCCGTTGGCGCCGGCGAGCCCGAGCGTGTACATGATCCCGTTCATCGCCGTCACGGTCCCGATCACGCCGGTGGGCGTCGCCGAAGGCGTGGGCGACGGCGGGCCCGACGTCGGGGTCGGCGTCGGCACGGGCGACGTGGGTGTGGGCGTCGGAGCGGGCGTGGTCGGGGTCGGCGTTGGGGGCGGCGGGGTGGGAGTGGGGGTTGGTTGGGAGGCGGAGCGAGGGAGCTTGACGGCGGGGACGCAGATGGGGTCGGAGGTGGCGTTGTCGATGACGGAGGCGTAGGCGAAGAAGCGGCCTGAGGGTGAGGAGGTGCGGACG
>DATIYW010000185.1:0-3079 GCA_035517415.1 Thermoanaerobaculaceae bacterium
CGCGCGCACGACCTCGGCGAGGTCGAGCGGCTCGAACTTGGTCACCTCGCGCTGCGAGAACAGCAGCAGCTGCCGGGTCGTGGCCGCCGCGCGGCCGATCTCGTCGGTGAGCGCGGCCAGGGCCCGCTCGAGCGCGGCAGGCTCCGCGGCGCCGGCGCGCGCCAGCGCGACGCTGGCGAGCATCGACTGCATCGCGTTGTTGAGGTCGTGTGCGGCGCCGCCGGCGAGCCGCCCGACCGCCTCCATCCGCTGTGCGCGGAGCAGTTGCTCCTCGACTTTCTTACGCTCGGAGACGTCGCGCACGATCGCGGTGAAGAAGACCTGGCCCTGCGCGCGCCAGGTGGCGAGCGAGAGCTCGACCGGGAACTCGCTGCCGTCGCGGCGCTGCGCCACCAACTCGACCGCCTGACCGGCGATCCTGCTGGTTCCCTTCGCCGCGGCGCGGCTGAAGCCGGCCCAGTGCTGGCCGCGGAAGCGGGGCGGCACGATCAGGTCGATCGGCTGTCCCGCCATGCCCTCCGGGTAGCCGAAGGCGGCTGCGGCGGCGGGGTTGGCGTAGACGATCGTGCCGCGAGAGTCGGCGGTGAGGATCGCGTCGCTGGCCGAGGCGGCGAGCGAGCGGAAGCGCTCCTCGCTCTCGCGCAACGCCGCCGCCGCCCGGGTGCGCTCGATCGCCTCGGAGATCGAGCGCGCGACCACGGTCAGCAGGTCACGCTCGCGGTCGCCGTAACGCACCCCTTCGGTGTACGTCTGAACCGCCAGGACACCCCGCGAGGCGCCGTCGATGACGAGCGGCACGCCGAGCCAGTCGATCGACGGCGCGCCCAGCGTCTCCACCTCGCCGGCGGCGACCAGCTCCGCAAAGCGCTTCGGCGACACCAGCGCGGGACTTCCGGTGCGCAGCACGTACTCGGTGAGGCCGCGCCCGGGCCGGCGCGGGGCGGGCGGGCTGACGTCCTCCTCGTCGACGAAGTAAGGGAACGTGAGCTGCCCGCTCGCCGGCTCGAGCAGCGCGACGTAGCAGTTGCCCGCCGGCATCAGGCGCGCGATCACGCGGTGGACGCGCGGGAGCAGGTCGGCGAGGCCGGTCGATGTGTGAGCGGCCTCGGAGAGCTCGAGCAGCGCCGCCTGCAACGCCTCGGCGCGGGTCCGCTCGGTCACATCGAACATGACGCCGACGACGCCTCGGACCCTCCCTCGGGCGTCGAGGACGCTCGCCTTGTGCACGGTCGTCTCGCGCGTCTCGCCGTCGGCTCGCGTGATCGGCATCGACAGGGTTCGCGAGCCTGGCAGGTCGAGGAGCTCGGCGTCCATGGCTTGGAGCTGCTCCGCCTCACCCGGCGGGTACAGCTCGTCGGAGCGCCGGCCGCGGATCTCGTCGGGAGAGTGCCCGAACCAACGCCCCATCTCGGCGTTGCAGAGCTCATAGGTGGCGTCCCTGCGCTTGAGGAACACCGGCACCGGGAGCGCAGCGAGGACCTGCTCGAGCAGCGAGGAGCTCTCGGACGCCCGCCGCTCGCTTTGGCGCAACTCCTCGACGATCCGACTCACCTCCTCGGCGTGGCGCGCACCGGCCATCAGATAGAGCCCGAGCAGCATGGTGAGGAGCAGGCCGCCGCCGAGCACGACCTCGGCGAGCCAGTCCCGGCCTTCACTCGAGGAGGAGGGGCCGGAGCTGGCGCGGAGCTGGAACGACCGCCCCCCGAACGTGAAGCTCCGCGTCCACTCGGCCCCCGAATCCGCCCCGCCTCCCGCCGGCGCACCCTCCGCCGGGTTCGCGGCGAGCGACAGCGCGACGCCGCCCTGGTTAAGCCCGGCCAGGCTCGCCGCGAGCATGCGCGGGAGCGAGAACACCCCGACCGCAAAACCTACGACGCCGGCCGCGCCCCCGCTCGCGGGCCCGATCACCGGCACCGCGGCCCACACCGTCGGCGCCGCGATGCCCGTCCCGAGCGGCCTGACCTCGCCGCTCGCCGCCAGCTCGCCGCTGCGCTCCGCGGCTTCGAGGAGTTCGCGGAGCGCGGCCTCCGACGCGAGGTCGAGCCCCTCCAGCGCGGGCCCCGCCGCCGGCCCGGCGACGAACCGGAGCGGGTAGCGGTCCACGGTGCCGGTCAGCGCGGCGCCGCCGGCGGCGTGGACGCGAAACGCCGGCTCGCCGTGATGCCGCGCCGATTCCTCGAGCGCCCTCACCCCGCTCGCCTCCACGCGCGGCGCCCAGCCGAGCGCGAGGATCGCGGAGTGGGTCCCTGCCCGGTCCACGAGGAAGCGGCGGAGCGCCGCGGGATCGGCCGCGGCCTGGTCCGCGAAGCGCGCCGCGACATCCCTCACCTCGTCGAGGTTCTCCACCATCGAGCGCTCGACCGCGGTGGAAAGCGTGGAGGCGCGCCGGACGAAGGCGGCGTGGGCGCGCTCACGCTCGAGGGTCGAGATCACGCCGTAGCAGGCGAGCGTGACCGCGACGCCGACGACGATGACAAGGGCGATGGCGAGGTAGGCCTTCGCGCCCCATGCCCGGCGTTGGCGGGTGGCGAGCAGCGCCGCGGCGAGCGACGCGGCGGCGAGAGCGGTGGGGAGCGCGACCGGCACCACGCCGCCGGTGTAGAGGAACGGCGCCCCGAGCGCGTAGCTGATCGCGATCGCGGTTGCGCCGGCGAGCACCAAACCGGCCGTGATCGTCACCACGTCGCGCACGCGCGGCTTCTCTCCGGCGACCAACTCGAAGAGCAGCGCGAGCGCGAAGCCGACGAAGAGCGCGGCGGTGACCGGGGACATCCGTCCGGCCATCGCGCTCTGGGCCGCGGCGGCCGGCGCGAAGACGCGGTCGAACCCGAGATCGACACCGGCGGCGAGCTGGGCGAGCACGCCTGCGGCCTGCAGGCCCACCAGCGCGCAGACGGCCGCGGCGGCGAGGCGCGCGCGGCGGCTCGAGCTCTCCCGGACCCGGGCCGCGACCGCGCCGGCGAGCGCGACCGTGGAGAGCGCCGTCGCCGGCGCCATCGGCACGTAGCTGGCAACGGCGCCGGCCCAGGCAAGGCTGCCCTTGAGCCAGCCCAGGAGCGCAACCACGCCGGTCAGCCCG
>DATIYW010000186.1:0-4318 GCA_035517415.1 Thermoanaerobaculaceae bacterium
GCCGGTGAGCACCACGATCTGCCGGCGGTCGCCGTCGAGGTCGACGTCGTTGGGCACGAACGGCGAGCGCGCCAGCGCCTCGACCACCGGGTGGCGCGAGCCCGTCAGCCTCACCCGCGGCCCCGCGACGAGGCGCGGCCGGCAGTAGCGGGCGCGCCGCGCCTGCTCGGCGAACGAGGCGAGCACGTCCGCGCGGGCGAGCGCGCGGGCCGATCCCGCCAGCCGCCCGGCACACGCCGCGCAGCGCGCCACCAGCTCGGCGTAGAGCTCGCGCTCGCGCTCCTCGGCGCGCCCCTCCGCGCCGGTGATGCGGCGCTCCAGCTCCTCGAGCTCGGGCGTGACGTAGCGCTCGGCGCCGGTCAGGGTCTGGCGCCGGATCCACTCCGGCGGAACGCGCTCGAGGTGCTGGCGCGACACCTCGAAGGCGTAGCCGAACACGCGGTTGTAGCGCACGCGGAGGTTGCTGATCCCGGTCCGGGCGCGCTCGCGCGCCTCGAGCTCGCCGAGCACCTCCTTGGCGCCGCGACTGAGCTGGCGCGCCTCGTCGAGCGCCGGATCGCAACCGGAGCGGATCGCGCCGGGGCCGGCGAGCGCCGGCGGCTCCTCGGCGAGGGTGCGCTCGAGGTCCTCGCGCAGGTCGGCGAGCGGGTCCACCTCGGCGCCGAGCGCCGCGAGCAGCTGGCTCGCCGACGCCTCCAGCTCCGCCTTCGCCTCCGGCAGCACCGCGAGCGCGCGGCGCAGCCCGGCCAGCTCGCCCGGCCGGACCTGGGAGAGGCCGAGGCGCGAGGCGGCGCGCTCCAGGTCGCCGGCCGCGCACAGCAGCGCCTGCAGCGCAGCCAGCCGCGCGGGGTCGTCGATCAACGCCGCGACCGCGTCGTGGCGCGCGGACGCGCGCTCGGCGTCGGCGAGCGGGCGGACGAGCCAGTCGCGGAGCAGGCGCGCGCCCATCGCGGTCGCGGTGTGGTCGAGGACGCTCGCGACCGTGGCGCGGCGCCCGCCGCCGGGCTCGCGGAGGATCTCGAGGTTGCGGATCGCGGCGTCGTCGAGCACCACCTCGCCGGCGCGGCGCCGGCGCTCGAAGCCGCGCAGGTGGCGCGGCATCTCGCCCTGCGTCGAGCGGATGTACTCGACCAGCGCGCCCGCCGCGCCCACCAGCGGCTCGCCGGGATCAAGCTCGAACGCGCGCAGCGACCCGACCGCGAGCGCCTGGCGCAGCAGCTCGTCGCCGCGCGACGGCTCGAACCACGCCGCCGGCCTGGTGGTGAGGACCGGGTCGCCGAGCTCCCCGGCCCAGCCGTCGATCCCGGCCCCGCCCTCGGGGAGGAGGACCTCACGCGGCCGCAGCTGGCGCAGCAGCTCGCGCGCCTCGTCCGGGCTCCCGCACGACGCGCCGCCGAACTCGCCGGAGGCGGCCTCGACGAACGCCGCCGCGACCCCGGGTCCGCTCGGCCGCCACGCCACCAGGTAGCGCCGCTCGCCGTCGCCGAGCAGCTCGGGCTCGGTGACCGTCCCGGGCGTCAGGACGCGGATCACGGCGCGGCGCACCAGGCCGCCCGCCTTCGCCGGGTCCTCGACCTGCTCGGCGATCGCGACCTTGAAGCCGGCGTCGAGCAGCTTGCCGACGTAGCTCGTCACCGCGTGGTGCGGGATGCCGCACATCGGCGAGCTGACCTCGTCGTTGTGCCGGCGCCGCGTCAGCACGATGCCGAGCACCGGGGCGGCGCGTTCCGCGTCCTCGAAGAACAGCTCGTAGAAGTCGCCGAGCCGGTAGAGGAGCAGCGCGTCGTCGACCTGGCCTTTGAGCTCCAGGTACTGCTGCAGCATCGGCGTCTGCTTCATTCCGCCGGAATTGTACTTGACGGCGCCGCCCCCGCGGGCAAGACTTGCGGCGTGGAAACCGTGCTCGCGATCGCCGCCTGCGGGCCGCGGCTCGAGCTCGCGCTCGCCGCCCCCGGCCTGGCGGCGCCGGGCGCGATCTCGCTCGCCGGGCCGACGCCGCGCTCGGAGCTGGTGATGGCGGGCGTCGACCTCCTCCTGCGTGCCGCCGGGGTCGAGCGCCGGCGCCTCGAGGCGGTCGTCGCGACGCGCGGGCCGGGCTCGTTCACCGGCGTCCGCGTGGCGCTCGCCACCGCGTCGGGCCTCTCGCTCGCGCTCGGAATCCCGGCCCACGGCTTCCCGTCGCTGCTCGCCCAGGCGGCGCGCACCGACGTCGATGAGTGCCTCGCCGTGCAGCCGGCGCGGCGCGGCTTCGTCTACGCTCAGCCCTTCTCCCGAGCGGGAGGGCGGCTCGCCGCCGGCGCCGAGCCGCGTCCGGTCGAGGTTGCAGCGCTCGCGGAGTCGAGGCTGCCCGTGATCGGCCCGCCGGGAGTGCCGCTCCCGGAGGGCACGCGCGTCGCGCCGGCCTCCTGCGGTGCCGCCGAGGCGATGCTCCGCCTCCTCGGCGCCGGTGAGAGCATCGAAACCGCGGAGCTCGTGCCGGTGTACGTCGACCCGCCGCCGGCCGCGATCCCGACCCGGACCCTCCCCCCATGGCCGCCCTCGCCCAAGGCTTCCTGATCCGTCCCGCCCGCACCGAGGACGTCCCCGCGGTGGCGAAGCTCGAGGCGGAGGTGTTCCCGGATCCGTGGCCGGCGCATCTCTATCTCCAGGAGGTGGGCCAGCCACTGCGCTTCCAGCGCGTCGTCTACACCGAGGCCGGCTACCTCGCGGCCTACCTGTTCGCCTGTTGGCAGGTGGACGAGCTGCACGTCCTCAAGGTCGCCACCCACCCGCTGCACGAGGGCAAAGGGCTCGCCACGTCGCTGCTCGCCGAGGCGCGCGAGGAGGCGCAGCGGGCGCGGGCGCGCGGCCTCGTGCTCGAGGTCCGCACCTCCAACCGGCGCGCCTTCCGCCTCTACCGTTGGCTCGGCTACGACGTGATCGGGCGCCGCCCGCGCTACTACACCGACGGCGAGGACGCGCTCGTCATGTTCCAGCACTGCGATCCGACGGCGCCCGGCTGAGCCGGGACGCCGACGGCGCGGCGCTATACTCCGTGCCGGAGCCTACACACGTGCCGCGACTCGGAGAGATCCTCATCGACCGGGGCGTGCTGTCCCCCGACGGACTGCGCAGCGGCCTCGAGGCGTGCCGGCGCGCCGGGGGCCGGCTGGGCACGTGGCTGGTCCGCCTCGGGCTGATCAACGAGACGGCCCTGCTCGAGGCGCTCTCGCAGCAGAGCGGCTGTCCGGCGGCCACCACGCTCGAGCTCGCCACCATCCCGGCCGAGGTCCGCGCCATCCTCCCGCCCGCATTCGCCAAGCGCAACCTGGTGGTGGCGTTCCACCGCCAGGGCCGCAACCTCGACGTGGCGTTGGCCAACCCCAACGACCTGTTGCTGATCGACGAGATCGCCAAGCTCACCAGCCTGGTCCCGCGCCCGCACGTGGCGACGGAGGCGGCGCTCGCGGCGTCGCTCGCGATCCCCGCAGCCGCTCCGGGCGAGACGGCGTCGGCGCCCCCGCCCGGCCCGCCCCGCGGCACGGTGCGCGAGTGGCGGCAGTTCTGGAAGCTCGAGTCCTCGACGCAGGAGCTGCTGCAGGCGCTCGACGCGCCCGCGCTCCGCGACCCGCCGGCGATCGCCGCCACCTTCCCCCACCTCGCGCCGCTCGGCACGACCGCGCCGCCGGTGGAGGCGGGCCCGCCGGCGAGCCTCGCCGAGTCGCTCTCGGTCGCGACCCATCGCGACCAGGTCGCGGCGCTCGTCCTCGACTTCCTCGCGCCGCACGGCGACCGGGTCGCCCTGTTCTCGATCCACCAGGGCAAGGTGATGGGGTGGGCGGCGCGCGGCGACGGGGTGGTGGAGGAGGACTTCCACACGCTGATCCTGCCGCTCGACCGCCCCTCGCTGTTCCTCAACCTCTCCGAGGCGATGCCCGTCCACATCGGGCCGCTCGGCGGCGGCGAGGGCAACGACCTGCTGCTCGAGGCGCTCGGCGCGCCGCAACCGCGGGAGGCGATCGTCGCCCCGGTCAAGGTGCGCGGCAAGACCGCGGGCTACGCCTGGCTCGACCGCGGCGAGGAGGGCGTCGCCGGCGTCCCGACCGGGGTCGTGCAGGAGGCGGCGCGGCTGGCGGGCCTGGCGCTCGAGATCCTCGTGCTGCGCCAGAAGCTGCGGGCGATCACCCGCGAGGAGGAGCCGCAGGCGCCCGCCGTCGAGCCGTGAGGCTCCGGAGCGGCGCTGCCGGCGGTTCTCTGTACCCCCGACGCCTTCGCCGGAGCGGAGTACGGACGGCGTCTCAACCGGACCTTGACAGCAGCGGGGCCGGCAGATTAGCGT
>DATIYW010000187.1:0-8680 GCA_035517415.1 Thermoanaerobaculaceae bacterium
GCCGCGTGGGCGCCGGTGGTGGCGGTGATGGTGGTGGCGTTGACCACCGAGACCGAGGTCGCGTTGACGCCGCCGATCGTGACCGTCGCGTAGGGCTGGAACCCCGTCCCGGAGACCGTGACGCCGGTGCCGCCCCCGGTCGGCCCGCCGGGCGGACTGACCCCGGTCACGGTGGGCGCCGCCGCGTAGGCGAGCAGGCAGGCCGACTTGCTCTCGACGAAGTTCCGCATCAGGTCGGTGACCGCCTGGCTCGCGGTCCCGGTGGTGCCGAACGTGAGCGTGCTGTTGGCGTAGCCGCCGGGACGGAGGTGGCAGTAGCTCATGATCGTGCCGACGTTGCACGGGTCGCTGGTGCCGTTGGCGCACAGCGGCCCCGAGTAGCACCCCGACTCCGAGTTGTAGCAGTGGTCGATCGGCGGGCTGTAGCAGTGGGTGTGCGGGGAGTTGAAGTTGTGGCCGATCTCGTGGGTGTAGCACAGCACGTCCCAGTAGAGGTTCGGGCTGGTGGTGCTGAACGTCGCCGACAGGCTCGAGCTCAGGCCGTAGCCGCCGCCGTAGTGGGTGACGCAGTTGGCGCCCTGCGAGTCGCAGGTCTGGAACCCGAAGTCGCCGGAGCACAGCACGCCGAGCCAGGCGATGCCGCCGCCGAGGTTCTTGCCGCTCAGCATGTGGACCGTCGTCCGCGACACGCCGGCGTAGTTCGCGTGCCAGTAGTCTCCGAGCGCGTAGAGCAGCGTCAGGGTGTCCGAGTACGATCCGCTCCAGGGATTGGTCGCGGTCGAGTAGAGGTGGACGGTGCCGATCTGGAAGACGGTCCTGACGTCGCGCAGGTAGATCACCGAGGCCGCCGCGGTGAGGTCGCCGATGAAGCGGAGCGCGCCGCTGCTCGAGCCGAACATCTGGTAGAACTCGTAGTCGGTCTCGAGCCCGAGCTTGACGGTGTACACGGTGCTGGTGAAGTTCGGCTGGACTGCGACCGGGCCCCCCAGCGCCGAGACCTCGCCGCGCTCGGGCGGCGGCACCGGGAGCGTCTCGGCGCCGCACGCGAACGGCGCCGGGCCAAGCTCGGCCGGGTCGATCCGCCGCACGGCCGCGCGCAGGTCCGCGACGCCCGCCGCGTAGGCGTTGTGCTCCGGCGCGAGCGCGTAGACCTTCCCGCCGGTGAACACCAGGCCGCGGAGCGAATCGCCGATTGCGAGGAACACGGCCGAGTCGAGGTCGCCCACCACGGTGCCGCGGAAGTAGCGGTCGGCGGGGGTCGCGAGGCGGCGCGGGCCCTTGGCGGTGAACTCGACCAGGTTCGCGTCCGGGGTAAAGATATCGAACGCCTCGAGGTCGAGCGAGGCCACCGTCCCGTCGCCGAGTTCAAGCCGCGGCACCACCACGTGCTCGCCGCTGCGCACCGGCCCGGAGAGCGCGCTTGCGACGTCGCGATCGACCGGGGCGCCGAGGAGCGCGCCGGCGTCGGACGCGGCCAGCGTCAGCGCGGCGCACGCGGCGAGGGTCGCGATGGCTCGGGCGGGGGTTCGCATCTTTCAGCCTCCGAGGAGAGGCCGTCCAGGCGTGCTCCCTCCCCGAGGAGAGTCTCGCCCACGCGACCTGCCCGCGAGGTGATTCGGCTCACATCGGAAGCGGCGCGAAGTTGCGAGGAACCCGCGCGGGCCGGCGCCGAACCTCGTCCGGAGGGCGGGCTAGTGGACGACGACCAGGACCTGGCCGCTCTCCACCGTCGCGCCGGGCGCCACCAGGACGCGCTCGACGGTCCCGGCGGCCTCCGCGCAGATCTGGTTTTCCATCTTCATCGCCTCGAGCACGACCAGCGGCTGGCCGGGCTTGACCGCCTCGCCGGCGGCGACGCTCACGCCGACGACCCGTCCGGGGATCGGCGCGCGCACCTCGTGCGGGCCGGCGTGGCCCGCTGCCCCGGCGCCCGCGGCGCGCTCCAGCGGGCTCCGCAGCCGCACCTCGAAATGCCGCTGCGCCAGCGAGATCCGCCAGTGGTCCCGGCCCAGGCGCTGGCTCGCGACGGCGAAGTTGGCGCCGTCGCCGCGGAACAGCGCCGAGAGGCCGGCGTGGACCGGGAGCAGCTCGACGCGATGCACCGCGCCGTCCAGCGTGACCTCGAACCCGCCGTCGACGCGGCGCGCCGTGACCTCGACGCGCCCGCCGTCGCGCGCCACCCACCAGCGCATCAATCCGCCCCCCGCGCCTGGGCGCGCATCCGCCCGGCGATGCGCCAGCGCTCGCCCTCGCGCTCCGAGCTCGCGAGGTCCCCGGGCGAGAGACGCCCGGCCTCCTCGAGGGCGAGGCAGGCGGCGGCGACGATCGCCGCCTCCTCGAGCTCGGGATCGACCGCCGCCTCCTGCGCCTGCACCGGCCCGCGCGTAAGGAGATCGTCGAGCAGGCCGGTGTGGAGGTCGCCGGAGACGAACTCCGGCACGTCGAGGAGGAGGCGGAAGAGCGGCAGCGTGGTCGCGATCCCGGCGATGCGGTACTCGTCGAGGGCGCGGCGGAGCCGGGCGAGCGCGGCGCTGCGGTCCTCGCCCCACACCACCAGCTTGGCCAGGATCGGGTCGTACTCGAGCGGCACCACCGACCCCTCGCGCACGCCGCTGTCGACGCGCACGCCGGGCCCGTCGGGCCGCTCGAGGAACTGGATCGTGCCCGGCGACGGGGCGAATCCCCGCAGCGGGTCCTCGGCGTAGATGCGGCACTCCACCGCGTGACCCCGCGGGCGGATCGCCTCCTGGCGCAGATCGATCTCCTCGCCGAGCGCCTCGCGGATCATCAGCTGGGCGAGGTCGACGCCGTACACCGCCTCGGTCACCGGGTGCTCCACCTGCAGCCGCGTGTTGACCTCGAGGAAGTAGAACTCCCCCGACGGCGCGAGCAGGAACTCGACGGTGCCGGCCGAACGGTACCCGGCGGCGCCGGCGACCGCGAGCGCGGCCGCGCCGAGGCGCGCACGCAGCTCGGCGTCGACCACCGCCGACGGGCACTCCTCGAACACCTTCTGGTGGCGGCGCTGCAGCGAGCACTCGCGCTCGCCGAAGTGCACGAGACGGCCGTGTCGGTCGCCGAGGATCTGCACCTCGATGTGACGCGGGCGCTCGATCAGCTTCTCCGCGTAGACCCGCGGGTCGGCGAAGAAGGCGCGCCCCTCCGAGGCCGCGCGCGCGAACGCCTCGTCGGTCTCCTCGTCCGAGCGCACCACCCGCATCCCCTTGCCGCCGCCGCCGCCGACCGCCTTGAGCAGGATCGGGTAGCCGATCCCGGCGGCGAA
Source organism: Thermoanaerobaculaceae bacterium (assembly GCA_035517415.1). Lineage (GTDB taxonomy): Bacteria > Acidobacteriota > Thermoanaerobaculia > Thermoanaerobaculales > Thermoanaerobaculaceae > DATIYW01. Next base: position 3,284 of record DATIYW010000187.1, read on the forward strand.
CGCCCGCGCGGCGGCCGCGTCCGGCAGGGGCGCGCTGCCCGGCACCACCGGCGCGCCCACCCGCTGCGCGACCTCGCGGGCGGCGGTCTTCGAGCCGAGCAGCTCGATCACGTCGGGCGGCGGGCCGATCCACACCAGGCCGGCATCCTCGACCGCGCGCGCGAACGCCGCGTTCTCGGCGAGGAAGCCGTAGCCGGGGTGGATCGCCGCGGCGCCGGTGGCGCGGGCGGCGGCGAGGATCGCGGCCTGGTCGAGGTACGACTCGCGCGCCGGAGGCGGCCCGATCCGCACCGCGACGTCGGCGGCCAGCGCGTGCGGCTGGGTGCGGTCCGCGTCGGAGTAGATGGCGACGCTGCCGTGGCCGAGCTCGCGGCAGGCGCGGATGAGGCGCACCGCGATCTCCCCCCGGTTCGCGATCAGGATCCTCACGGCTGCGCTCCGAAAGGCGGGGCCGGGGACCGGTGGCCAGAGGCCGGTACCCCCACCCACCCCGCGGCAGAGGTCGCGGTCGGATCCGGCCACCGACCACCGGCCACCGGCCACGCCACGGTCATAGCGGGATGTTCCCGTGCTTCTTCGCGGGCATCCAGTCGCGCTTGTTGCCGGCGAGGGCGAACGCGGAGACGACGCGGCGTCGGGTCGTGCGCGGCGCGATGATCGCGTCGACGTAGCCCCGCTCGGCCGCGACCAGCGGGTTGGCGAACTTGTCGACGTACTCCCGCACCAGCTCGGCGCGCTTCGCGTCCTTGTCCTCGGCGCGGTCGATCTCGCGCTTGTAGAGGATGTTCACCGCGCCCTGCGGGCCCATCACGGCGATCTCCGCGGTCGGGTAGGCGAAGTTGAAGTCGGTGCGGATGTGCTTGGAACCCATCACGCAGTAGGCGCCGCCGTACGCCTTGCGGGCGATCACCGTGACCTTCGGGACGGTCGCCTCGGCGAGCGCGAACAGCAGCTTGGCGCCGTGGCGGATGATGCCGCCGTGCTCCTGCTCCACCCCCGGCAGGAACCCGGGCACGTCCTCGACGATCAGCAGCGGCACGTTGAACGCGTCGCAGAAACGCACGAAGCGCGCCCCTTTGACCGAGGCGTTGATGTCGAGCACGCCGGCGAGATGCATCGGCTGGTTTGCCACCACCCCGACCGGGCGTCCGGCCAGGCGCGCGAAGCCGACCACGATGTTGCGCGCGAAGTGGGCGTGGACCTCGAAGAACTCGCGGTCGTCCGCCACTGCGCGGATCAGGTCCTTGATGTCGTACGGCTTGTTGGGATCGGCCGGGACCAGGCCGTCGAGCGCCGCGTCCTCGCGGTCAGGGGGGTCGGCGGTGGGGCGCAACGGAGGGTCCGCGGCGTTGTTGGCGGGGATGAAGCCGAGCAGCTTGCGGATGCTGGCGAGCGTGTCGAGGTCGTCCTCGCAGGCGAAGTGCGCGACGCCCGAGATCTGCGCGTGGGTCGCGGCGCCGCCGAGGCGCTCCATCGTCACGTCCTCGTGGGTGACGGTGCGGATCACCTCCGGCCCGGTGACGAACATGTAGCTGGTGCTCTTGGCCATGAACACGAAGTCGGTGATCGCGGGCGAGTAGACCGCGCCGCCCGCGCACGGCCCGAGGATCGCGGAGATCTGCGGCACCACGCCGGAGGCGAGCGTGTTGCGGAGGAAGATGTCGGCGTAGCCGGCGAGCGAGACCACGCCCTCCTGGATGCGCGCCCCGCCGGAGTCGTTGAGCCCCACCACCGGGACGCCGAACTTCAGCGCCAGGTCCATGATCTTGCACACCTTCTCGGCGAACGCCTCGGACAGCGAGCCGCCGAAGACGGTGAAGTCCTGGGCGAAGACGGCCACCGAGCGGCCCTCGACGCGACCGAACCCGGTGACCACGCCGTCGCCGGGGAAGCGCTGCTTCTCCATACCGAAGTCGTGGCTGCGGTGGACCACGAGGCGGTCGACCTCCTCGAACGAGCCCGGGTCGAGGAGAAGGTCGAGCCGCTCGCGCGCCGTGAGCTTGCCCGCGTCGTGCTGCTTCTGGATGCGACCCTTGCCACCGCCCTCGAGGCTCGCCGCCTCGAGCTCCGCCAGGCGTCTGCGCACGTCCTCGCTCACGCTCGCTCCCCCCGTGATCCGCCCGAGCGGCCCGACGCCGCCGGCGATCTCCCATGAACGGCGCTGTTTGTCCGGCTCGGCCGGAAAGCGGACTATGCTATCACGACGGCGGCATGGGCGACGACGCGAACCTCCAACTCGCGGAGCTGGCGGCGGCGGTGGCGCGCGCCCGGGTGCCCGGGCTCGTCGACGTCTACCTCGAGCGCCGCGCCGACACCTGCTGGCGCCTCGAGCGCGGCCGCATCGCCGGGCGCGAGACGCTGCTCCGCGAGGGCGCGGCGGTGCGCCGCGACGGCGTGTTCCACTCCACCGACGGCATCGAGCGCGCCGCGCTCGCGTCGCTCCTCGACCTCCCCGCCCGCCGCATCCCGCCGTTCGCCGCGGCCGCCTTCCCGCCCGCGCCGGCGCTCGAGCCGCTCGCCGCGGCACTCCCGGCCGGCTGCCGCAGCGTGCGCTGGCGGTGGAGCTGGGCGGTGGTGGTGACGACGGCGGGCGCGGTGGCGATCCGCCGCCCGCCGCTCGCCGAGCTGACGCGGGAGGACGGCGTCCGCTCCCTCTCGGTCTGGCCGCCGCCGGCGACGGGAGCGGCGCCGCAAGCGGCGCTCGAGGCCGCCCGGCTGCGGCCCGGACGGCACCGGCTGCTGTTCGCACCGGCCGCGAGCGCCGTGCTCGTGCACGAGTTGTTCGGCCACCCGCTCGAGTCCGACGCGATGTGCGGCGGGGGCTCGCCGTGGGCCGGTCGCATCGGCGAGCGCCTCGTCGATCTCCCCCTCGACGTCACCGACGACCCGACGCGGGCCGACCTTCCGGGCGCGTTCTCGAGCGACGACGAGGGGGCGCCGGCGCAGCCGCGCCCGCTCCTGCGCGCCGGCGTCCTGGTCGGGGCGCTGGCCGACGCCGCGGGCGCCGCGGCGCTCGGCGTCCCGCCCGGGAGCGCGCGGCGCGCCCACGTCCACGTGCCGCCGCGGCCGCGCATCTCCAACCTGATCGCCTCGGTCGCGGAACCGACGCCGGATCCCCCGCGGAGCGAGGCGGCGGTGGAGATCGCCGGCCTCGCGAACGGCACGGTCGAGCCGGCCTCGGGGACGGTGATGCTCGAGGTCCGCACCGCGTTCGCGCTGCGCCGCGGCGAGCGTCGGCGCGAGCTCCGCCCGTTCACCCTCGTCGGCGGGCTCGCCGCCGTCAGGCGCGGGCTCCTCGCCGCCGCGTGCCCGCCCGAGGCGAGCGCGGAGCCCGGCTGGTGCGGGAAGGAGGGCGAGATCGTCCCCACCGGCGCGGCGGCGCCCTGGCTGCTGGTCGAGGGCCTCGAGGCGCGATGAGCCGCTCCCGCCTCGCCCTCGACGCGGCCGTGCAGAGTGCCGGCGAGGTGCTCGCGCGCCGCGGCGCGCGCTACGAGGTGTTCGCCCGGCTCGGGCAGACGACCGTCGTCACGCGGGAGGCCGACGGCGAGTGGCGGCGCGGCACGACGCGCGAGGTGGGCGTCGGCTGTCGGGTCGCGGCGGGCGGGCGCGCCGGGTTCGCCGCCGCGGCCGGGAGCGGCGCTCGAGCCGGGCGCGACGCGGCCCAGGCGGCGATCGAGGCGATGGTCTCGGACGCCGACCCGCTCCCGCCGCGAGGCGTGCTCGGCACCGCGCCGGCGCCTCCGCCGGCCGCAGTGATCGATCTGGAGGCGCAGGAGTCGTTCGCCCGGGAGCTCGCCGCCCGCCTCGATCGCGCGCGGGCCGACCTCCGGCTGGCACGGGTGCGCACGCTCGCGGGCGCGTCGACGACCACGCTCGTGACCGGCGAGGGGTTCCGGGCCCGGGCGGACGCGTCCGGTGCCGTCGTCGAGCTGCTCGTCGCCCCCGAGCGCGGACCCTGGCGTCACTTCCACTTCGCCGCCCGCGAGTTCGCCGCCCTCGACCTCGACGCGCTCGCCCGGCGCGCCGTCGACGCGACGCTCCTGACGATGGCCGGCCCGGGGGCGCCGCACGCGCTCGCCGACGTCCTGCTCGCCCCGGCCGTGGCGGCGCCGCTGGTGGTGGCGCTGGCGCAGGAGCTGGTCCGCCCCCGGGACGACGCGGCCGCCCCGCTCCGTGCCGCTCGGGTGTCCCGCGCCTGGCGACTGACCGACCAGCGCGCCGGCCCCGGCGGTCTGCTGCCGCTCCCGTGCGACGGCGAGGGGCTGCCGTCGGCCGGCCTCGAGCTCGTCGGCGCCGGCCGGATCGGCCCGCCGCACACCAGCTGGGCGGACGCGCAGCGCACCGGCGCCACGGCGGGTGGCGCGGTGCGGCCCTCCTACCGCCACCCACCGGCGACCGGCCCCGCCAACCTCGTCGTGACGGGCGCGCTGGGGGCGAGCCAGGCGCGGCTGCTCGAGCGCCTCGGCGACGGCTTCTACCTCGCGGTACCGGCCGGCCCGGTCCGCGTCGAGCCCGGACGGCTCGCATTCGCCCTGCGCACGGCCGCCGTCGCGATCCGGCGCGGCCGACCGGTCGCCGCCCACCCGCTCGTCGAGCTCCGCGGCTCGATCAGGCGGCTGCTCGCCGGGCTTGAGGCCGCCGGCGACGACGGCGAGGCGTTCTCGCTCGCGTGCGCCGTGACCACCCCGTCGCTGCTCTTCCGCCGGCTCGGGATCGCATCGCTGGCCTGACCGGCCGGGACCGTTGCGCCGTCCAAGAAACCGAATATTGCGTCCATGTCTCTGTATAAATTCGACCGCATTTGCAGTCCAGTGATGCCAAACTCTGGCATTGTGCTTGCTTCTGTCAATTTTCGTGGAGTCGAACGTCCCAATTCCGCGACGAGTCGTGTGAGGCTCCGCGGGTTCCAGTCCCTTCCCCCCGGAAAGGAGGCGTGACCGATTCTCAGCTCGGCCGGGGCTCGTGCGGCAACGCCCCGGGCAGCTACGGCGAGCCGAGAGGCTCCGCTTTGATGTGGTCAAAGAACGACAACCAAGCAAGGAGGACAGGATGAGACGATTCGCAACCCTAGGCGTCTTGATCGCCTTGGTCACATTTCCCGCCTTGGCGCAGAACCCGACCGGCACGCTTTCCGGGCACGTGAGCGACGGCAAGGACGCGCTTCCGGGCGTGACCGTGACCGCCACCTCACCGGCGCTGCAGGGCGCCCGCGTCGCCACCACCGGCGGCAGCGGCGACTACATCTTCCCGTTCCTTCCGCCCGGCGACTATCACGTCAAGTTCGAGCTCCAGGGCTTCCAGACCATCGACACGTCGATCAAGGTCAACGCGGCCCAGACGCAGAAGCTCGACGCCACCATGCCGCAGGCCAAGGTCGCCGAAGAGGTGACCGTCACC
>DATIYW010000188.1:0-8589 GCA_035517415.1 Thermoanaerobaculaceae bacterium
CTCGGACAGCAGCGCGAGCGCGACGCCGAACACGAGCGAGAACACGACGACCTGGAGGACCTGCCCCTCGGCAATCGACTTCGCGATGTTCTCGGGGAAGATGTGCTGGATGATCTCCGAGGGTGTCTCCTTGACCGCCTCCAGCTTCTCGGCGTGCGCGACCGGCGGCAGCGTGATCCCCTTGCCGGCCTTCGATAGGTTGATCGCGGCCAGGCCGATGAAGAGCGCGACGGTGGTGACGAGCTCGAAGTAGACGAGCGCCTTCACGCCCATGCGCCCGACCTGCTTGAGGTCGGAGTGGCCGGCGACGCCGACCACCAGGGTGGCGAACAGCAGCGGCGCGATGATCGTCTTGATCATGCGCAGGAACACCAGCGACAGCACCCGCAGGTTGACCGCGACCGCCGGCAGGTCGTGGCCGATCTCGGCGCCGATCACCATGCTGACCAGGATCCAGGTGGTGAGCGAGCGGCGCTCGAGCCCCCAGCCGACGAGCGCCGCGATCAGCAGCCAGCGGCTCGCGACCAGCGCCGCGTGCGGGATGGCGACCGCCGCGAGCTCGGCCGCGACGGCGAGCGCCGCGGCGAGCGCGAGCGCGCCCAGGACGAAGGGCAGGAAGCGGTTCCGCGCCGAGTGATGCGGGGGCTGGTCCACTGGCCTCCCAGGCTAGGCAGGTCGCCCGGCCGCGTCAACCGCGAGGGGGGCGGTGCGAGGCGGGGCGGTCAGCGCGGCTTCGCGCGCCGGCGCCGGAACAGCAGCCCCGACCACACCGCGTCGATCGCGCAGACCTTGTAGTCGACCAGGCCGGCGGCGAGGCCCGCCGCGCGGACCTCGCGCTCCGAGACGTCGGAGGCCAGCGGCGAGGTCTTCTTCGGCCAGGCGATCCAAATCGGGCGCTCGCCGAGCGCGGCCGCGCGCCCGGCGATGCCCGCCGCGAGCGCGGCGAGGTCGCGGCAGAACCAGATCGCGAGGTCGAACGGCCCGCGCGCGCTGCGCGTGAGGCGCGCGCCGGCGGGCAGCTCCCCGAGCGTGTCGGCGAAGCCGCCCGGGGCGCCGAGCAGCGCGACGCGGGCGCCGGGCGCGATGCCGAGCTTGTGCGCCAGCGGCCGGCCCGAGTAGCCCGCCAGCGCCGAGTCCGGCACCACCGGGTTCGCCGGCGGGCGGGCGATGGCGCTCTCGAGGTCGTGGCCGATCGCGTCCCAGGCGGTGTAGGCGGCGTCGGGGAGGTGCTTCCGCACGCCCTCGACCTTCGCCGCCTCGCCGCCGACGAACAGCAGCGGCACCCGGCGGGTGGCGGGGGAGGTGCGCAGCGCGAGGCCGACGTCGCGGCCGGCCGAGGGCAGCCGCGAGAGGTCGATCACGACCGCCTCGGGGGGATGCTCGCGCAGCGCGCGCAACCCCGCGACGCCGTCCACCGGCCCGACCGCGACCTCGTAGCCGAGCCGGGACAGGCGCTCGGCGCAGACGGCTCCCTCGCGCTCGTTCCAGTGCACGAGGCGGACCCGCCCGCGCGCCGAGCGCGCCGTCGGCCTCACCGGCGCCGCCTCAGAACTTCTCGTCGTAGCGCGTCCAGATGTCGTCGCCGAGCTGCCAGTAGGCCGCGACGACCTTCGCGGCGTAGGCGTCGACGCGCTCGGTGAGGGCGGCGAGCGCGCCCTTGTCGCCGGCCTCCAGCCGCTTGGAGATCTCTGCGTCGAGTTGCGCCTGGAGCGCGAGCCCCTCGGCCTGGAGCGGGTCGCGCACCGCGTAGACGTCCTGGCGGATGTCGCCCCAGCGCTGCGCTGAGAGCTTGGCGACGCGGTTGAACGACCACCACGCGGACTTCGGCGTGAACGCGGGCCGGCCGCCGCCGAACCTGTCGCCGCCGACCTTGAACGACGCCGGCGCGTCGAGCATCCCGGCGTAGAGCGGCACCCACGTCGTCGTCGCCGGGTTCTGCCAGCCGAGCCAGGCGACGCCGCCGACCGGGTCGGGCAGCCAGCCTCGGGACTGGCTGATCCAGGTGGTGATGCAGTACCAGCGCGCGATCGGCCGCTCGCCGTTCTCGCCCCAGCCGCCCCAGACGTGGTACAGCTCCATCTGGTCGTAGTACAGGAACGGGCTGGCGTAGGGCGAGAGCACGCTCTTGCCGTCCTTGTCGGTGACCTTCATGAACCGACGCAGGTCGTAGGGCGTGTCCTCGTAGGTGTCGCGGAACACCGCCATCAGGTCGGCCGGACCGATCTTGCGGTCGGGCTTGACCGAGAACGGGAAGTTCTCCGCGTTGGCGTTGAGCTTGAGCGACGGCGCGAGCAGGCTCAGCGCGCGCCACTCGCGGCGCGAGGAGCCGAAGTTGCCGCGCTCCGCGTAGGCGTAGCAGAACTCGAACGGGTGGCCTGCCTTGGGATCGTAGAGGCCGAGCTCGACCGCGCGGCTGACGACGTTGTCGGAGCAGGCCCAGTTCTCGGCGTCCTTGCACTCCAGCTCGCGGATCCGCGAGGCGTTGGCGGCCACCGTGACGTGCCCGTCGGGCACCCGCCGCGCCACCCACACCGCGCCGACGCGGTCCTTGCCCGGCCCGACGATCTCCATCAGCCACACCTCGCGGGTGTCGGCGATCGTCAGCGTCTCGCCCTCGTCGTTCCACCCGTACTTCGCCAGCAGCTGCCCGGCGAGCGCGATCGCCTCACGCGCGGTGCGGCAGCGCTCGGCCATCAGGCGGGTGAGCTCGTAGCAGTTGATCAGCCCCTTCTCGCTCGCCATCACCTCCTTGCCGCCGAACGTGGACTCGCCGATCGCGAGCTGGTGCTCGTTGACGGCCGGGTAGATGGTGTTGACGTAGCCGTAGGTCTCGGCCACCTGCGGGATCGAGCCCAGCACCTGGGTCGGGCGCAGGTCGTCGGGCGCGAACTGGAGGTCGGTCTTGGCGCGGATCTCGGTCGTCTCGCCGGCGCGGTGGGAGCGGTGCGGCCTGACGTCGACCCAGGTCCGCCCGTCGTGGCCGTCGCACGCCTCCGAGGTCATCACCGAACCGTCGGCGGTCGCCAGGCGGCCCGCGGCGACGGTGGTGCAGTCGTCGCCCTTGCGGCGGTGGGCGGCGGGACCCGAGACCTCGCCCGCCGCCAGCAGCAGGGCGGGAGCGGCCAACGCGGCTGCGAGGACGAGGTGCTTGCGCGAACGCATCGATGTCATCACGCCTCCGAGGATCGGCCGCTCGACATGGGCGGCAGGGCAGTCTAGCGCGGCTCGAGCGCGCCCTCCTCCACCCAGTGCGCGAGCAGGCGGCGGACGCGGTAGGAGTCGGCCTGCAGGCCCGACTCGCACTCCAGCGCCGCCGCGCCGCCGCTCGCCCGCCGCCACACCTCGTGGAGCAGCGCCGAGTCGGTCTCGTCGGCGGGCCGCGTCGGCTTGCTCCCGGTCGGCTTCAGGCAGGCGTAGTCGGGGACGAGCGCGCACGCCTGCTGGAACTCGTCGTAGCGCCGCATCGCCTCGAAGAAGATCGGCACGAGGTCGCGCGGCTTCTCGCCGTGCGAGTCGGTCGAGGAGCCGGCGTCGCGCCGGTTGACGAACGAGAACGCGCCCTCGCTGGGGCGCTCGATCATCTGGAACAGCGCTTCCTCGCCGCGCAGGTGGGCGCTCTTGCACCCGCCGAGCTTCCCGCCGGCGAGCGTGATCACGCCGATCGCGGCGCCGCTCTTGTCGGTGATCGCGAGCGTCCCGGTCGCCTCCGACTGGGAGAGGTTCTGCAGCAGCGTCGGCAGGCCGAACACCTCGAGGTCGCCGGCGAGGCTCGCCGCCTTCGCCTCCTCCGACTGCACCGGCACCGGACCGCCGGCGAGCGCCTTCGCCGCGGCGACGCCGAACTCCTCGTCGGGGAAGCGCTCGACCAGGCCGGCGAGCACCGCGCGCACCTCGGCGCTCGGCGTCGCCGAGAGCGCCTCGATCAGGTGCATGAGGTTCGGCGAGCTGCGGCGCAGGACGAAGCCGAACACCTTGTGCGGCGTCTCCGCGACCAACGCCTGGGCCAGGCGGTGTACCAACTCGGGGTCGCCCGACAGGTCCTGGCCCGACAGCGACGCCAGGCGTGCGGTCGTGTCTCCGAGCTGGGGATGGCGCTTGAGGGAGTGGTTGACGACCGCGCGCAGCGCCGACGGCGTGCCGTGGCGCGCGAGCGCGAACACCGCGCGGTCGAGAGCGCTCGACAGCTCGTCGCGGTCGGCGCGCGCCTCCCCCGACTTCAGCAGCACCGACTCGAGCTCGCCGACCCGCGTGACGAGCGCGCGCTCGGCGCGCTCGTCCTTGAGCTGCCCGAGGTTGGCAAGCGCCTCCTTGACCAGACGCCCGGGATGGTCGGGCTGCGACAGGCGGATCGCGAGCTCGAGCTCCGGCTCGATCGCGGCGTCGGCCGGGCGCGGGATGCGCCGCAGCAGGTAGAGCAGGTTGCGCTGGTAGTAGGCGTCCTTGTCGCCGAACGTCGTGATCGACTCCTGCAGCCGCTGGACCGCGAGGGCGCGCGCCGGCGCGCCGTGGGCCTCGAGCAGCGCGAGCAGGAGGCGGCGCCGCTCGCGCGCCTCCTCGTGCTGGAGCTCGTCGAGCAGCCGGTCCGGAGCGAGCGCCGGGAAGAACGCCATCAACCGGCGCAGCAGCGGCTGGCTGGCCGCATCCTCGGAGAACCTGCGCAGCCGCTGCGGGTCGAGCGAGGCGTGCGCCTGGTCGCGGTAGGACTGGACGAACGCCGCGTCCACCTTCTTCTCGGCGAGGATCGCGGCGGCGAGGTCGATCATCGTGACGGCGCGCCCGAGCGAGCCGCCGTTGACCTGCTCGATCGCGGCCTGGACCAGCTCCTGGAAGCGCCTCGCGCTCTCGCGCGGATCCTGCTCGAGCGTCACCACGCGCTGCATCGCCTGAGCGGTGGCGGGGACCGGCGCCGGGCGGTCCTCGCCGGCGCTCGGCACCACCCAGTCGGGAAGGCGGCGCGAGAGGTTGCGGAACAGCTCCTCCATCGAGATCGAGAGCCCCTTCTCGTTGAGGTGCTCACGGTACTCGCGGAACTCCTCGCCGTCGGCGGCGCTGCGCGCGGCGACGGCGAGGAGCTGGGAGGCGAAGTCGCCGCGGCCGGCGGCGGGCACGGCGGCGTCTGCGCTCGCCGGCGCCGGCAGGCGCGCGAGGCGTTCGACGAGCTGCGCGAACCGCCGCCCCCGCAGGCCACCGTCCTTCGCCGCGACGTCGCCGGCGGCGGCGAGCAGCTCATGGTCGGCGGCGAGGCGGTGGAGGATCGGCACGGGCGAGGCGGCCGCGATCTGCGCCTCGCCCAAGTGCTCGAGGTTGTCGCGCAGTACCTCGCGGTCGTCGGGAGGGCAGGACTCGAGGACGTGCGCCTTGAGCCCGGCCAGGAACGCGTCCAGCTCCGCCCCGGGGACGAGCGTGAACTCGCCGAGAAGGTGGATCTTGCGCATCGCGTGGTAGAGGTAGTCCGAGAGCGGCACGCTGGCGCCGAGGCGGCGATACTGCGAGACGGTCCAGACGTGGATCTCCGCGGCGGTGAGCTGCGGCGGGAGCTTGAGGAGGAGGGCGACTGCGTCGGCGACCATCAGCGGCGCGATCGCATCGGAGAGGTACTGCTGCAGCTCGCCGAGCGCGTCGCGGACCTTGGGATCGCTCGCCAAGTCGTCCAATTCCTGCCCGCCTCCAATCCGCATGACATTCTACCAACAGCGATCCGCCTCTGCAATTCTGTCTCAGAATTAATCCGATCTTGCAACCTGCCCATCCCGCCGCTACGCTTGCGCCGGCGCGCGACCGCGCGCCGCCGGGGGAGGGCAATGCCGAACATCACGATCGAAGGACGGAGCTTCGCCGTCGACCAGGAGGGGTTCCTCCAGCAGCCGGAGATCTGGGACGACGAGGTGGCCCGCCTGTTCGCCGCGCAGGAGGGAATCACCGCGATGACGCCGGAGCACTGGGCGGTGGTGCGGCACATCCGCGCCTACTGGGCCGAGCACGGCACCGCGCCGATGATCCGCAAGCTCTGCCAGGACACCGGCATCAACCTGCGCGCGATCTACAAGCTGTTCACCGCCGGGCCGGCGAAGGGCGCGTGCAAGATCGCCGGGCTGCCGAAGCCGGAGGGATGCGTTTGAGCGCGAGGCGCGCGGCCCGCGACGCCGGATCGCGCCCGCTGCCGGCGGTCGCGCGATGAACGCCTCCGCCGTGTTCGTCGTCGTCTCGGCCGCGGTCGCGGCCGGCTCGCTCGCGGCGCAGCGCCTGCGCCTGGGCCGGATCGCGCCACCGCTCGCGCCGGCGAAGGGGCGCGCCGCGGCCGGCGTCGCCTACGCCTTCACGGTCGCGTTCGCGCCGTGGGCGAAGGAGAGCGCGCGGCGCCACCTGCCGACCTACGCCGCCGGGATCGTCTACCACGCCGCGATCCTCGCGATGCTCGTCCGGCTCCTCTCGAGCCCGTTCGTGCCGGCGCTCCCGCGCTCCGGCGGGACGGCCCTCGCCGGCCTGCTCGCCGCCGGCCTCGCGTGCGGCCTCGCTCTGCTCGCCAAGCGCGCGGCCGACCCGACGCTGCGAGGCCTCTCCGTGCCCGACGACTTCCTCGCCAACGTCCTCGTCGACCTCGCGCTCGCGACCGGCGCGGCGGGCGTGCTGACCCCCGCGTGGCTCGCGGCGTCGCAGCTCGCCGGCGGGGCGCTGCTCCTCTACGCGCCGCTCGGCAAGCTCCGCCACATGCTGTTCCTCCTCACCAGCCGGCGCCTCACCGGGGCGAACTTCGGCCGCCGCGGCGTGCGGCCGCATCCCGCCGGGGCCGCGCGTGGCTGATCGCGCCCCGGTCGCTGCGCGCGCGCTGCGGGCGCTCGGCGAGCGGCTCGACGCGCGCGGCGCGGCGTTCCTCGCCGCCTGCGTGCGCTGCGGGCTGTGCGCCGACTCCTGCCACGTCTTCCTCGCCGACGGCGAGCTCGACTCGGTCCCGGGACGCAAGGTGGAGCGCCTCGCCCGCCTCTACCGGCGCCACCACACCTTGCTCGGCCGCCTCGCCCCCGCGCTCGTCGGGGCCCGCGCGGTCGACGACGACGCCCTCGCCGAGTTGGAGGACGCCGCGTTCGGCCGCTGCACGCTGTGCGGGCGCTGCGCGCTCCACTGCAGCGTCGGCCTCGACCCGGCCGCGGTCCTCCGCTACGGCCGCGCGGTGCTGGGCGCCGCCGGCCTCACGCCGCGCGGCATCCGCACCAACGCCGACAACGGTCTGGCGAGCGGCAACAACATGGCGATCGGCAGGGACGACGTCGCCGAGACGATCGCCTGGCTCCAGGACGACCTGCGCGGCACCGTCGGCGACCCGGCCGCGGCGATGCCGGTCGACCGCGCCGGCGCGCGCGTGCTCTACCTCGTCAATCCCCGCGAGATCAAGTTCTTCCCGCTCTCGCTCGCCGCCGCCGGCCTGATCTTCCACGCCGCGGGCGAGGACTGGACACTGTCGTCGACCGACTTCGACGTCACCAACTACGGCTTCTTCGCCGCCGACGTCGACTCGGCGCGCGAGCTCGCGGCGAAGGTGGTGCGGCGCGCCGAGGCGCTCGGCGTCGAGGAGATCGTCACCGCCGAGTGCGGCCACGGCTACCGCGCGCTGCGCTGGGAGGCGCCGGAGTGGTTCGGCCGGCGGCTGCCGGTTCCGGTCCGCAGCATGGTCGAGGTGATGGCGGACTACGTCGCCGCCGGCCGGCTGCAGCTCGACCCGGCGCGCAACCCGGCGCGGGTCACGCTCCACGACCCCTGCAACCTGGTCCGCAACGGCGGCGTGATCGAGGAGCAGCGTGTCGTCCTCCGCCGCGCGGCCGCGGACTTCGTGGAGATGACGCCGAACCGCGAGGACAACTACTGCTGCGGCGGCGGGGGCGGCATGCTCGCGGCCTCCGAGCACGCCGCCAAGCGCTTGGAGAGCGGCCGGATCAAGGCCGAGCAGATCCGCGCCACCGGCGCCAAGGTCGTCGTCACGCCCTGCCACAACTGCATCGACCAGCTGATGGAGCTCGACCGCCACTACCGCCTCGGCGTCGAGGTCAAGACCCTCGCCGAGGTGGTCGCCGACGCCGTCGTCCTCCCGCCGCCGCGCTGATCCGGCGCGGCGCGGGCGGTCTCGTCGGTCTAGACCGCTGCTCCGGCGCGCGCCTCCGCGGCGATCTCGGTCAGTGCGGCGACCGCCGCGTCGACGTCCGCGGCGACGTTCATCGGTCCGACCGAGAGCCGCACCGTGCCGTGCGTCGCGGTGCCCATCTGCTGGTGGACGAGCGGCGCGCACTGCAGCCCGGTGCGGGCGGCGACGTTGTACTCCACGTCGAGCAGCGTGCCGACGTCGGCCGGGTCGCGGCCGGCGACGGTGAGCGAGAGCACCGGCAGCCGGTTCTCCAGGCTGGTGGTGCCGTGCAGCGTCACGCCCTCGATCGCGGCGAGGCCGGCCTGCAGGTGGGCGAACAGCTCCATCTCGTGGCGGTAGATCGCCGCCACGCCGCGCCGGGCGAGGTAGGCCTGGGCGAAGTGGAGGCCGGCGATGCCGAGCACGTTGCCGGTGCCGGCCTCGAGGCGGTAGGGGTACTCCTCGAGGTGGAGCGG
>DATIYW010000189.1:0-2143 GCA_035517415.1 Thermoanaerobaculaceae bacterium
TGACGCGGTCGATCGGCTCGCCGCTCACGCCGTTGGCGCGTGTCTCGAGGTCTGGGTAGCACACGATTGTCCACTCGGTCAGGCCGGGGGCGAGTGTGAACTCGAGCCGGCGTTGCACCGCGAGCGGCTCGCCGAGCTTCGGGACGAGCTGCTCGAAGGTCAGCTCGAGCGCCGCCAGCCCCAGCTCGAACGCGCCGTCGGGCTGGATGTCCTGCCAGTCGACGCCGAGCTTCTCCTCTTCTTCGGCTTGGAGCTCGGCGTGCCAGAGGTCGCGGTAGGCGTCCTTGACCTGCGCGAGGTCGAGCCGCTCGTGGTGCTCGAGGATCGTTCGGTAGTAGAGGCTGAGCGCGTCGTCGACGCGCGAGCCGAGGAACATCGAGCCGGATGGGGGCTCTTTGCGGCCTTGCAGGTATCTGAGCCTCCACGCCTCCTTGCAGCTGACCCAGAGCGCGTAGGACGAGTGCGATAAGTGTCGGATCGGCTCCCCGTCGTGGCGGGGTGGGAGCCGGCGTGGGACGTCGATGCGCGCGGCGAGCGCGGCCGCCGTGGTGGCGCCCTGCGCCGGGGTGTCGGCGGGGGCGAGGGCGAGATCGCTCATCTCGCTCTCCTTTCGGTTCGAGAGAGGACTGGTTCAGGCGGGCCGCGCTGCGGCTTGGCTGGCGGCGTGCTTGGCGAGCCGGTCGGGATCGGTCTCGCACGGAGAGAGCCCGTAGATATCCGGGCGGCGGTAGCGGACGCTCGCGAGAGCGAGCGCGCGGGCCCAGAACGGCTGGCGCCAGTCCTCGCCGTGGCGGCGCCGGTAGTCGCCAGTGTGCTGGGCAAGCGAGTCGGCCCGGTAGCCGGCTTGGGCGAGCACCTCGACCGCGCCGATTACCTGTTCGATCTGCGGGTCTTCGAGCTGGTCGCCGGCCCGGTAGGCGGGGAGCGTGGCGTGCGCGATGACCGCGAGGAGGTCGGGCGGGTAGCCGGCCGCCGCCGCTTGGGCGGCGAGCCGGCTGCGCGGGTCGGCGCTCACGCGGCGGCGGGTCCGAGGCCGCCGAAGTCCACGCTCACGACACCCTTACCGTTGCCCTCCGCCTCCGCGGTCGGGGCGGCGGCCGCCAGCTCGGGGTTGAAAGCTTCGGTGGGTGGCTGGTGTGCTTCGGCGGCTTCGCCCTGGCCCATGCCGGTCTCGGGTTCGCCGTGGGCGAGGATCGCCCCGAGGTCGCGCGTGACCGCGGGCGTGTTCATGCGCGCCCCGTAGCCCTGTCGGAGCCATTGCTCGGTGGCCGGGGAAATCGCGAGCAGGTCGGGCTTGCCCTGCCCGCGGCGGATCGACTGGACCTGCCGGTCGCCGGGGCCGATCGGGAGCACGACCGGGGCGAGCGCGGTGTACAGGTAGGCGCCGATTCCGGCGGCGACGCCGGCGCGCTTGCGCGCATCGGAGTAGAGCGCCTTTAGGCCGGCGAACGAGCTGGCGTCCATCTCGCCGACGTCCTCGTAGATCGCCTCGACGTCCGGCCCGCCGGGCTCTGCGGGGAGGGTGATGGTCAGCCGGCACGCGAGGTATAGCCTCTTGCCGCCGGCGGGCGCCAGGTCGCTCGGGATCGGGGTGAACTGTTGTTGCCAGCGGCCGGGGACGACGTGGTTGAGTCGTTGCGTGACCGATTGGGCGCCGAGGAACGCGGCGACCTGCGCGCCGGCGTATTGCACGCCGTTGAGGGTGACCTTGGTCATGGCGCGAAAGCCGATCGCGCCGGGCGCGAACGGTCGGCGCAGCAGCAGGCCGGCGTCGGCGTGCGTGCGTGCGGGCGCGGTGGCCGCGCCGGTCGGGGTGTCGGTGATGGGGTTGGGCATGTCGTGCTCCTTACTTATGGGTGGCGTTCAGGCGGCGAGCGCCTGGGGTGGGTCGATCAGTCCGGCTTCGGCGAGGAACCGGGAGGGGCCGCCGGTGGGCCGGCCGCCGCGCGTGGCCGCGTGGGTGAGGATCAGCTGGTCCTTGGCGCGGGTGCAGGCGACGTAGAAAAGGCGGCGCTCTTCGGCTAGCTGCTCGCCGTCGGGTGATTGCAGCGCGCGCCAGGAGGGCAGCAGCCGCTCCTCGCAGCCGAGCAGGACGACGAGCCGCGCCTCGGTCCCTTTGGCGCGGTGGATTGTCGAGACGGTA